>JAGGNB010000037.1 GCA_017886375.1 Octadecabacter sp.
GTTCACCGCCTCGGATAGGTTCAAATCCATCATGACCAAGTACACCCCTTGGAAATACGGCGATGACGTGATCCTGTTTCCTAAATCTCAAAGGACCGGACCCGATGCACCCCAACCCGATCTTTCGCAAAACCACTGATACGCGCGCCTTGGCATTCGTGCGCGAACGGGCGTTTGGACAAATCACAGCGATTGGTCCTGACGGATTGCTCGCAGCGCATGTTCCGGTCTTGCTGTCCGAGGATGCCCAAACCCTTGATCTTCACCTCGTCCGCTCAAACCCTATTGCGCGTGCCCTTGCTGACCCGCTTGATGTCTTGCTCACGGTGACAGGGCCAGATGGCTATGTGTCGCCAGATTGGTACGGCGTGGAGGATCAGGTCCCAACATGGAATTACGTGGCTGTGGAAATACGCGGCACGTTAGAAATGCTCGGCCAAGACAACATGCGCGACGTCCTGGATCGCCAGACCGCGCATTTTGAGGATCAGCTTCCCAAACCCCAGTGGACTGCCGCCAAGATGACGCCAGATGTCTTGGAAAAGATGATGCGCCAGATCGTCCCTTGCCGCTTGACCATCACTGATATGCAAAGCACTTTTAAACTAAGCCAGAACAAACCTGACGACGTGCGACAGCGCGCCGCTGACGCGATGACACAAAGCAGGATTGGCATGGAAACTGCCGCCCTCGCCGCGCTCATGCGCGACCCACCTAACGACGACTTAAAGGAAGCTCCATGAAACTGATCATGTCCCCGCCCTCGCCCTTTGCGCGCAAAGCCCGCGTTTTCCTGCGTGAATCCGGGTTAATCGACCGCGTTGAGGAAATCGAAATCTCAACAACACCGCTTGCCTCAGACGCGCAAATACTTGCCGCGAATCCCACGGGTAAAATACCTGCCTTGATCCGTGAAGACGGACCAGCGATCTATGACAGCCGCGTTATCACGCGCTATCTGGATGATATGGCAGATGCGGGGCTTTATCCGGTGACCAGCCTGTACGAAGTCCTCACACTCGAAGCGACGGCAGACGCGATTATGGATATTACGGTGGCGATGGCCTACGACGCGCGCTTTCGTCCCGATCAGCAATCACCCGACTGGACAGAAGCGCAATGGGGCAAAGCCGCCCGTGCAATTGCCGCGATCAACAGCCGCTGGATGAGCCACCTCAGCGGCCCGCTGAATATGGCCCAAATCGCTGTGTCATGCGCCCTATCTTATGTTGATTTGCGCCATGACGCCCGCAACTGGCGTCACGAAAACGATGCCTTGGCAAAGTGGCAGGCCGAATTTGAAGCCCGCGACGCAATGCAGGCAACGAAAGTCTGAAGTCGCCAATTACTCAGGCCAAGGACGAGTCACTGGACGGGGGCCAATCGCCGCATGCTACCAGATGTGCTTGAATGATGCTGGACCTAGCGAGTATGGGCGGCTAAGAAGCGAACGGAATGAAAGTCCTTTTTGATGGGCTTTCATCGTATTTGACGGGCAAAAAGCCCCAAAATTCGGAGATCAGCAAGTGGCTAACGCAGAAGACCATCAAACAACCCGCCGCGACTTTATCTATTACGCGACAACCGGCGCTGGTGCAGTGATAGCGGGTGCCGCTGTTTGGCCGCTCGTTAATTCAATGAATCCCTCGGCGGACGTTCTTGCGCTCGCATCGATTCGCGTTCCTGTCGACAGTGTTGAACCTGGCACACAGCTGACGGTGCTGTGGCAGGGCAAGCCGGTGTTTATTCGCCGCCGCACTGAGACAGAAATTGAAGCAGCGCGTGCTGTCGCGATTGAGGATCTCGTAGATACGGGAGCCGAGAACGCAAATATTGCGGGCGAAGCCGAAGCCACCGACGAGAACCGCTCATTGGTGAACTTCAGTCCAACAAACCCTGATGGGACCATGGGCGATCCCGTTGGAACCAATGGTGAGTGGCTGGTTCAGATGGGCGTTTGTACCCACCTTGGCTGTGTCCCGCTGGGCGATGGTGCTGGTGACTTTGGTGGTTGGTTCTGCCCGTGTCACGGATCGCACTACGACACCGCTGGTCGTATTCGCAAAGGACCTGCCCCGCGCAACCTTCCTGTTCCTGTTGCGTCCTTCGTGGACGAAACAACTATTCAACTCGGTTAAGGAGAGAAACCCATGGGCGGCATTCCCCACGACCATTACGACCCAAAAACCCGCGGCGAAAAGTGGCTTGACGGCCGCTTGCCAATTGTTGGACTACTTTACACCACGGTGATGGCGCCTACGCCTAAGAACCTGAACTGGATGTGGATCTGGGGCATTGTCCTGACATTTACACTTGCGATGCAGATTGCCACAGGCGTCGTGCTGGTGATGCACTATACACCACACGTCGACATGGCGTTCAGTTCGGTTGAACACATCATGCGCAACGTGAACGGCGGTCACATGATCCGCTACTTCCACATGAACGGCGCATCGTTGTTCTTCGTGGCTGTTTACGCGCATATGTTCCGCGGCCTGTATTATGGATCCTACAAAGCGCCACGCGAAGTCACGTGGATCATCGGCATGTTGATCTTTATCCTCATGATGGCGACAGGCTTTTTGGGCTACGTTCTGCCTTGGGGCCAAATGTCGTTTCACGGCACGGCTGTTATCACTGGCCTGTTTGGCGCAATTCCCTTGGTCGGCGAAACCTTGCAAACTTGGCTTCTCGGCGCTGGCGCTGTTGGTCAACCTGCGCTGAACCGGTTCTTCTCGTTGCACTACCTGCTGCCATTCTTGATCGCGGGTTTGGTGATTGTTCACATTTGGGCGTTCCATACGACAGGCAACAACAACCCAACGGGTGTTGAAGTGCGTCGCGGATCAAAAGATGAAGCCGATAAAGACACGCTTCCGTTCTGGCCATACTTCGTCATCAAGGATTTGTTTGCGTTGGCCGTCATTCTGGCGATCTTCGTGGCGATCGTTGGCTTTATGCCAAACTTCCTCGGCCACCCTGATAACTACATCGAAGCCAATGCGCTGGCGACACCCGCACACATCGTTCCAGAATGGTACTTCTTGCCATTTTACGCGATCTTGCGGGCGTTCGATAACACGGTCTGGGTTGTGATCTTTGCTGAATGGATCAGCTTTGGTATCATCGACGCGAAGTTCTTTGGTGTTCTGGCGATGTTTGGCGCGATTGTCGTGATGGCGCTTGTTCCTTGGCTCGACACATCGTCTGTTCGGTCCGGTCGTTATCGCCCGATGTTCAAATGGTGGTTCGGTGTCCTCGTCGTAGACTTCGTCGTTCTGATGTGGGCTGGTGCTATGCCTGCCGAAGGCATCTACCCAATCATCGCGCTGATCGGTGCGACGTACTGGTTCGCCTATTTCCTCGTTATTCTGCCGCTTCTGGGCGTTATCGAAAAGCCGATGACACCGCCCGCGACAATCGAGGATGACTTCAACGCGCACTACGCGCCGAAGGACGATGACACGCAACCCATCGTCTCTCCGGCCGAGTGAGAAAGGACCAATGAAAATGTTCCGCAAACTCACCCTGACCGCAGCTGTCGCTTTCGGCTTAGCCTCGGGCTCCGCCTATGCGGCCGGTTCCGAAACCCACATCGAGGATTTTGATTTCTCGTTTGAGGGTCCGTTTGGCGCCTATGACACCAACCAGCTTCAGCGTGGCCTTCAGGTCTACACTGAAATCTGTTCGGCGTGTCACGGCCTGAAATTCGTCTCGTTCCGCAACTTGCATGACGAAGGCGGCCCTGCGCTGCCGGAAGATCAAATGCGCGCTTATGCGGAATTCTACCAAGTTTTCGACGAGACATTGTTTGATGGCGAAGGCGACTTCCGCACCGCCACACCAGCCGACCATTTCCCTGAAAGTGGTTTGTCCAACGCACCGGACCTGTCGCTCATGGCAAAGGCCCGCGCTGGATTCCACGGTCCATACGGCTCCGGCATCAACCAGTTCTTCAAAGGCATGGGCGGTCCCGAATATATCGCGACCCTCCTGTCCGCCTACGAAGAAGAACCGCAATGCGCACAGGACATGGAAACGCCCATGGACGGCTATTACAACACAGCCTTCGCACCAGGCGGTTATCCTGACGAATGCAAAGGCGACCACGGCGAACACTTGTACCCAGGGTCCTGGATTGGCATGTCGCCGCCATTATACGGGGATGATGTTGAATTTGCTGACGGCCACTCAACGGAACTTGAACACATCTCTCAGGACGTTGCGGCGTTCCTGATGTGGACAGCTGAACCAAAGATGATGGCGCGTAAGCAGGCCGGCCTTACCGGTGTGATCTTCCTGACAGTGTTATCCGTGTTGTTGTACCTGACAAACAAGCGTCTGTGGGCACCACACAAAGGTGGCGCAACGCGCAAAGACTAAACGTCTTTCGCACTCAAACAAAAGGCCCGTCAGATATGGCGGGCCTTTTGCGTTTCACCCAAGATAGTCGATGAACGCTGCAGGCGGATCGTTTAGGAACCGTGCCGTTTCAATCGGTTCCCATGCCTTGCCCGCAACGACCCCGATAACCGCATCAGCCACCCGCGCGGCATCCGCCGGATCATGTGTGACCATCACAACCGTGCGCCCCACCGCCTGTGCCAATTCAACCGACAGGTCCAGCATTTCGGCCTTCATTCCCGGCCCCAAGGCGCTGAACGGTTCATCCATCAGCATAATCGCGCGGTCCTGCAGCAGCGCACGTGCCAAGGCAGCGCGGCTTTGTTGACCACCAGACAACGCCGCAGGTTTGCGTGTCGCCAAGTCTTCCAGCCCCACACGGGCCAGCATATCTTCAACTTGATTTTGTACGTCGCGCGTCGGGTTCAATCGAGACCCAAGCGCAAGCGCTACATTCTGCAAAACTGTCAGGTGCGGAAAGAGATTGTTATCCTGAAATAGCATCGACACCGGCCGTTTGTGGGGTGGTAAAGCGGTGATATCCGCACTGTTCCAAGACACTATGCCCGATCGCTGTGCCACAAATCCCGCAATCCCGCCAAGCAGCGTCGACTTGCCAGCGCCGGATGGTCCGATCACGGCTGTCACTTTGCCAGCCTCAATGCGCAAATCTGCCGACAAGGTATAGCCGCCCTGCACAAAAACCGAATCCCTACACCACAGCATGCGCTCGGCCCCCTTTGTCAAAAGCCCAGAACAGGCCAAGTGATAGCATGACCAACAACAGTGCCGCGCCATACGCGGCGTCCATCTGGTAGGCCCCCATCAGTTGATACATCGCCATCGGCAAAGTGCCTTCACCGGGGCGCGAGAACAAGGTGATGACACCAAGATCCCCCATCGCCAGCGCCCCTGTTAAACCCGCAGCAAACCCCATTGGGCGCCGCAAGCGCGGCAAATAAACGATCCGCCATAACGCCCACCCTCGCAAGCCGAGCGATTGCCCCAATCGGCCAAAATCAACACGTGCTGACTCTACGCCTGGCCGCAATATCCGCAGCACGAACGGCAACGCCATGAGGACATTCACCAGCATCGTCACAGGCAAGGCCACCGAACTGGGTCGCACATAGGGCTGCACGATCAGAAACATCCCCGTGCCCAACACCAAACCGGACACGGACAGTCCCAACAACGACGCGGCTTCGCCGGCCTTAGTCGCCAATGGCAACGCCAACGCCATCGTTAACGCCACCGCGCCCAATGAGATGAGAAATGAGCGTAAAGCCGCGCCCCAAATACCAATCGGCAGATCAAACAACCCAGCAAGTCCAGCAATAAAAATTGCTAAAAGTGGCGCCATCAGAAACAGCGTCGCCAGCCCAGTCCAAGTCGCGTCGAGCAGCCTTGACCCATCCCAGCGCTGCACAACCCGATCAAAGCCAGCGCCAAGCATGTCGCCGCGTGCAAGCAGCAGCGCGATAAGTCCGGCCCCAAGCCCAAGGCACAGCTGCACAACCGCCAAAGATGCCGCCTTACTAAGATCAAAATCAAATTTGAACGCCTGATAGATCGCCAGTTCAACAGTGGTTGCTTTTGGCCCGCCGCCAAGCGTCAAGGCAACAGCAAACGAGCCGATGCAAATCACAAAAATCACCGCAAATGCACCGGGCACAATGCGTCGCAACATCGGCCATTCAAGCAACCAAAACACCGGAGCGGCCAGACTTGCGGCAACACGGAACCTTTCGGACGGAATGGTTAGCCAGCCTTGCAAAATCAGCCGAACCGCCAGCGGCAGATTGAAAAATACATGCGCAAGAATGACGCCGTGCGGGCCATAAATATCGAGCTTGGGGACACCTAATGGTTCCAAAATCAAATTCACAAATCCATTGCCGCCAAACACCGCGAGCAGGCCCAAAATTGCCACGATCACCGGCAAAATGAACGGCGCGCCCATGATGGAAATCAGCGCCGACCGTCCCCAAAACGATCGTCGCGCCAACGCGCGCGCGACAGGAATTGCCAAGGCAACGCTGATCACGGCAGACCAGAACGCCTGCCAAACCGTGAACTGCAACGCCGATAGGTCAGCCGCAGACAGGGCCGTAAATCCACCGCCGCGCCACAACACTGCCGTCACGGGGCCAATAACCAGCCCCGCGACGATCAGTGCCGCGATTATTGCGACAACGCGCTGCGCCATGCTTCAATCGCTGTATCACGAAGCGCTGCGGCCTCGTTTTCATCGTAGAACAACACCGTTTCAGGCATCGGAAGATCTTGGAACCCTTCGGGCCACTGATCGACTGGCAAAGCTGCGGGGAACGACCAGTTGGTTGTCGGGATCATCGTCTGGAACTCTTCCGTCAAAATGAACGCCATGAACTCATCCGCCAATTCAGGCTGATCCGTCGTTGCCAATTTCGCCGCCAATTCGACCATAAAGTAATGGCCTTCCTCAAAGATTGCTGCGGACTTGGTCAGGTCTTCTTCGGCGATGATGTGGTAGGCGGGCGATGTCGTGTAAGACAACACAACATCCGCTTCGCCGTCCGTAAATAGCCCGTAGCTTTCGGACCAGCCCTGCGTCACCGTGACAATCTTGGGGGCAAGCCGCAGCCATGCGGCCTCTGCCTCATCGCCGTAGACCGCCTGTACCCACAGCACCAATGCAAGCCCAGAAATTGACGAACGCGGGTCTTGGATAACGATCCGCACATCGTCCGGGGCATTCAATAAGGCCTCAAAGCTGTCAAACCCGTCCAATTTTGTGTTGTCGTAGATGAACGCCGTATGGCCATAGTTGAACGGCAGGAAGGTGTCGTCGTTCCAGTCAATCGGCAACGTCAGAGGCGACAAATCCAGCCCGTGCGGTGCGAACATCCCACTGTCGCGGGCCTGTTTGGTGATGTCGGAATTAAATCCGATGGCGACATCAGCCTCGGTTCTGGCACCTTCCAGCAACAGGCGCGGCAACAAGTCACCGGTCTGATACTGCAAGTCACATCCACAACGTTCCTCGAACGCGGCTTCAATACTTGGGCCTGGGCCCCATTCGGACCCGAAATAATCGGGGG
Organism: Octadecabacter sp.; assembly: GCA_017886375.1. Classification (GTDB taxonomy): domain Bacteria; phylum Pseudomonadota; class Alphaproteobacteria; order Rhodobacterales; family Rhodobacteraceae; genus Octadecabacter. Next base: position 7,488 of record JAGGNB010000037.1, read on the forward strand.
CGTAAACTGTCAATACAGGTGTGTGGCCATCCGCAAGCGCTGCGGTGCCAAACAATAGTCCTGCGACAGTGATCAGGGTGGTTTTCATGCTCTCATCCTCTCAATGTTACAAAACGGAGAAAGGAGAATGGGCCCAAATTGATCCGGCCCGTTACCTTCCCTCCGCCGGTCTTAACCGGGTCAGGTTCTACGGGTCCGTCTTTCGACATCTCAGCCACAATGGCCCCCCGAGGTTCCACACAGCTAGGATGGTCCGGCGGACTTGGCAAGGGCCTGTCGCAACGCTAGACGGGGACAAAGGAGCGCACCAATGTCGATCAATTCCTACGGTCATCTTTTCCGCGTCACCACGTGGGGCGAAAGCCACGGTCCTGCATTGGGCGCGACCGTCGATGGTTGCCCCCCCGGTGTCGCGCTGACAGCGCCGATGATCCAGGAATGGCTCGACAAACGCCGCCCCGGTCAAAACAAGATGACGACACAGCGCCAAGAACCTGATGCGGTCGAAATCCTGTCAGGCGTGTTCGAAGACACGACGACAGGCACGCCAATCCAGTTGATGATCAAGAATACTGATCAGCGGTCCAAAGACTACGGAGACATCGCCAACACCTTTCGCCCTGGACATGCCGACATCACGTATCACCAAAAATACGGGCTGCGCGATTATCGCGGCGGTGGTCGATCTTCTGCGCGTGAAACTGCATCGCGGGTGGCGGCGGGTGGTGTGGCCCGCGCGGCGATCAAATCGCTGGCACCAAACGTCGAGATCAAAGGCTACATGGTCCAGATGGGCGAAAAGCACATCGACCGCGCGCGCTTTGATTGGGACGCGATTGATGGCAACGACTTTTGGTGCCCCGATGCAGGCGTTGTTACTGAATGGACGGATTATATCAACTGGTTGCGCAAGGACGATCACAACTCGGTCGGCGCGATGATCGAAGTCGTGGCGCGCAACGTGCCTGCAGGCATCGGCGCACCTGTTTATGGCAAGTTAGACACTGATCTGTCCGCCGCCATGATGTCCATCAACGCCGTCAAAGGCGTGGAAATTGGCGAAGGCATGGCTGCCGCGTCCCTCACCGGTCGTGCCAACGCGGATGAGATTTTTATGGGCAAGGACGGGCCGGAATATTCAAGCAACCATGCGGGAGGTATCCTTGGGGGTATCAGCACGGGGCAAGACATTGTTGTGCGTTTTGCGGTCAAACCGACGTCCAGCATCCTTAGCCCGCGTGCATCCATCCGCATGGATGGAACACCCACTGAGGTCATAACCAAAGGCCGTCACGACCCTTGCGTTGGTATTCGTGCTGTCCCCGTTGGCGAAGCGATGATGGCGGCTGTGATCCTCGATCATATCCTGCTGGACCGTGGTCAAACGGGTGGCGTGCGTGGGCAGATCGGCCCGCAGACCTAGTCCCGTTTCTGTTTGGCCATCTGCACTGCCAAAATGCCCGCTGTGATGATCACAACGCCAATGATGTCCATCGAACCCAGCTTTTCACCAAGCAGAAGTGCAGCCGTCAACACGCCAAAGAACGGCGTTAGAAAATGAAACACGGACGCAGGCGTCGCACCGATGCGGTCCACCAACATGAACCAGATCAACGTCGCCCCAATGCCGGGAACGATCACGGTGTAGGCAAACGCCACACCCAATTGCCACGTCCAATTGACATCGAACGTTTCAAACGCAAGCGCTGGCACCCAAAGCACCGCGCTGCCGACCAACATTTGCAGACCAACGATCATCAGAAAATTACCGCCCGACGACGCGCCACGCACCGACAGCGTCGCCACTGTCAAAGACACGACACCGATAACGCAAAGGCCCAGCCCGAACATATCGACCTGCCCTTGCAAACGTGCACCCATGATCAGGGCCACGCCGACCAAACCTGCGACCAAACCTGCGACGCCAAGGGGCCTGATCCGTTCGCCAAATACCGTCCAGCTCGCGAAGGCGACCAACAGCGGCATCGTAGATGCGACGATCGCTGCAAGCGACGCTTCGATGGTCTGCATTGCCACAAAATTCAGCCCCAGATAGAGCGCATTTTGCGTCACACCAAAGACCAGCGTGGCAATCCATTGGCGCCGCGTCAAATGCCAGCTTTGGCCCATGATACGCGCCAACAAAACGGCAAAAACCCCTGACAACAAAAACCGGATCGCAAGCGCGTAAAGCGGCGGCGCATATTGCACGATCACGCGGGCCGACGTGAACGCCGAGGCCCACATGATGCCAAACATCACGCCCATAACAATCGCTCTGGTATCAATCGGCTTCATAACGTCTCCAACGAAAAAGGGCCGCCCTGTAGGGCGACCCTTTCACCAAATTAGCGGATCAGCCTTAGCCGTTCACACTGTCTTTCAGTGCCTTCGCGATGGTCATCTTGACCACTTTGTCGGCGTCTTTCTTGATCTGCTCACCCGTCGCTGGGTTGCGGACCATACGTTCTGGACGCTCACGGCAATAGATTTTGCCAACGCCTGGCAGTGTAACGGCGCCGCCGCCGGAAACTTCGCGTGTGATCAGACCGACCATTGCGTCGAGCGCTGCGGATGCGGATTTCTTATCCGTACCCATGTCTTCTGCCAGCGCTGCAACAAGTTGCGTTTTGGTCATTGGTTTCGTCGCCATCTTATCTCTCCTCGTTCTGCCCGTTTTCTGGGCTTCTTGCTTAGTCAGTAAACTGCATGTCGCTACGTTCCACAACGATTAGTGCCACATTACAAGTGAAAAACTGCATATTGTAGTGAAATACCCCAATATTCGCCCATTATAGGAAGGCAGTTTCCTCAAATGAGCGTAATTTCCGGCTGTGAATCCGTTCCAGCGGCATTTTGCGCAACTTCTCCATCGCGCGAATTCCGATCATCAAATGCCTCGAAACCTGCGTTTTATAGAAATCTGACGCCATGCCAGGCAGCTTCAACTCTCCGTGCAGCGGCTTGTCAGAGACGCACAAAAGCGTGCCGTAGGGCACCCGAAACCGGAACCCGTTAGCTGCGATTGTCGCGCTTTCCATATCCAATCCGATAGCACGCGACTGGGACAGGCGCTGTACGGGACCGGATTGATCGCGCAATTCCCAGTTGCGGTTGTCGATGGTCGCGACCGTTCCTGTTCGCATAATCCGCTTTAACTCGTATCCTTCAAGTTCAGTCACCGACGCCACCGCTTCTTCCAACGCAATCTGGATTTCAGCCAGCGCGGGAATCGGCATCCAGACCGGAAGATCATCGGC
>JAGGNB010000129.1 GCA_017886375.1 Octadecabacter sp.
CGACGGGCAGGGGCCGATGTTGGGTGGGATAATCATGGGCAGTCGTGATCTGATCCGTGGACCTATTGAAACCTACATGAAACATACCGGTGGTGCGATGAACCCGTTCACCGCGTGGACCCATCTTAAGGGGCTGGAAACGCTCGATTTGCGGGTCGCGCAGCAATCAGTCACGACGATGGCGATTGCGACTGCTTTGGATGGCCATCCCAAAATCAGCGCTGTGCGGTATCCGACCCATTCTGCGCACCCCCAGTACGCATTGGCGCGCGCGCAGTCGCAAACAGGCGGGACTGTTTTGGCGCTTGAGGTGGCGGGCGGCAAAGACGCCTGTTTCAAGTTCCTGAACGGGTTGGAGTTGTTCACCATCTCGAATAATTTTGCAGATGCCAAATCTATCGTCACCCATCCGGCGACAACGACGCATCAGAGATTGCCACAAGACCAAAAAGACCTGCTGGGGATTTCGGGTGGTCTGGTGCGGCTTTCGACCGGGCTAGAAGACGCGGGCGATCTGATCGACGACTTGCTGGCGGCGCTGGACGCGATTTAGGATGCTGGCATTTCCCGACGAATACGGTCATCATTTCTGATCTAAAGCTGTTCAAAACCCGTATCAGGAGCACGAAAAAGTGGAAAAAGACCGCATGCATCCCCACTTAGATGTCCTGCGTGGTGTGCCGAAGGGGGACTCGATGAATATCCGACCCAAAGATCTAAACCGTGATTTGACCCATGAAGACGCAGCTGAGGCATTGGCCCTCCTGCGCAACTGGGCGGGGCAAGTGACGGACGAAGAAGTCGCCGCCCTTGATCCGCTGGTGTCACGACTGGTGCCCGGCCGTGAAGTGTCGAATTACCCCGCTTTAGCGCGCGCCTATCCCGAAGAATTTGAAGTGGATGAGGTTTATAAGGCGTCGATGCCAGATCTGCAAAACGGTCCCAGCAGTCTGATCAAAGGCGCGAAACGGGCGATCCAACATGTCGGGATCAGTAATTTCCGCCTGCCGATCCGGTTCCATACCCGTGCCGGAAAAGCCGTGGGCGATGATGTTACGCTTGAAACATCCGTCACCGGCACTGTCAGCCTTGAGGCGGAAAAGAAGGGCATCAACATGTCCCGCATCATGCGCACGTTTTACAAACATGCCGAAGAAACGTTCAGCTTTGAGGTTATTGACGCGGCGCTCGACGCATACAAGACCGATCTGGACAGTTTTGACGCCCGCATCATGATGCGCACGTCGTTTCCTATGAAGGTGAACAGCCTGCGGTCCGGCCTTGTGGGGTATCAGTATTACGACATCGCGCTTGAGCTGATTGAATCGGGCGGTCAGCGCAAAAAGATCGTCCATCTGGATTACGTTTATTCATCGACTTGCCCGTGTTCGCTTGAATTGTCCGAACATGCGCGCCAATTCCGTGGCCAGCTGGCGACGCCACATTCCCAACGCAGCGTCGCGCGGGTGTCGGTGGAATTGGCGCCTGAGGGTGATGTTTTGTGGTTTGAAGACCTGATTGATATCTGCCGCGCCGCCGTGCCGACGGAAACCCAAGTCATGGTGAAACGCGAAGACGAACAGGCGTTTGCCGAACTGAACGCCGCAAACCCGATCTTCGTAGAAGACGCCGCGCGTCTGTTCGCGGAGCAGATGCAAGCCGACCCGCGCATCGCCGATTACCGCGTCATCGCCAGCCATCAAGAAAGCCTGCACAGCCATGACGCCGTGTCAGTGCTGACCGAAGGCACGACGTTTGATGCGGAAAGTTTGGACCCTAAGTTGTTCCAGTCGTTATTTCATGTCGGGTGACGCACCCTACGGAGGGTTTACGGACCTTAGCCTTGGGTGCGCCCGCCCCGAATGACGGTTTAGAGCCCAAACTGTCCCTTCTTTATGATGATCTTGGCCCAAGTATCGTTATTATTCTTGGATTTAATAGGTTTACTAGATTGGAAAGTGGGACATGAGCAACGACGATAAAGATCCAGTAAACGAATGGGCATTTCTTGGTCGCGGCGTATTAAGAACGTTTGTACGTGACATCGTAGCGATCGCAGTCGGCGTCGGTATCGGTGTTATTTTAGGACTCGTCGGGGCCTATATTCTTGGCTTCTCGCCACAATTTGGCATTAAGTTTGGCGCTTTGGTCGGCGCTTTGATAGGCCTGTCTGCACGCTCTCTTTTGTCCAGACTTTTTGACTATGACCATCCACCACGTGACAGGAACCCAGATGCCTGAAAGTTTGACAAAGCAATAAATAGTGGTTCAGCCAGAATGGCGGCTTTGGTCCCGCACTGCGGCCTTTGACCATTACTTGACTATCCGCCCAAGTCACGCCAACCCTTCACCATGTTTGACGTGCGCCCCGTAGGATATGTGATCGGCCTTCTGGTCGCGGCTCTTGGGGCCACTATGTTTGCGCCTTTGTTGGCCGATGTGGTGGCGGGGAATGGCCATTGGACAGTTTTCTTTGAAAGTGCGGTGATTACCATTCTGGTCGGCGGGCTTGTGGCACTTGCCTGCCAGAATGGCGTGTCATCGGGCCTGACGATCCGGCAGACGTTCTTGCTGACGACACTTGTGTGGCTGGCATTGCCGCTTTTTGGGTCTTTGCCCTTCATTTTGGGTGGGTCAGAGCTAAATTTTACCGATGCATTCTTTGAGGCGATGTCAGGGCTGACCACAACAGGGGCCACCGTTATCGTTGGCATCGAAGGTCTTCCCGAAGGTTTAAAGCTGTGGCGCGCGATCATGCAATGGCTTGGCGGAATCGGTATCATCGTTGTCGCGATGGTGTTTCTGCCCGAATTGCGGGTCGGTGGCATGCAGATTTTCCGTTCGGAATCATTTGATACGATGGGTAAAATCCTGCCCCGCGCGGCTGAGATTTCAAGCCGTATTTCAGTGATCTATGTTACCATCACACTGGCCTGTGCGGTCAGTTATTCAGTTGCTGGTCTCAATTCCTTTGATGCAATCACCCATGCCATGACGACTGTGGCGACGGGGGGATTCGCCAACTACGACAATTCGTTCGGCGCATTTGGCGCAGGACCGCATTACGTCGCCAGCGTGTTCATGATCCTCTCCGCTTTGCCATTTGTCCGTTACGTACAATTGATTTCCGGCAACGGCGCGACACCGTTGTTTCGCGACAGCCAGATCCGTACCTTTTTTGTCGTTGTCTTCGTGTTGGTGGGGGTCATGACCCTTTGGTTGTGGCAGACGTTTCACGGGTTCAGCGAAATCGGCTTTCGGGAGGCGTTGTTCAATGTCACATCCATCATCACCGGTACCGGCTACGCCAGCGCGGATTACATGCAATGGGGTCCGTTCGCGGTCACCATGTTCTTCTTTATCGGCTTAATTGGCGGCTGCGCTGGGTCGACCGCCTGTAGCGTCAAAATCTTCCGCTATCAGCTGCTGTTTACATCCATCAAGGCACAGGTTCGCCGCATCCATTCGCCCCACGGTATTTTCACCCCTCGCTATCAGGGCCGCGCGGTCAGCGATGATGTGTTGAACTCTGTCATGGCGTTTTTCGTCGCGTTCATGGTGTCGATTGGCGTGGTCGGCGTGGCGCTTGCGTTTACGGGGCTGGATTTCATCACCTCGATTTCCGGCGCTGCATCGGCATTGGCCAACGTCGGGCCGGGTTTGGGGACAGAAATCGGGCCAGCGGGCAATTTTGCTGGCCTCAACGACACCGCCAAATGGATTTTGGCAATCGCGATGCTGGTGGGTCGGCTTGAAATCATGGCTGTGTTCACCATCCTGAGCTGGCATTTTTGGAGAGAATAATGAAGAATCGTCCTGACGCGCGGCTTGCCGTGCGACCTTTGGGTGCGCAGATTTCCCATATGCTGAAGGATCGCGGCATTGATGTGATTTTCGGCATTCCTGGTGTGCACAACCAAGAAATGTATCGTGGCATCGAAGAAGCGGGCATTACCCATGTTTTGGCACGCCACGAACAGGGCGCCGGATTCATGGCCGACGGGTACGCGCGCGCATCTGGCAAGCCGGGTGTGTGTTACGTGATCACCGGACCGGGCGTGTTGAACGCGCTGACCCCGATGGGGCAGGCGTATTCTGACAGCGTTCCTGTGTTAATGTTGGCATCCTGTCTGGACGAGGTCGCACATGAAAAGGGCCAATTGCACCAGATGAACGACCAAGAAGGTGCGGCTGCCAGCGTAACCGATTGGTCCGCCACCGCGCGCACTGCTGATGCCGCCTATGGATTGATCGACCGCGCCTTGTCTGAATTTGCGACCAAACGAAAGCGTCCCAAGGCGATCCATGTGCCGATCAAACTGCTTGAGGCCGAGGCCAGTGCACCACCAATGGCCATGCTAGAGCGAGCCTGCGTAACCGATGCCACACCTGTCATCGACGATATTGTGGACCTGCTACAAAACGCGGAACGCCCGCTGATCATTGCGGGTGGCGGTTGCGTTGGGGCGGATGAGGCATTGCGCATCGCCGCGCAGGCATGTGGTGCCGCAAGTTTCAGCACCTATGCAGGCCGTGGCCTGTTTGGGAACGACGACCCGTTACACTTTGGCTCCAACCTGTCGCGCGCAGGGTCTGAGGCCATCATCGGGTCGGCGGACGTGGTCCTCGCCATCGGGACCGAACTGGCTGAGGTCGACATTTGGCGGCCAGAGTTGGGACATACAGGCACTTTCATTCGCGTGGATATTGATCCTGTGATGCTGACATCGCGACCCCGCACCGATGTGGCGGTTTGTGCAGATGCAGGGGCGACGCTGTTTGTCCTTGCCGACGAAATTCAGCGCGAAAGCCCGACAAAATGGACTGCCACAGAAGTCGCACAAGCCCGCGCAGGTTGGCGCGCAGAGATTGAAGCAGAACGCCCCGGTTTGCCGCGGATCGTTGACACCGTGCGCGCGGCGATGCCGGATGATGCGATGATGTATTCGGATATGACCGGATTTGCCTATGCCGCCAAAGACATCTGGTCGATGAAACGCGCGGGGCACTGGCACCATCCCTTCGGATTCGGCACGCTCGGCTACGCACTGCCTGCGTCAATCGGCGGGGCCGTTGCGCGCAAAGGTCTGCCGACCGTCTGCATCATTGGTGATTACGGGCTGCAATATACAATTGCAGAACTTGGCACGGCGGTAGAACTCGGGCTGCCATTGGCGATTATCCTATGGGACAACGGCAAACTGGGCGAGATTGAGGATTCAATGATAAGCGCCCAAATTGCCCCTAACGCGGTTATCCAGCGCAATCCGGACTTTCTGGCATTGGCCAAGGCTTACGGCGCGCACGCGGTACAACCATCGACGCTGGCCGATATTGGTCCTGCGTTGGACGCCGCGTTCAAAGCGAACGTCCCGACGGTTATTCGCCTGACGCCCGCGCTGATAGGTTAGCGTTGCTTAGTCGCTCCAGCAGCTGACAAGAATGGCCATGTCAGCGGCCAACAACGTGAGGGATTCAGGTGTCATGTAGGCCACGGAGTCCGTTGTCACCACGTCCAAACCTGCGCCGGTAATTGACGCTACGATCTGATCTGCATCGACCGAGAACGAAACCTCGGGCGGCAAGCTCTGGCCGTTTTCTTGCGTTTTGGGCATCAACATGCCCAAAACCGCGCCACCGTTGTCATAGACTGGTCCACCTGCGTCACCGGGTTGGGCAAAGATCGACAGTCGCTTGACCTCTTCTTCGCCGTTCAGCCCGCGAATATCGGCCAGTGTGCCAAATGTCAGCGCAGGTGTCGTCAACACCCCACCATACGGAAAGCCTGCGACGGCAATTTCGGCGTTCAGGCGCGGCACACCGGTTTGGAATTCGGCAATCGCAGGGGGCGCAAGACGTGTGGTGGGGCGCAAAACCGCGAGCCCAAGGCGTGCGTCTTGGTGCACCACTGTCGCGTCATGTTCCAATCCGAGGGTAATGGAGGTGCATTCACCGATCGCCTCAACCGTGGTCAAGACATCACCCGCGCTGTTGATATAGAATCCGGATCGATCACGGATCGGTTTTCGCACAGCCAATCCGGCGATCATATCAATCGCTTGATCCTCGTTGGGCCGCGCGATTGCAGGGTCGAGGACGCCACTGGTTGTTGCAAAGCTCGCCACCATTTCACCAAGAACACGGCGGCGGCGTTCATCATCGCCGGCAGGCCAAACCAGCGTAAACCCTTTGATCTCACCGTTTTCCAATTGGACAGAGGTGTAGGACTGAATCGTGTCGTCCGCGCCCTCAATGACGAAGCTGTTGTCGCGACGGACGCGTTCACCGTCTGGCGGGATGATCGCCAGAGTTTGCAGAATTTCGTAAAGCCCGAACATCCGCGTTTGATCGCCAGGTTGCGAGATCAACAAAACCTGCGCCGCCACATCACCGGTCGCATCAAAGCGCGCGAATGGGGGTTCGTATTCGGCAAATTTCACCACGCCTGTCGGGATTTGCATTTCGATACCTGAGGCGTCGTCGCGCACCAATTGCAGGCCCATACCATCGAGAATGGCGTTATAGGCGCCGATCAATTGGGCCCGCTGCCCACTGGTCAAAACGCCTGTCGGTTCATGGTTGTTGGCCTCTTGCCACAACGACATCGACCGCCGCGTGCCACGGCCATAAAGCCCATCAATTGCGCCGTCGTAAAACCCAGCCCACTGCATCGCGGTCTGCAACATGCGCTTTTCATCACGATCAAGCGCTTGTTCGCTGGCTTGCGCCTCACGCAGGCTCTCATCAGGGGTTACGATTGGGTCTGGAATTGGTTCTGGGTCAACGGCTGCAGTTGGCGTCTGATCGGGTGCGGGTGTTGCGGTTGGGTCAACCGCCACCGAGCCACCGGGCGCGGTAACGCCCACAGGCCAGAATTGGGTGCGAAAGCCGTTGCCATCAACGATGTAGCTATCGGCGGGGATCGCGCGCGCATTTTGCAACCGTCGCAGTTGGGTATTCGCATCGATCGGCGCATAGGGGCCAAGGGCAATGCCATACCAGCCACCGGACAGCGCGAACCCTGTCACGTCAGGCACGCCGGCCGCTGCATAGCCGCGCGCGGCGTTCTGTGCGCCCGTTAATGTGCGCTGTGCCTCGACCTGCACCCAAACACTTTGTTGGGCTGCTGCCGGAAGGGTCATGAAAATGCTGAAAAATAATGCTGATAAAATGCGAACCATGTCTTTAAAATCGTCCCTAGAATGTCTGGCGACTGCTATCGCAACCGCGCGTTTGCGGCAATTTATCAATTTTAGCCCTGAACGCACGCGCAAAGTTGTTCCACCCAAGGGGAAACTGGACTGATTTTGCCCCAGATCACGGACATTTGCGCACATTGACCCTCGCGACGCGGCAACCTATGCAAGCGCCAGTTATGCAAGAGGGCGCCAATGGCCGATACACCGCGCAGTTTTCAAGAAATTATCCTTCGCCTGCAGGCGTATTGGGCCGCGAAAGGCTGCGCTATTATGCAGCCCTACGACCTAGAAGTTGGCGCGGGCACGTTCCACCCCGCCACGACCCTGCGCAGTCTTGGCTCCGTGCCCTGGGCCGCGGCCTACGTGCAGCCATCGCGCCGCCCCACGGATGGGCGCTACGGCGAAAACCCGAACCGTTTACAACACTATTACCAGTTCCAAGTGCTGATCAAACCCAGCCCGCCTGATTTGCAGGACCTCTATTTGGGGTCACTGAAAGCCATTGGCGTGGATATGGATCTGCACGACATCCGCTTTGTAGAAGATGACTGGGAAAGCCCGACTTTGGGTGCGTGGGGTCTTGGCTGGGAAGTCTGGTGCGATGGCATGGAAGTGTCACAATTCACCTATTTTCAACAGGTTGGTGGCCATGAATGCCATCCAGTTTCAGGTGAATTGACCTATGGGCTGGAACGCCTTGCGATGTATGTGCTTGGCGTCGATCACGTCATGGACATGCCTTATAATGACCCCGATGCGATGATCCCGCTAACCTACGGCGATGTGTTCAAGCAAGCGGAACAGGAATATTCACGCTTCAACTTTGATATTGCGGACACCGACATCCTGCTGAAGCATTTTGAAGACGCAGAGCGCGAATGTGCCACGATCCTGTCCTATGATCACGTTGATCCGAAAACTGGCCACAAAATCGTTATGGCGCAGCCCGCCTATGATCAAGCGATCAAGGCCAGCCACTTATTCAACCTGCTCGACGCGCGTGGTGTGATTTCGGTCACCGAACGCCAAGCCTATATCGGTCGCGTGCGCACATTGACCAAACTCTGCGCTGATGCGTTTTTGCAAACCGCCGCTGGCGGACACACGGAGGACGCAGCATGAACGCCACCCGCGTTGCCATCGTTGCCATATTGGGCTCAGCCGTTCTTTTCGGGGGACTGATGTACTATCAGCTCGTCTATGCGGGCTATGTCGAACTTACATCGGCTGAGGTTGGAGAAATCCAATTAATCAGCGTCGTTTCCGGCAATCCAGAGGCTATATTGTCGGAAAATGTAAAGGCGATAGACTCGCTTGTGGACGGCGTCCGTCTGTCGAGCAGCGTGTCCTACCGCGCTTGTTTTGAGACGCCGCAAAGCCAAGCGATGTTGACCGAAACTTACGTCATCATGGACGATGCAGTGCCGTGGACCGCGCCGTCGTGGTTTGACTGTTTTGACGCCCGCGAGATCGGTAAGGCGCTGGAAGACGGCGATGCGATCGCGTTCATGAGCCAAGAAAACATCACATTTGGCGTCGATCGCGTCGTGGCCGTCATGCCCGATGGGCGCGGCTTTGTGTGGCACCAACCCAACCCCTGCGGAGAGGCCGTTTTTTCTGGCGACCCAACCCCGGATGGCTGCCCAGACCTGCCTGAGGACTTTTAAATGCCTGACCTGTTGATTGAACTCTTTTCCGAAGAAATCCCTGCCCGCATGCAGGCCAAAGCTGCCGCTGATTTGCAGAAATTGGTAACAGATGGATTGGTCGACGCCGGCCTGACCTATGCAGGCGCTGGCGCGTTTTGCACGCCGCGCCGTTTGGCTTTGTCGATTGAAGGTTTGTCCGCGGAGTCCCCCGATACGCGCGAAGAACGCAAAGGTCCGAAAGTCGGTGCACCAGACGGTGCGATTGACGGGTTTTGCCGTGGCGCTGGCGTGTCGCGCGACGCGTTGGAAGCCCGCGATACAGGCAAAGGCGAGGTCTATTTTGCAGTCATCCAAAAGCCTGGCCGCAAAGCCGCTGACATCATTGCCGAGGTGCTTGAGGGCGCGATCCGAAATTTCCCGTGGCCCAAGTCCATGCGCTGGGGCACAGGGTCGCTGAAATGGGTTCGCCCGCTGCATTCCATCGTCTGTATTTTGACTGATGAAGGCGGGGCCGAGGTCGTGGCAATGTCCGTCGATGGAATTGCTGCGGGCAACACCACGCGCGGCCACCGCTTTATGGCACCGGTTGAGTTTTCTGTAACATCGTTCGATGATTACGAGGCGAAGTTAAAGCGTGCCAAGGTGATCCTGCGGTCCGATGAACGGGCCGATATGATCTGGTCTGAGGCGTCCAATCAGGCGTTCGCGGCGGGTCTGGAATTGGTCGACGACAAGGGGCTGTTGGCAGAGGTCGCGGGCCTTGTGGAATGGCCCGTCGTGCTCATGGGCACAATCGCGGATGACTTTTTATCCCTGCCACCAGAGGTTCTGACCGCATCGATGAAAGAGCATCAAAAGTTCTTTTCCGTCCGTGAAAAGTCTGGCCAGATTGTCCGCTTTGTGACGGTTGCAAACCGTGAGACGGCGGATCGCGGTAAGACGATCCTTGCGGGCAACCAAAAGGTGCTGTTCGCGCGGCTATCTGACGCGAAATTCTTTTGGGAAAACGATCTGCGGGTGGCCAAGGCTGGCGGGCAGGCGTGGATCGATGCGCTGGGCAATGTGACGTTCCACAACAAGCTCGGCACCGTCGCTGAACTGGTCGATCGCATGGCCGCGCTGTCGCGCGAGATCGCGCCGCTGGTCGGCGCTGATCCTGATGAGGCCGAGGCTGCGGCTCGGTTCGCCAAGGCTGATTTGAGTTCGGAAATGGTCTACGAATTTCCCGATCTTCAAGGCTTAATGGGCCGCTATTACGCCAAAGAAGCGGGTTTGTCTGACGCCGTGGCACTTGCCGCGCAGGAACATTATTCGCCGCTGGGCCCGTCTGACGATGTGCCGTCCGCGCCCGTATCTGTGGCTGTGGCGTTGGCCGAAAAGATCGACAAGCTGACGGGGTTCTGGGCGATTGATGAGAAGCCGACAGGGTCAAAAGACCCGTTCGCGCTGCGCCGTGCAGCGTTGGGCGTTATTCGGTTGGTGTTGGAGAATGAATTAGAACTTAATCTGAAGAAAATGCTCACTAAAGAAATTGCCTTCAGATATGGGTTTTCGGTATTTGGTCCGTTGTCTAAGCCGTATCTTGACGCCTTGGAAAGCGCTAGCGCCAAGGATGAAGACCTTGTTGCGGAGGACATTCGGAATGCCTACGAAGAAATTTTGCCCGATCTTGAGGCACATGTTATCGAGGAGTCGGCAACTGCTACACCGAAGGCAGCAAAAAACCTCATCTCCTTCTTCCACGACCGCCTCAAGGTCTACCTCAAAGACGAAGGCGTCTC
>JAGGNB010000178.1 GCA_017886375.1 Octadecabacter sp.
CGTTAATGGTGGTGGATGGCAGCTTCTAGCTGGAAAGCCGCCTTAGCCGCCTCTGGTCACGACCGCATCGGAGGTCCGCAATCCGCACTTTGTGTGAGGTACCACTTACGGCCCACAGCGGACCTTCGTTCCCACCGCAACGAACGGCAGCTTCGAGCCCAATTTGACCGATGCTGCGCTCTGCACGAATGACTGCATTCAGCGTCGAATGAGTTGAAGTTTCGTGTGGAAAAGACGATCCTTGCTACATTTTATGCGGGCCGATAACGCGTGACCTGTCGTAAATGGTAGGGTCATTTTCGCTGCCGTCATCTGCGATACAATGCGCAGGGTATGTTTTGTAGCCTTCCGGGATGACAGCCCCGTTTGGTGCTGTATCAGTAAAGATCATGTCCACAGTGTCCGGCGTGCGTTGATACCATGATGGATTATCAAATGTGCCTGCAAACACTCCGATACATCCATCGAACCTATGGACTTGGTGGAAGAGCCTCGTGCCACAATCCCTGCAAAAGTTGACAGTTAAAGGATGGCCGCTGCCTTCGGAAATGTGTTCATATCTTGCGGTCTGACCGCGCGTCACACGAAAATCATCTGGTTCAAAGAGGGGTTCAACCATATAGTCGGACCCGGTCGCCTTTTGGCAAAAGCGGCAGCAACAAATCACCACGCCAAAGGGTTCGGTCGTGACATGATACCGGACGTTACCACACAGGCAGCCACCTGACTTTTCCATCAAAGCCTCCTTCTTCTTGGCAATGTTCACAGGTTAACCAGGACCCATAGCAACAACACGGATCGCTGATAATTGGAGACTTCAGGCTTGGCTTGTTATTGGGTCGATGATCGTAGGGATTTCCGTGATGACATCCGCTGGGAAGCCGCTTTGGCGCGCGTGCGCATGAATGGTTTCTTCATCCTTGGCAAGGTAAACGCAAAAGGTTTTGTTCCCAGCTACATAGGAATGTTGCCACTGAATCGCCGGGCCGATTTCATCCAGCGCCGCACACGATGCACCAGCCGCCCCCTTCAGATCACTGGCCGACATCGCGCCGACGTCAGGAATATTTCTTTCAATCATATATCGTTTCATTGTTTTTTCCTTGGCTCATACATTTTTGTTGGGTTTGCACAGACCATTTAAGGACTGACTCGTATGACAAACCTATGGCCAAGCGGTAAGATGAGGCACGTCAATATTTCTACCGACATGGAAAGAATTTCTTTATGCTTGAAAAATGAAAGCAACTCACCTGAATAATTTGCGCGCCCTTGAGGCGGTCTTGCGCACCGGAGGTCTCCGCTCGGCTGCGGCAGAGCTTGGGGTGACAGCTGCCGCTGTAGGCCAGCAAATTCGTAGCCTCGAAGGCTACATCGGCCACTCCCTGCTGGACCGCAGCGCTAATGGTGCCACGCCAAGCGATTTCGCCAAACGGGTCAGCAGTGACCTGACCCGCCATATTTCCGGTCTTGCAGACGTTTTGGGGCGGCTGCGGACGCCTGCCTCGTCTAACAGGTTGTCGATTTCGATGCTGGCGACCTTTGCCGAGATATGGTTTCCGCGTCATCTTGGATCATTGTTCGCGGAACTGCCCGAAGTAGATCTGCGACTTGATACCTCACAGCGTGTTGCCGACTTGCAAACCGGTGAGTTCGACTTCGCGGTCCGCCACATGGGTTCGCCGTCGGAGGACGAGGAGAGCTTAGTCCTTTTCGCGGATCAGACGACACCTTTGTGCACTCCCGAATTTGCTGCGCGATACGAACTCGGTCCCGACACCACATCGCTGAAGCATGTGCCCGTCGCAGAGGTGGATTTTGTAAGTACATCGCCAGACGTTTTCAAAATGGCGCGTTGGTGCGAACACTTTGACGTCGAGCCGCCAAACCTCGACGCAGGATTCATGCGATTGCAAAACACCGGAGACAGGCGGATGGCTTTGGCCGGCTTGGCCTTATACCAAGGCGGGCTTTTTGAGGCCTATCCCGACTTGGACTCGGGGCGATTGATCATGCCCTTTGAGCTAAAAGGTGTTGTTGAAGGTTCATACTCCTTCCACTTGGTCTGGCGAAAAGGGATGCGCCTGTCGTCCATTCAGAAGAGCTTCATCGACTGGATGGACGTCCGTGCAAAAGGGGACCGAGACGCTGTTGAGCGTTTTCTTGCGCTACAAACGTCATAGCGGACGTTGATAGGAATGCAGTGAAGGTCGGCTTTGTCCGGCGGTTTCAACCGGTCGACGCAACACTCTAATCTTTTTGGAAAGATGGAGTGATCAAAATGAAGTATCGTCGCCGCGTATTTTTCACGGACAAGCAGAAGTCGGAGATTTGGGACAGATGGCAACGTGGAGAGTCGATGAGCTCGATTGGTCGGGTGTTTGATAGGGGGTCATCATCAATTTACCCGCTTCTTGCGCGCACGGGCGGCATCCGTCCACCAGATCGCGTACGGTCTCGCCTCGCGCTTACCTTGACCGATCGGGAAGAGATATCCAGAG
>JAGGNB010000058.1 GCA_017886375.1 Octadecabacter sp.
CAACGGCACCGCTATCGTGCTGCGCCCGGGGGCTGCGTCCCGCCTTGGCGAAGCTGCCGCACTTCGGCCAGCATTGCTGGAAAACATGAACGATGTCATTGATTTAACCACTGATGGTTACGTCGATGGTGGCGATATACTGTGCACGGATGACCGCGTGTTGCTGGGCCTGTCCGCGCGCACCAACGTGCAAGGCGCCGAGGATTTGCGCCCCATTGTTGAGGGTTTGGGATACACCCTAGAGGTCCTGCAAACGCCGCCTGAAATCCTGCATTTCAAAACAGAAAGCTCACTCCTTGATGCACAAACAGTGCTGGCGACCCCGGCATTGGCCGCGTCAGGCGCGTTCAAAGGCCTAAAGGTGCTCGAAACGGCGGTTGGCGAAGAGGCCGCCGCCAATGCGATAAGGGTTAACGCGCATGTCTTCCTGTCCGCGGGATATCCAAAAACTGCAGACCTGCTAGAGGGGGCGGGCTATTCTGTGCGGATACTGAACACCAGCCAAGCCGCCCTTGTCGATGGCGGTCTCAGCTGCATGTCACTGCGCTACAGCCGTTAACTTGTCAATTTGCGGCACGTGCCGCGTCAAGTGCAGGGCGCAATCGGTTGGTCAATTCGCGCTGCGTCACGGGTGCTGCCATGCGCAACAGGATCGTCCCGTCCCCATCAATCAGGAACGTTTCCGGCACACCGTAGACGCCCCAATCAATTGCGTGAAAACCGCGCGGATCTGCCCCAACGGCCAGATACGGATCACCAAGATCATCAAGAAATGAAAGCGCGTTTCGGTCTATATCTTTGTAATTGATGCCATAAATCGGCACGCCTTCGGCGGCCAGCGCGGTGAGGTTGGGGTGTTCGACGCGGCACGGTGCGCACCAACTGGCCCAAAAGTTCACGATCTTGACCTCCCCATCGCGCAGCATTGCGTCGGTTAAGGGCGCAAGACCTTCGATGTTGGAAACCTCAACGACCGGCGCAGATCTTCCGATAAAGGCGGACGGTAATTCCGGCCCCTGACCACCAAACAGGCCCTGCCCCAAGACGATCCCTACAATCCCTGCAAACACCACGAACGGCACCATCATCAATTTAGACATTGGCGCGGTCCCTCCGGGTTTCAACGTCGGCCAGTTGCGTGCGGACCTTGCGACCACGACGCAGTGACACCGCCACGATGCCGACCAGAAGCAGGATCGACAGCCCATAAGCGGCCATCACTTCGGCGGCGTAATTGCCCAAATCAGGGATCATGACCGCATCCTCATCTCAAGTGCACGCATGCGGCGCACGCGAATTTCGGTCTGGGTGCGCACCATGACCAATGCTAAAAACAACAGCCCGAACCCAACCATGCAGATCACCAGCGGCACGAAAAACACATCCGAAATCGTGCGTTCCCCCGTGGCGACGGGCACGCTGGTGCCTTGGTGCAGGCCTTGGTTCCAAAAGTTAACAGCGTAGCGCGACAGCACCGCAAAGACCGACCCGACGATGCACAACACGCTTGTCAGATCGGCGGCGGTGTCGGGGTCTTCAATGGCTTCCCACAGCGCAATATAGCCGAGGTAGAACAGGAACAGGATCAGGAATGATGTCAACCGCGGGTCCCATGCCCACCATGTGCCCCACATCGGCTGGCCCCAAATAGCGCCTGTAATCAATGCGATAAGGGTCATCACGATGCCCACGGGTGCCGCTGCGCGTGCCGCCAATGCGCTGACGTGATGGCGTCGCACCAGCCAGACCAGCGACGCCAAAAGCATCATGAACCATGCATTGATCGCCATCAGGGCGGCAGGAACGTGCAGGTAGATAATCTTAACCGTTGATCCCTGCCGAAAATCGTCTGGTGTCAGGAAGAAGCCCCAAAACAAGCCAACCACAAGACAGGCAATCGCCACGCCCAAGACCCACGGCACCAGCGGTGTCGTGGTCGCGATGAATTTCTTCGGATTGGCGTATTCCCAGATCGACATGGTGCTGTGTTATCCTGCTGCTTGCGGGGCGACAATACCGCTCACCTAAGGTTGACCCGCAGTGCGGACGATGCGGCAAATGGCAACAGGGCGAAGCTGCCGAGCGTGATTCCTGCGAGCATCAGCAGCGGTGTGGTGGCGTCCAGCCCAAGCGCGCCGCGCCGCACCGCCTCGGCCCCAAAAATCAGCGTCGGCACATACAGCGGTAGCACCAGAAGCGACATCAACAACCCGCCGCGCCGCAAACCCACGGTCAATGCGGCCCCGAACGTCCCGATCATCGACAGCGCGGGCGTGCCAAGCGCAAGGGAGGCGAGCAGCCAGACGTAAGCGCTCATTTCAAGGTTCAACAGGAACCCCAACGCAGGTGCCGCCAGTGTCAGGGGCAAGCCCGTGGTGATCCAATGCGCGATGCCTTTTATCAACGTCACGCCTTCCAAGGGCAGCGGCGATGTCGCCAGAAGCGGCAGTGTTCCGTCTTCAAAGTCCAACGCGAAAATACGGTCCAGCGACAACAAGGCTGCCAGCAAGGCCGCGACCCACAAGATGCCCGGTGCGATGCGGCTGAGCACCGCCGCCTCAGGCCCGACGCCAAATGGCACCAGCACCACAACAATCAAGAAGAACGCCAATCCAAGGCCGAACCCGCCCCCAGCGCGCACCGCAAGGGTGAGATCGCGGCGCAACAGCGCGATCACGGGTGCGACCCGCGCGTCATAAAAACGCCTCGTCCGACCCGCCGCTCGCGTGCGCCGTTGACCTGAAGGGCGTTAAATCCAGCTCCGGCGCGTCAATCCCGAGATCGACATGCGTGGCAATCACGGCGATCCCGCCGTGTGCCAAATGATCGTTGCGAAGCCAGTTCGCGAACATTTTAACTGAAAATCCATCGAGGCTGACAGTTGGTTCGTCCAAAAACAAAACCTTGCGGCCAATCACGCCCAAACGCGCCAACCCAAGACGGCGTTTTTGTCCCGCCGAAAGCGTACCTGCCAACCGCGTGCGCAGATCATCCAGATCAAAGGCACCAAACACGCTATCGGGCATTTTCGTGCCATGCACATCCGCCCAAAATGCCAGATTTTCCGTCACTGTCAGTTGCGCTTTGATCCCGTCTGCGTGGCTGGCGTATGCGACCGCGTCCTCTGGGACGTCTACGGTTCCAGACAGCGCAGGCTGCAAGCCCGCAAGCGTGCGCAACAAGGTCGTCTTGCCGATGCCGTTTGGCCCGCGCAGCACCAACGCGCTGCCCGCGTTCACCACGAACGACACGCCCGACAACACCGGCGCGCCGCCGCGCGCAACAGATAGGTCTGTGACGGTTAAATTCATGAGATCACGCTAACACATTGCGCCATTGTGCCACTAGACGGGCAAAAGCGCCAAACCGACGCGCCGCCCTTCGGACAAAACCACATTATATGTGCGGCACGCCGTCGGGGACGACATGACCTCAACCCCGAGGCCCGCGTCTTCTAACGCCTTGCGAAATTCGGCGGGAATGTAGGCGATTTCGGCACCTGTCCCGATGAACACCACATCGATGGCATCAGCCGCGTCGATCATGGTTTGCGCGTCCTCAAACCCGCCCCAAGGCGCAATGCCCGACGGCAGCACGACCGACGCCCCTTCATAGACGTCACCACCAATGCGAAAGAAGCCGGGGCCATACCCGTCAACGGGTTTGGCATCGGTATAGACAACTTCATTCAGTCGCATGATTTGGCCCCCCTTCAGGCGTCGATGTTTGAATACTGCCCGCCAACGTTTTTGGCAGTGCCCGACCAGTCACGTTTGACGCCCAGCACCAGCAATGTCGTGGAGGCCACGAAGATCGACGAATACGTTCCGACAATCACGCCCCAGATCATCGCAAAGACAAAGCCACGGATCACATCACCGCCAAGCACATAAAGCGAAATCAACGCCAGCAATGTCGTGAACGATGTCATGAATGTCCGGCTTAGGGTTTCGTTGATCGACAGGTTTAGCACCTCCTTGAGGTCCTTGGCCTTATATTTGCGCAAGTTTTCACGCACGCGGTCAAAGACGACCACGGTGTCGTTCAACGAATAGCCCACGATGGTCAAAAGGGCTGCGATAATTGCCAAATCGAATCGGATGTTGAGTTCCGAAAAGATGCCAATCGTCAGCACGACGTCATGGATCAGCGCCACCACCGCACCCAAGGCGAACTGCCACTCAAAGCGCATCCAGATGTAGATCAGCACCGCCCCAATGGCCAAAACGACCGCGAGAATGGCCGATTGGATCAATTCCCCTGATACTGTCGGGCCAACAGATTCCACCGCCGGGAATGTCATGTCAGGATCAAGCGTGCGCAGCGCGTCTTGCACGGCTGAAATTGTGTCATTTGTCACCGATTCTTCGCCGTCTTGCGCGGAAATCGCGACGGTGGCGACGTTTTGATCCGGCCCGAAGGTTGGATCGAAAACTTCGGTGACTGTCACTTCGCCTATATCCAAGACCAAAACCGCATCACGATAAGCACCGACGTCAATCACCTGGGTGCTGTCGGTACGCAGCGTTGTTCCGCCCTTAAAATCAATACCATAGTTCAGACCCTGCGCGAGGAAGGAGATGAACGCCACGACCACCATGATGCCAGACAGCCCTAGCCAGATCTTGCCGCGCTTGAAGAAATCGAACGCTGTTTCTGACTTGACCAAACGCAGGTATTTGCCCGCAAGTATCTTTTTGGGGCGTTTGCGTTCAAACCAGATCACCACCAGCAGGCGGGTCACAAAGATCGCCGTGAACACCGATGTGATGATGCCCAGACCCAGCGTGATCGCGAACCCGCGAACCGGCCCTGCGCCCATAGCAAACAGGATGCCGGCAGTGATGAGGGTGGTAATGTTGGCGTCGATGATGGCCGACAATGCCTTTTCATACCCCAGCTCAATCGCGCGTGCGGGGCCTTTGGCGGTGCGCGATTCCTCTCGGATACGCTCAAATATCAGCACGTTGGCGTCAACGGCCATACCGATGGTCAACACGATGCCCGCGATACCCGGCAGCGTCAGCGTGCCACCGATAAGCGACAACATCGCAAAGATCAGCGCGACGTTGACCAGCAGGGCGACGTTGGCAAAGACGCCCAGCAATCCATAGCTCAGAACCATGTAGATCAGCACCAGCGCAAATGCGACGATACAGGCGATTGTGCCCGCATTAATGCTGTCTTGCCCAAGATCAGGCCCGACGGTTTGTTCCTGTAAAAAGTTCAATTCGGCAGGCAAGGCACCGGCGCGCAGCAACACGGCCAGATTGGTCGATTCCTCAAGCGTGAACTGCCCAGTGATAATCCCCGATCCACCCGAAATATGACTTTGAATGGTCGGCGCGCTCACCACCTCGTTGTCGAGAACGATGGCAAAAGGCGATCCGATATTGTCGCGGGTATAATCACCAAACTTGCGCGCACCTGATGGATTGAACCGGAACGTCACGGCGGGTTGGTTGTTTTCGTTGAACGTGGGCTGGCTGTCGACCAGTTCTTCACCCGTCACAACCGGGGAGCGTTCGACAATGTAATACTGGCCCTCAACGTCCAGCGACGGGATCACCATATTGCCTGCACCGGCGCGCGCATCCGGATCAGCGGTGGATCCGACAACAGGGTGGAACCCCAGCTGTGCGGTGGTGCCAATGATGTCCTTAACCTCTTGCGCAGACCCAACCCCGGGGACCTGGATCAAAATCCGGTTCGCACCTTGGCGCTGGATGGACGGTTCGCGCGTGCCCGTCTCGTCAATACGGCGGCGGACAATTTCAAGCGCTTGGCGCACCGTGCGATCGTCAGTGGCAACCTGTTCGGCCTGCGACAACGTGATGACAAGATCGGTGGCAGACACCGCAGCAACTTCGATGTCAGTCTCACCAACACTGGTGACGCTGACAACTTGTTGCGCCAAACCACGCACCAATTCCAACGCGCGATCCATGCCAGCAGGTTCAGAAATCCGCACCCGCAATTCACCCGGCGTGGTGCTGACGTCCGTCACAAAGCCGACGACATCACGCTGTGCGGCCAAAACATCGCGCACTTCGGGCCACGTCGCCCGCATCCGTTGTTCGTAAACTTGTTCGACCTTCACTTCGGCCAGCAATTGCGCGCCGCCCCGCAAATCAAGACCAAGGTTCACCAGATTATCGGGCAGGAACGATGGCCAATCGGCGGCCGCCGCCGCAAGTTCGGGCGTGGTGCCATTTTCAGCGATTGACGCCTCTGCGTCGTTGGACATCTCAACCTTGGTGTAAAAACCGTTCGGCATGGCAACGATAATGCCAAACGCCACGACCAGCCAAATCGCGGTGCGCTTCCAAAGATCAATCTTGAGCATGGGGACGTCCTGTCTATTCTATCAAAGGCCGATGGGCCCGTTATTTACGGTCATGTGGGGATGGGCGCGCGGCGTCAAGGACGACCAGCGCAAAAGGCTGTGTGAAACAGGTATTACGGGTAGAAACCGGCGCTGGGGTCGGACCCGTCCATCGCGGGCCGCGCCACAACTATGGCCGCAAAACCGCGCGGGGGTGCTGACGCTGCAACAGCGAAAACATCTGTCAGAAACGGCAATATTACGGCTGCGGCGTCATCAAAATGTGCGGCGACAACGTGAACGTCGCCCGCCTGCACACCATCAATCTGCATACCGTCAATTTCGTCTTCATCTTTGTCGCCCGCAGGCGTCGCGACACGGGCGTCCAACACCAATGGCGTCGCGGCAATGCCCTGCGCATTTCGCGCGACAGCCGCGCCGGAGCTGATGAACAGCAAACACGCCGTCAACGCCCCGAAAAACAGCGCACTTAGTGCGCCCGCGCTCACGCCGAAAGCCATGAGCGCGGTCTTAATCATTTCTCGGCTGGCTCGGTCTTGTTGAGGACCTGCCCGATGGTTGAGCGCACAACACGGACTTTCACGCCCTCTGCGAGTTCAACTTCAACTTCAGTATCGTCCTTGATCTTGGAGACTTTACCGATAAGCCCGCCAGCGGTCACAACTTGATCGCCACGACGCAGCGCCGCCACCATCGACTGATGTTGCTTAAGCTTTTTTTGCTGCGGACGGATCAGCAGGAAATACATGATCGCAAAGATCAGAATAAGTGGGATGAATTGGCCGAAGGATTCCATGTCGTCTATTCCTTGTTCTTACACGAAGGCACCCCCCTCGCATTTGCGCGACACTACGAATGTGGCGCGGGATTCGCAACGCGAACAAACGTCAAATATGTACGCTGCGGTTTTATGCAATCCAAATGCGGTCCATTCGCTTTCCATAGCTGCAATTTTGCGGCATATGAACGGCCAGATACACCGATCAAAGGACCGATCCCATGCACGACATTCGCGCCATCCGAGAGAACCCAGCAGCCTTTGATGCAGCCCTGTCCCGTCGCGGCGACGCACCTTTGTCGGCTGAACTGCTCGCCATGGACGAAGCGCGGCGTGCCAAAATCCTCGCAGCGGAAACCGCGCAGGCCGACGCCAATAAAGCCGCCAAAGACGTCGGGGCGGCCAAAGCGCGTGGGGATAACGACGAATTTGAACGCCTGCGCGCGCTTGTCTCTGAAAAGAAAGCACAAATCGCGCAGCTTAATGATGAAGCAAAAGCCCAAGGCACTGGCCTGACGGCGCGTTTGGCGATGATCCCGAACCTGCCCGCCGATGATGTCCCCATGGGCGCCGATGAAAACGACAACGTCGAAATCAGCCGCTGGGGCACGCCGCGCACGTTTGATTTCACGCCCGTTGAACACTTTGACATTGCGGCTGTGAAACCCGGCATGGACTTTGAAACTGCCGCCAAGATTTCTGGCAGCCGTTTTGTTCTGATGTCGGGTGCAGTCGCGCGCCTGCACCGCGCCTTGGCGCAATTCATGCTTGATATTCATACGGTTGAGAACGGTTTGACCGAGATGAACACACCCGTTCTTGTGCGCGACGATGCGATGTATGGCACCGACAAGCTGCCTAAATTCGCCGGTGACAGCTACCAGACGACCGAAGGCATGTGGCTGATCTCCACCTCGGAAATCCCGCTGACCTATATCGCCGCTGGCGACACCATCGACGCCGCGTCCCTGCCGCGGCGCTACACCGCGCATACCTTATGTTTCCGCTCCGAAGCAGGCAGTGCCGGGCGCGACACCTCCGGAATGTTGCGCCAACACCAGTTCGAAAAGGTCGAAATGGTGTCTGTCACCCATCCAGACGAGTCAGACACCGAACAAAAACGCATGCTGCGTTGCGCCGAAGACTTGCTTGAACGCCTTGAAATCCCTTACAGAACCGTTTTGCTTTGCACGGGCGACATGGGCTTTGGCGCACGCCGCACGTTCGACATCGAAGCCTGGTTGCCCGGTCAGAATGCCTACCGCGAAATCAGTTCGGTTTCGACCACGGGCGAATTTCAGGCCCGCCGGATGAACGCCCGTTTCAAGCCAGCGGACGGCGGAAAACCGCAGTTTGTCCACACGTTGAACGGCTCCGGCCTCGCCGTGGGGCGCTGCCTGATTGCGGTGTTGGAAAACGGCCAGCAAGCCGATGGGTCCGTCACCATTCCAACGGCCCTACACGGGCATATGGGTGGTAAAACCATGATCAATGCGGACGGAACGCTGGGTTAAATTACGGCTAAAGCCATTCTCTGGGGCGCGTCACCTCATCGGGCAGATGGGTGAAGCCCCCGTCGGCCCATTTTCGCGCTGCGCGCATCTTTTCGCGCTGCGTGTCGTCCATGCCATGCAATTGATGATAGGCCCGCGCCAACGTCCGGTTTCGACGATAATCCGGCGCTTTGAAACACCGATCCACGGCTGCCATCGACATTTCATCGACAGACGCAGGCCCCGTGCGATCCTTTGAAATCGCGTTCATCAGCGCACCTGACAGACCCACCGGCCCGAATTTATTGTCCAGCGGATCGGTGACATCAAAATGATGCGCCACCTTGTCGATCTGCGGCCAGTCAATCGCCAAACCTGCACGCACGGCCCCCAACGCGACCCAATTCAACGAAATTGAACTCAGGCCGATCTGGTTGCCTCCCCCACCAACGCACCCATGGTTGCCAGCAAACCAGTGCTGCATATGGCTCGGCACCAGATTACTGTCATATTTCTCGTTCAATTCCGGCATGTTAGACCATGGATAACTGGGAAATGTGATCCGGCGTTCATCAATGGCGATGGCATGGCGCGCCGCCAAAACGATCGACGACAGCTCAGCGTCATGGAAACGGTATTGCACGTTCAACCACTTGGAAACCGGCAAAAATTCCGGCGCGCCAAGGGCGGACACCGTGTCCCAGACCCCAAGATAGGCGATCTTCAGCGCCACGACATCCGCCACCGAATGGCCCATCCGTTTACGCCACGCGCGTTCCTTATCGCTCGTCGTTACGCGTGGCGCAAAATCCAAACGATAGGCATGGCTTTCGTCCGTATTGGGGTGCGTCGTCGGGTCCATACTGCGGTAGCGTTTGATCGCATCAGGAATATCCGCCAGACGCTCGCGCGCAGGAATTCCGCAGGATCGGATCAGCCCGACCAAAGATCGCGCTGCAAATGAACCGCGTGAAAAGCCAAAAATGCAAATTTCATCGCCCGGTTCATAGAGAAACACCAGATTGCGATAGGCGTTTTCAATGATCGCCGTCAAACCCCAGCCAAGCGCGCCCCCGAACAGACGGTCGGTTTTTCGCGCTACCCATGTGTTTCCTTGCCCCGCACCCACGCCCGTCGAATAGGATACGACTTGCGGCATCCCGCCCTCATTATAGGGCCGCACACATTGCGCCAAACGCACCACATTCGTCGGGTGCCTAGCGTCAGGTCTGTTCCATGTCCCGTCGATGAAAATAGCGATCCGTTTCATAATCTTGCCCCTGAAAATTCATCTATAGCTTCAGGCGGTCTTGCCGTAGCGTCAAGTCAGCAATACCTGACCCCGCGCAGCGCAGCAGTCTTGTATTCCTCAACGCAGTGCTAATTATGAGGTATGAAACAAGCACTCCTCACCCTGATCTTCACCGTGACTTTTGTAGTCTCGCCCTACTTCACCTCCCCGTTCAGCGGGTTTGAGGCGGATCAACTGCCGATTCCACAGATTGATCCACCGATCCAACCGGCCGGCTACGCCTTTGCGATTTGGGGTTTGATCTATGGTTGGCTGATTGTGTCGGCCGTTTTCGGCATCTGGAAACGCAGCGGCGATCCGGCGTGGGACAAAATGCGCGCACCGTTGATTGTCAGTCTCGCGCTTGGCACGCCGTGGCTTTGGGTGGCAAACCAATCCGCCCTCGGCGCGACTGTTTTGATCTTTGCTATGGCCGTTCCCGCGATTGTCGCGACATTACGCGCGCCGCGCGCTGACCCATGGCTCGCGCTATG
>JAGGNB010000067.1 GCA_017886375.1 Octadecabacter sp.
CCGATAAACAGTGCGCAAGCCATCGGCGATGTGCGCAAATTTTTTGTGCAAAAGACCAAATACCTTGAAGACATCGCCGTGGCGCGCGGATCATTGGCGACGCGCCTTATGCGTGAAAACCTGATCCATGGCTGCGTCTACGACTAGCGCTAGGAAATGATCGGCAGGGCCACAACGACATAAGATAACGCCATTGCCTTGCCATTCGTCGGGTCCGATACCTCCATCCGGTATCTGCCAGCGGGACGCACGCCACCGATTGCTGCAAACGTTCCGCACAGCATCGCCGTTCCGTCTGTGAAACCAGCCCCGTCGCATAGTTGCGCCAGTGGACGAATACCGGCCAATGTGCCGTCCTGATACAGTACCTCACGCCCGTCTTCTTCTATCCAGCACCGTAGGGTGATGTCATCAAGGTGATCCTTGATCGCTTCAAAGTCCCAAAGATCAGTCGAAACGGGTTTGGCACAGGCCTGCTTGGACGCCGCGACCGAATGACGTTCCAAATCGCGGTCCGTGTGATCTGACGCCAAGCCAAAATATGTCCTACCGTTCGCCTGAACTAGTAATGGCTCAACTTCGCCCGATGTGCCGTGGCCCAAGACGTCGATGGTGTCGGCTTGTGTCAAAAGGGTCTGTGAGACGCGGTAGTACAGGGGAACCTGACTTGGGGGGGCGATGCCGATTGCTGCCAATTCATCGATATGATGTTGGACCGCAGCCATATTGCGTCCCGTCCAACCGGCGACGACTACCGCAGAAATCTCCAGATCAATGCGCGAATTCTCAAAACTGAATGCAACATTCATGCTCTTCTATCCCTCCCTTATTCACAAGTCCTACCATAACACCCGATTGTTGCACCGTTTCAATTGCGACGTCTTAATAGCTCTTTCATTAGGTCAGCTTTGTCTAAGGTTTTTCTCTGCGGACCTGAGCGCGGCTTTTCCTCTTGGGCATACGGTGGCCCGCGTTGGGAAACTTCAAACCTATTTGCCGTTCGCTGCAAATGCTGCAATGTTGGCTTTGGGACGCTGCTATCATCCACTTCCAAGGTTGGCCCCCACCATGCGGCAGGGGCCACTTTGTTGTTATGGAAGTTTCATTTCGCTATAGTCGCCCCGCACAAAGAGTGTGATGGTCACAGGTGCCTCAGTGCGATTGCGCCAGAACCAGCCGTGGTTGCCGTTAAATGCAGCCGTCAGCGTGCCGGTCTGATCTGCGACGCCACGTCCTTTCTCATAGCTGATGCTGCTGTCACCGTCGCCATGGGTGTCATAGGCCACCACCGCACCATTCGCGGTCCAATAAAACTCAGCGACCGCGCCTGCCTCCATGACCAGCTTCACCTCAACGCCCTCGGTCGGTGCAAGCGTATAGCTGACCTCGTCCCGCCAAACCGGTGCGACTGTTTCTGTCACGTCGGGCACAGTCTGTGGCGTCGGGATAATGACTTGTTCGGGAGCATTGGCGACCGGCTCTGGCGGCGGTGCGGCAGCCAGCTGGTCAACCTCCACCGCTGGGGCCATCGCTGTAAGCTGTCCCTCAATCGCGTCCTGACGTGATGCCGGATCAGGTTCGGGGGTGGCGAGCGCAGTTGTGGTCTGTGAAGCGGCGAGTTCGTCAGCTTCCGCCTCGGCGTAGAGCTGCTGCTTGATCTCTCCCATTTGCGTCAGGCCAAGGATGCTTCCTACACCGGTTGGATCGGAGCCGTATTCTGCTGGCAAATAGACCATGGTGCCGATGGCCACGGCGCTCATGGCCGCGATGATCGTTGAACGTCGCAGTTGAGCTGAGGTGGGTAGATCTTCGATTTTGGGTTGTGGTGCATTATACATTGTTCTCTCCAATCTTTATGTGCTGGCGATGTAACCAGCGATTTGCTGGTAGGTCAGAAGGACGCCAAGTAAGACCATGACGATGTTTGCTACACTGGCCTGACGCATGAAATTGGGGCGCGCGCGCCAGTATCCCATGACAATAAGGATCACGAACAGAGCAAGAAGCTGGCCCACTTCGACGCCAACGTTGAAGGCAAGAAGGTTGGCGAACAGCCCATCGTCGGACAGTTGATATTCCAGAATTTTTGACGCGAGGCCTGTGCCGTGGAACAGGCCAAAGATCAGGGTTGCAGCCTTGGTGTTCGGCTGGAACCCTAACCACTTCTGATACAGCCCAAGGTTATCGAGCGCCTTGTAAACGACAGAAAGCCCAATGATTGCATCGATGATATACGCATTGATGCCCCAGCCAAACCAGACCCCCACAATCATGGTGACCGAGTGGCCAACCGCAAAGATACTCACGTAAATGGCCACATCTTTCATGTGGTAGAGGAAGAAGACGACGCCGAGCAGGAACAGAATGTGGTCATATCCCGTGATCATATGTTTTGCGCCCAGATAGATGAACGAGATGATGTGAGGCCCGAAAATCTCTTGGATGTAGCCCGCGTCACCAACGGTCACAGCATGGGCGGAGGCGGACGTCGCAAGTGCTATGAGCACCAGGACGAGGGTCGTGCAGAGGATCAGGGGCGAGCGCATATCATGCACCAGCTTCCCCGACCAAAAGGATCGGTTGAGTTTCATTTTCGATTTTCCGTTTATTGAGTGCGTAAGTTTAAAATGCCAAAATGGCGTAACTTCACACTGTTGGCGGTCGATCTAAGCCGTAGTCCTGACGCCCTCGCATGGCGTTGTCTGCCATAGTCAAGCGTATGCTGGTCGGCAGGATAGCACTCGTCGCCTCGCACGGTGGCAAAAACGAAGTGATGTGTTCATACTCTGCCATCTCGTGTGCATGACTTTGGAAGACGTGCATTATATCCACAATGTCGTCATGGGAATGGCCGTGGTCTTCGATCTCTGCCTGATGCTCGGACATAATCTCTGCGATCTTGGCAAAATCATACGATTTGCTCTGTGCTTCAGACGACAGCGTAATCCCCACTGCCAAGGCGAGGGTCAATGCAAAGCGCAGAAATGATATCGCCTGTCGTGTCATCTGCCAATTTCCGCAGGTCTTGGCCCGCTTGCTCAATCCCTATTGGGGATATATTTTGCTATGACAGAACACACCCGTGCAACCCACCCCAAGATCATCAAGCGGCTGAAACGTGCCGACGGCCATCTATTAAGCCTGATCGATATGATCGAGACCGAGCACTGCCGGTAATAGACACTGCCCCGGCTGATCCCCAAGACGATGGACTGACGGCTGATGCGGAGCTTCACGGTGCGGTCGATCATTTTCTTGCGCTCCGCAACAGACCGACCTTGTCGAGCGCGCCGGACAAAAAATTGTCCTCCAGCGCCAACTCTCCGATCTTCGCATGCGGCCGCCTTCCGCATCGCAGAAGAAACCTCTATCGGTGGCTGATTGAATGTCGGCTCTCGCCGTTGACACAAGACCACTTCGCACTCGTAGCGAATGGCTCCTATCCGCCCTTTATGCCGAATGCCGCCACCGGCCCATAGCGATCATCCGAAGGACACCCAGCGAAAGTCCGCTCTGGAGCCCATTCTGCACAATTGCTGTAACGCAGTGAATGTCTGCTTTTGAGATGAACATAACCACAGCAGATTTTCATCAAGTCGCCGCGCCTGGTGTTATGATCTGAGAGCCGCTTTCATTTGCTATGACGGTCGGGCTTTCGATGGCTATGCGGGCTTGACCGATCCTTGGGTGGAGTTTGTTTGCCAAAGCCCAGGTGGATATCAAGGCGACGCCACCGGCGACAAAGACGCCTGAGATAGGCGCTGCCAACAATACCAACCACGCCGCGGCCGGCGTTACAATTCCTGACACATCCCGAAAACTTGAATAAATGGCTGACATTTCGGTTCGCTCAGACGGTTTGACCGCAAGCAAAAATGGCAATCCGCCGCAAACATCCAAGAGGATCAGGAAGAATGACCCCGACATCAGACACGCGACGGTAAACAGCGGAAAACCGTGAGGCATGCCCGCCAGCGCGAAGACAAGGCCGGACATCAAAAAGCCAGTTCTAACTGCGGTTCGAACCGAATGGCGTTGCATAAAACGAAACATCAAGGGTGTAAGAAACAGCGCACCATTTGAAATTGAGAGGGCCATTCCCCCCAGCTGTTCACTTAGTCCGTTTTGGACAGCATAGATCGGAAGATAGATAACGTAGACCCACCAACCACACGACCTTATCACCGCAAAAAGCCATCCCGTGATTAGCCTTGGTTGTTGGAAAAATCGAGGAAAATAGGCGAATGGATTGGATGGAGCGGTATGCCTTTTCACGATCAGCTTTCCGTTCCCAAGGCGCATTACCAAGAATATCACCAACATCGCAAATGCCGCAACGGCCGCGATCAGGAAAGGTGCCGGTTGCCACCAATCGTAAAGGAACACACCCAATGCGGGCCCTGCTGTCCACCCCAACGCGCTGTAAAAGAGGCGCGATGTTTCGTATTTTCCGAGGTTTGTTTTTGAAACATAATCAAGCACATAAGCGTTCAAACATACGAATGTCGTGACCGTTGCAAATGTCGTCAGCGACAGCCCCACAATGGTCGCACCCGCGCCCTCCAGAATGGTGGTAAGCGCACCGGCAACAAACATCATCGTACCCACTGCATAGATCCAAAGCCTTGGCACAAACCGTATCAGATAGGGGATCGACAAGCCGATCAAAAGAGAGGCGACGCCGACAAAGAAATAGACCTCGGACACAACGCTCGCATCTTGAAGAGAGCGATACATAGCCAATGGGAAAACCGAGATCAGAATGCCTCTGGCGATAGCTTCGGCACCAGCCAAGACAGCAAAACCGCGTACACTTGGCGCGGGGGCATGGCGGAGCCATTCGGGTATTCGGCGTTCATGCATGAGTTTTGCTTTACTGGCTAAGACCCAGCATTCGCAGTTTTTACGGCACGCCTCTTTTCCAGTTGCGACGTCGTGTCGTTTTTGCGCATATCTTCTTTGATTTGAGGAAATACAAAAGCAGACAATCGAAATTTTGGATCAAACGGCAGCTTTGTCCCGCGGTGTGCGAGTTCATGCGCCGCGCAGCGAAGGTCGGTTCATCCCTGACCAGCCGTTTATGCAACACGCAGCTAACGGCAGTACAGAGCCCAATTTGCCGAATGCTGCACGACGTATAGGTGACCGCTTAGGGCGGAATGCAGACGTTCGCTGCAGATTGTGCAGGGCGGCCAAGCGCCCAGCATTGCCGGTTTTAAAGACCGGCATTTAGCTTGATATTAGTGGCACATGGTTTCGGACCTTAGTCGGTGTGCGCCCACGTTCTGGCCTGATATGGTTCACAAATGAAGCAACCGAGCGATCCTCTTAACTGGCACGAACTCACCCTGCCGGGTCAATTTCTTGTGGCAGGTGCAATCGTTATGATTGGTGCGATGATTTTTGTTGGAAACTGGGTGTCCCAGCGGATTGAGGATGCGGTGGTCTTTAACTCAGCCTCCTCTGCCGCGTTGTTTATGGAGAGTTTCATCTCGCCACTTAGCCAAGAACTTGCGGACAATGACACGCTTTCGCCGCCCGCACGGCAGGCCTTGGCGGAGATTTTTAACGGAACCGCCCTTGGGGAACGAGTCGTGTCTTACAAAATCTGGCTAGATGGGGGGCGCATCGTCCATGCGTCGGACCCCGATCAAATCGGCCGCATTTTTGATCCGTCAGACGAACTCTTGGCCGCGTGGTCTGGTCAGGTCTCTGCATCCTTTGAGGACCTCAACGATCCTGAAGACGCGCCAGAGGCCAGTCTGGATGTCCCCTTGCTAGAGGTCTACAGCCCGATCCGTCAGGTCTATACTGGCGAGGTTATCGCGGTGGCTGAATTTTACGAGGTGGCCGATCAGTTGTCCGCGGATATCTTGAGCGCACGGCAGACCAGTTGGTTGATCGTGGGCGGGGCCTTCGCGGCCAGTGGTTTGTTGTTGTTCTGGATCGTGCAGGCAGGCGGGCGCACCATTCGCCAGCAACGCCAAGCTTTGACTGAACAACTGGCAAAAACCGAACAGATTTCTGCGCAAAATGCGGGATTGCGCAAAAGCGTTGTCGCGGCATCATCGCGTGCGATTGCGCAAACCGAACGCGCAATTCGGCGCATCGGATCTGATCTGCACGACGGTCCTGCGCAGTATTTGTCGCTTGCATCGTTGCGGCTGGACGGTGCTTTGGGCGCAGACGAAACGCCCAGCACCGATGCCGCCCTCGTGCGGGAGTCCTTGGACAAAGCTTTGGATGAGTTGCGCATTATTTCGCGTGGATTGGCGCTCCCTGATCTGGACACGTTGAGCATTGATGAACTGATCACACGCGCAGTGGATGACCATCACCGCCAGACCGAGTTGGACGTCGACGTGGCTCTAAATATGCTGCCAGATGTCGCTCTCAACTACGCACAAAAGCTGTGCATGTTTCGATTTCTTCAAGAAACCCTCTCCAATGTCACGCGGCACGCCAAGACTCCAACCGCTCGTGTTTCCGCGACTGTAGACGCCCAATCGCTGACCTTGAGTGTCGAAGACAAGGGCCCCGGATTTGACCCTGACCAAACACGCAAGCTGCGCAGTGACGGCGGGCAAGGACTTTGGGGGCTGCGGGATCGTGCAGAAAGCATCGGCGGCGAAATGACTGTGTCTTCAACGCGGGGCCAAGGCACGGTCATTTCCTTGATGCTCCCTTATGAAGAGGCCACGCTATGACGATCCGACTTATTCTGGCCGATGATCATCCGATTTTCCGTGATGGGCTGGTGCATAGCATCGAAGAAACCGGCGTTTTTGAGGTCGTTGGCGTGGGCGGCACGGCGGATGAAGCGGTGGCGTTGGCCGCAAAGCACACGCCTGATGTGGCATTGCTTGACCTGTCGATGCCGGGCAATGGCATTACGGCCGCCGCACGGATTGCAGAGGCAGGGACGGCCACCGCCATTGCCATGCTCACCGTGTCCGAGGACAGCGCAGACGTCACAGCGGCGATGCAGGCAGGCGCGGCCGGCTATATCCTTAAGGGCGTGTCGGCGGGCGAATTGCGTGATATTCTGACCAAATTAGCCGCTGGATATGCCCATGTATCCCCCGGTCTGGCGGCTGAAATGCTGCGGATTATGCAAAACACCAAACCCGCCGAGCGCCAACCCATCGACGATTTAACCAAGCGCGAAGAAGACATCCTGCGCGGGGTCGCGGCAGGCGATAGCAATCGTGAAATCGGCGAAACACTGAACATCCAAGAAAAGACAGTCAAACACTACATGACGATCATTCTAAGCAAGCTGCATGCCCGCAACCGTGTTGAAGCCGCCCTGATTGCGCAAAAGGCGTGGTCTGGAAAGTAGCGGCTACTCGATCAAGGCGCGCATGCGGATCAGGTCGTCCATTCGCGCTATTCGGTTGGTAACGGTGCGACCCTGCGGATCGACCAAAAGATAACGCCCACTAAAGATGCGTTCGTCCCAGCCGTTGGGATAGCGCAGGTGCAGGTTTTCAGGCACGCCTAAGCGGCTGTCAGACGGCGCATTCGGGCTGTTGGAATTCTCGTTGTCGTCGTCGTCATCATCATTCCGGTTGCCCGGCCCGCTGTTGTCATGGTCGTCATCGTCATCGTCATCGTCATCGTCATCGTCATCGTCATCGTCATCGTCATCATCGTCGTTATTGTTCCCCTTACCGCTATTGTCATCGTCGTCGTCATCATCATCGTCGGCATAGGCCAAGATGACGCCGAACAGGATTGTGCCGTCTTCGGTCTGTGCGAAGGTGATGGGGAACGGTACGACCAGAAATGTCGTAAGGATGAGCTTGATGAGGGTCCGCATGGTGCCTCTTGTTGTCGCTGGGTGACGCCCCAGACGGGATGACGATCGCGTCGCCTCTGGCGAGTGTAGCGGTGACAGAACAGATTTGCACCAGACGTTGGTCTGGCGGTTTTCTGGCCCTTGCGTTGACGGCCACGACCAAAAAACCGTCTTAAGCAGCCGCGATCTGCGGCACGGGCGAAGATCCGGCCAAAGATTGACGCAAGTCTGTCCGGATTTCGGACCACTGTCCGATTGCAGGCCTCGGCGTTGTCAGGCCGAGCTGGCGCAGGGTCGGCAAAAAGCGATTGTAGCGCGACACTTGCCCCATTGCCGCCAGCCCCACGCAATATTTCGAACAACGCCGCGCGGGGCGTTCGCCTGCAGTGCGTAGCAACACATCGGCAACACCGCGCCCATTTGCGGATTTGGTTTCGACGATGAACACCGACGTTCCGGTGGCCATTGTATGATCGGTTGTGGTGAAGCGCAGATCGGTGTCGATGGTCATGCGTTCACCGCCCGACTTCGCGACCAATGTGATCCGCTTATAGCGAATGTCGAGCGAAGGGCGCAGTTGGTAACCAAAGGGCTTGTCATATTTTGCGCTGTAGGTGGTCTGCGCAAAATCGCGTGCCTCTGACGTGAGCCCGTTAAGGCAACTTGGATCATAAGGCATGCGGTATTTCTCGGTCATGCCCCGCTGGCCTTTGACTTTGACCTCTAGAAAGCAAAGCCCGGCTTCGACATAGCGGCGCACGCGCACCTTAAACCCTTTTCGAATGCCCTGATGATGTTCGAAATAGGCGCTGTGGCCTGCGTCATCAAAGTAGCGCGTGTCGTAGGTGAAAGTGCGCTGGTCCTTGATGTCGAGGACATCGAAATCTTTGGTAAACGCTGGCACGAGACGCTTCAGATCGGCGGCTTGAATGACGTATTTATTGTCGATCCTGCTCATCATCTCGGCCTTCTCGTTCAGCCCATCCAGAGTGATGGGGTTGAAAGGTTCGGTGAGCCATCCAAGGTCAAGAAACTGGGTCATATCGGGGCCTCCATTATGCGCGGTAAAAGACGGTGATGCGGGCAAGGTCATTGACGTAATTCAGCTCAACCACCTGAAAATGCATGACGTCGACGCCAAGTCGGGCCGACAGGTCCGCACGCATTTGATTGGTGTCTGCCAGCACATGCGGCTCAATTCGATCCAGCGTCAGCTTGGCGCTATCCGCCGATTGCAGGATGCTTGGGTGATCCAATATCCAAGCTGCGACCAACACGAAGATGACGATCATCGAGACCAGACCCAATCCGGTCCCCTGTACCGAACAAATCACCGCAATTGCGATGGACCCAAAGAAATAACTGATCTCGAGTTTCGAGATTTGCTCGGATCGCAAGCTGAACAGGGCCAGAATGGCAAACAGACCGAACCCAGCCGCAATGCTAAACTCCACACTCGACAGGATTGTCAGCACGGCGAAGGCAAAAATGTTGAACATCGCAGCGGTCGTCGCCAATTCCTTGTCGCGATAGCGGCGATAAAACATACCAAACATGAGGCAAGCCATGGCGATGGTATTGAGCGCAAATCTTATCAGAATCTCGACCATCGGATCTGAAATCGTCAACCCAGTCATATGATGCCCCTTTTGCAAATTTTCCACGCCGTGACAGGCTGGCGTGCTCACTGTTTGCAAACTGACTGATTGATGTGTTGGGAACAGCCATCCAACGTCGGGTCTCTTTTCAGACCAATGGCTGAAATTGAGTAGGACTAACGAACTGTCGGCGTGATCAAAAAGGTGAGGTGGGCAGATTTGGAATGTAGTCTCCGATATCTTGGGCTCGGCCACCGAATGTTGCTATCCGGCCATTTGCAGACATTCGTGCTTGAAACTCGAGAGGCAGCTTTGTCCCGCACAGCAGACCCCTATGCATGGCGCAGCATCTGTCATTATCGGCCCTTTAGCGCGTTTGCTACCCGGTTTATCGCCCGCAGCCGTTCGTGGGCGGAAAGGTCCGTCGTCGGACCTGGCTCAGCATCAATGACAACTCCGCCACCTTCCGAGACGATACGCCAGCCAAGCGCCTCGAGCGCCTGTGTCGCAGTCGCCCTGATCGCGCGCCGTTTTTTCTGCTCGGTCCCGGTAACCACGACGTAGGCGATTTCCTTGACGAATTTCTGATGGTGATAGTAGTCGACTGCAAAGACATATCTTTCGTTGGAATATCTGTCTTATAGCCACGCCGAGACGTCGGTGAGGTCATCGCGCAGCAAGTCAATGCGTGCGCCTGGTTCGAGTTCTCTTCTCCATCACTGATGGCCCCGTTCCGGGCACCAGCATCGCGTTCCGACTGCCTACACCAGTGGCGCGGCATCTCACCCGGACTGTTTGATCCGCTGGCGCGGGCCAGCTTGAACTCACTGCGATATTCCG
>JAGGNB010000144.1 GCA_017886375.1 Octadecabacter sp.
CAATGCGCCCTGTCGTGGGTCCCTGGCTGACGTTTGATGGTGCTTACGGGGCGCAGATGGGGGAACGGCGCCGACTTTTGCAGAGTTGCGAGGCGGATGTTTACGCGCAGACGCCGGATGGCTTGGCGGCTGCGTGTGGGTTCGTAGCGGCCGCACTCGGCGCTTTGCCTGACGGGTTTGTGCGGACTGGCGATCATGTGCACTGTCCGGATGGGCATGAGGTGACGATAGACTGGCGTGCGCCGCTTCGATCCATCGGCGCGGTTTTGCAGCAAGACGTCTGTATCTTGGAGCGGCGCGGTGATGAGCATGTCTTGAGCGGGGCCGTGTTGTGTTTTCCGGCAAGTTGGACGTTGGCGCAAAAGATCGGCAAGCCATTGATCGCAATTCATGATCCGGTGGTGGAATATGACAGTGCCATCGCGATGCGCGTTCAGCGTTTATTTGACGGGGTGCAGGAGGGGCGTCCGATGTGGCGGGCAAATTTACTGCGCTATGATAAGGCGGATTTGCATCAGCCGAGGCTTGAAAACGATCCGCGCCCTGTCGGGCAACCGGATGCGCCGTATCTGCGCAGCGAACGGCAAACGATTCTGCGACTTCCGCAGCCCGATGCTGTGGCGTTTGTTATTCACACGACCGTGGTGGCGGTAGAAGCCCCCAAAGGATGCGATTAAAGGATTAAGGTAACAAGAGCGACCATGGTAACGCCCGCGAGCGTGTACCTGCGGGGTTTGGTGGCCAGACCCCAGCGCAAAGGATCGTACACAATGGCACCGATGCTGCGCGCCGGTGCCCCGTGTTGATGTGTGTCATTCGATGTCCCACGGGTTTGCCCTGTGGTCGACATCGTGCCCACCCTTTTACGCGCGGCAGAGGCCGGACGATCCGTGATCTGATGCGCACCAAAACGTGGCGTTGAGGTTTGGCTTGGGGCCACTTTGGGCGCGAGGGAAAAATCCGTGTTGGTCATGTAGCGACCTTTACCGATCAATTCGTCAACAAAACGTAACTGATCGGGCAATCTCAGGCGTTTGTTGCGGCCATAGTGTGGCGGATCGACCAAACGGGCCTGCAACATAAAAAAGGCGCCCCGCTGGGGGCGCCTTTGCAGTGATATTGCGGCGTTAACCACAAAGGGTCTTAGCAGCTGTAATACAATTTGAATTCAACAGGGTGCGGGGTGTGCTCGTATTCGTAAACTTCCTCCCACTTGAGGTCCATGTATCCTTGCAACTGGTCTTTGGTGAACACATCGCCTTGCAGCAAGAAGTCCATGTCTTTTTCCAACTCTTCCAGCGCTTCACGCAAGGAACCGCAAACCGTTGGGATTTCAGCCAATTCTTCTGGTGGCAGATCATAGAGGTCTTTGTCGGATGCAGGACCGGGATCGATCTTGTTTTTGATCCCGTCAAGGCCGGCCATCAACAGCGCTGCAAAGCACAGGTACGGGTTGGCGGCGGGGTCGGGGAAACGAGCCTCAACGCGCTTGGCTTTGGGGGATTCTGTCCACGGGATCCGCACGCAACCAGAGCGGTTGGAGGCGGAATAGGCGCGCAGAACTGGGGCCTCAAAGCCCGGGATCAGCCGCTTATAGGAGTTGGTGGACGGGTTCGTGATCGCGTTCAAAGCTTTGGCGTGTGTCAGGATGCCGCCAATGAAATACAGCGCTTCTTGTGACAGGTCGGCGTATTTGTCGCCTGCAAACAACGGCTTGCCGTCTTTCCAGATCGACATGTTCACGTGCATACCGGTGCCGTTGTCGCCCGCGATGGGCTTTGGCATGAATGTTGCGGTCTTGCCGTAAGCTTGTGCGACGTTGTGCACGACGTATTTGTATTTCTGCAGCTCATCGGCTTGTGTCGTCAATGTGCCGAAGATCAGGCCGAGTTCGTGCTGACAGGACGCCACTTCGTGGTGGTGTTTGTCGACCTTCATGCCCATGCGCTTCATCGTCGACAACATCTCAGAGCGGATGTCTTGTGCGTCGTCAATTGGGTTCACAGGGAAATAGCCGCCCTTTACACCGGGACGGTGGCCTGTGTTGCCCATTTCGTACTGCGTATCCGTGTTCCAGGATGCGTCCATCGCATCAACTTGGTAGGACACTTTGTTGATGCCGACTTGATAGCGGACATCGTCAAACAGGAAAAACTCAGCCTCCGGACCCCAAAAAGATGTGTCTCCGATGCCTGTGGATTTCAGGTATGCTTCTGCTTTTTCTGCGGTGCCACGCGGGTCGCGGTCGTAGCTTTCGCCGGTGTCTGGTTCGACCACAGAACAGTGAATGCACAGCGTCTTTTCGGCATAAAACGGGTCAATGTAGGCGCTATCGACGTCCAACATCAGTTTCATGTCGGATTTATCAATAGATTTCCAGCCAGCGATGGACGATCCGTCGAACATGAAGCCTTCTTCAAGGAAGTCTTCGTCAACTTGATCTGACATCAAGGTCACGTGCTGCAACTTGCCGCGCGGGTCGGTGAAACGGACGTCGACATAATCGATGTCTTCGTCTTTGATCATTTTGACAATATCTTTATTGGTCATATCAGCGGTCTTTCGTTTGATAGGTTTGATGTAGGACTGAAAGTA
Organism: Octadecabacter sp.; assembly: GCA_017886375.1. Lineage (GTDB taxonomy): Bacteria > Pseudomonadota > Alphaproteobacteria > Rhodobacterales > Rhodobacteraceae > Octadecabacter. The sequence goes on from JAGGNB010000144.1 coordinate 2,596, forward strand.
CTGCGCGCCGGATTATGGCGCCCAATATTTATAAAGCTTCGTCACCTTCTTCGCCGGTGCGGATGCGGATCGCGTGGCTGACGTCGGAGACAAAAATCTTTCCATCACCGATTTTGTCGGTTTTGGCAGCTGCGATGATGGCTTGGATGGCACCGTCGACCTGATCGTCGGCCAAAACAACCTCGATCTTAACTTTAGGTAGGAAATCGACGACATATTCAGCGCCGCGGTACAATTCGGTGTGGCCTTTCTGGCGGCCAAACCCTTTGACCTCCACGACGCTTAGGCCTTGGATGCCCGCGTCTTGCAGCGCTTCTTTTACTTCGTCCAGCTTGAACGGTTTGATGATCGCTTCGATCTTTTTCATGGCTGCGACTCCCCTGCCTTGCGTCTTCAGAATGGGAGAGACCACGTCTGCCCCCCTCCCACAATTCGAGAGGGAGGTGCGGTTCACGTGTCAGACTGGTTTCCCGCAAGTATGCACAAAAATTAGGCACATTGACGTAATTATAATCGAAAATGAATCGCATTAATCGCCACGCTCGATAGCATGGTTTTCTGATCGGCTTCATTTCTCGAATATTTCGGGATCAGAAGGGCGTGCCAGCGCGACGGCGGCGTCCCAAATGCAAGACGCAGCCCTAGGAGGCTGCGTTTCATTCGTTCAACGATGTGGCGACAAGATCACGCGAAAAATCACAAGCACGAACTATCGCGCATAAAGTGGACGTGACGGTCTGCTTACACGGCAGTACTGGCCACTTCGAGACCGTCTGCATAAACGATGTGCTGACGGTCAAAGATCAGTTCATAAACGGTCATTGTTTTGGCGGCGATCTCGGACACGAATTCACCGTCAATCAGGCGTTTTGCCTTTACTGTTGCGACATCAGCGCCAAACAACGCCTTGGCGCGCCAGTCGCGAATGTGAACCAGCGTGTCGGGGCCCAAGATCATATCGGCCTGTGGCCGTGTGTGGCCAAGTGAACCTGCCTTGATTTTGATAGCGGCGACGCGAACTTGTGAGATGCGGATGTCGCGCAGGATCGCCATGCCGCTGTCACGGGTGATGATCCGGTCGCCGGAGTTAAGATGTTCAACCGGAAGTTCGCCGTCCAGCGTTACCACTGTGGTCCCTGTCGCAAGCCCAGAGACATTGGCGGGCTTTATGGCGCAGCGTTCTTTGAAATCTTGCGTATTTTCCATGTTCATGGCGTTGCTCGCTCCCATATTAAATATCTGCCTCAGTGTTTTGACCCGAAATATGGCAATAAAAAGTTAATGGCGCGGCAATAATCGCGCATTTGCATATCACGACGCCAAAGTGAGTCTTTTTCGTCACGGCGAGGGTTCAATCTGTCGCGTTCGCCAAAGCCCTGAATAATAACGTCAGATCATCGCAAATGGCTTGCGTTTTCCTCTCGCATCCCTGCCGACACTTTGCTAGGAAGCGCGCAACTTAGGGGGAGGGCATCGCCGTCCCGTTAAATATATGCGGGTGTGGCGGAATTGGTAGACGCACTTGGTTTAGGTCCAAGCGCCGCAAGGCGTGGGGGTTCGAGTCCCTTCACCCGCACCACGATATTTTTGGCCCTTCGGCCTGTGAGACAAAGAAAAGGACGATACCATGACGGTCAAAGAGACCCTGAACGACGGCCTCAAGCGCGGCTATGAGATCAAAATCACGGCTGCCGAACTGGACGCAAAAGTCCTTGAGAAGCTCAAAGAGGCGCAGCCCGAAGTCGAAATGAAGGGATTCCGTAAGGGTAAGGTCCCGATGGCAATGATGAAAAAGCAGTTTGGCCCCAAGGTTCTGGGCGAAGCCATGCAGGAATCCGTCGACGGTGCCATGAACACGCATCTGGAAACGTCCGGCGATCGCCCCGCGATGCAGCCTGAGATGAAGATGGCCAATGATGAGTGGAAAGAGGGCGACGATGTTGTCGTTAATGTTTCCTACGAAGCACTGCCCGTCGTTCCTGAGGTCGATTTTAGCAAGATCAAGCTCGAAAAGCTGGTTGTGAAAGCCGACGACGAATCTGTGCAAGAAGCGCTGACGTCTCTCGCGGAGACTGCAAAGAACTTTGATGACCGCAAGAAGGGATCAAAAGCTAAAAACGGCGACCAAGTGATTTTCGACTTTCTTGGTAAAGTTGATGGCGAACCGTTTGAAGGCGGCGCTGCTGAGGGTCACGCCCTTGAGCTTGGGTCTGGTCAATTCATCCCGGGTTTTGAAGAAGGTCTGATCGGCGTTAAAGCTGGCGAAGACAAGAACGTCGAAGTCACGTTCCCTGCTGATTACAATGCTGAGCACCTTGCAGGCAAAGTTGCTGTGTTTGAGTGCAAAATCCTGAACGTTAAAGAACCCAAGACATCCGAGATTGACGATGAGATGGCCAAGCAGTTTGGCGCCGAAGACCTTGCAGGTCTGAAGGGTCAGATCACGTCAAAGCTGGAAGAAGAGTACGCAGGTGCGGCCCGCGCAGTTACAAAACGCGCGCTTCTTGATGAATTGGACAAGATGGTATCGTTCGAGTTGCCACCGTCCTTGGTTGAGGCGGAAGCAGGCCAGATCGCACATCAGCTGTGGCACGAAGACAACCCAGAGGTTGAAGGCCACGATCACCCCGAGATCGAGACCACCGAAGAGCACACCAAGCTGGCAGATCGCCGCGTAAAGCTCGGATTGCTACTGGCTGAAATTGGTCAAAAGGCCGAAATTCAGGTGTCGGACGCCGAATTCACCCAAGCCGTGATGAACCAAGCCCGTCAGTACGGCGATCAAGCGCGCCAGTTCTTTGAATTTGTGCAAAAGAACCCACAGATGCAGCAACAGATTCGCGCACCTTTGTTTGAAGACAAAGTTGTGGATCACATCGTTGAAGCCGCTGCTATGAAAGAAAAAGAAGTGTCCAAGGACGATCTGCAAAAGGCTGTTGAGGCGCTCGAAGAAGAGTAAGCCCTGCAGCAGAGCGAAATTTGGGCCGCTTCCCGTTCAGGGGGCGGCCTTTTTTGTTTCTAATCAGCGCAATAGGTGCGTCATATGACTGTAAGTCGGGCAAAATATGATCGAATGATCAAAAAGAGCCTATAAAAAGTGCAGATTTTCGGTTTACCCTACGTCATATTTTGAATTGGGGGAAATGACATGAAATTTTTAGTAATCACATTGTTTGCATTTTTTGGAACGACTGCGGCTGTGCAGGCGTGTCCGACGTTTTCTATGACCGGCGTTGAACAGTACAACGGCACAGGAGATGTATTGTACTCGCCACAAAGTTACGCGGTCGTCGCAGGCGGGGAAAATTATATTTACAATTGTCCGCAGGTTAGACCGCTGACGGATCAGGGGCCGGGCTATTTTGCCAGCCAGCCGGATTTTTCGTTCTATCTGACGGGAATGGGACCCTATGCGCTGCACATCACAGTCACAGGAAAATGTGACACCACATTGTTGATCAACACGGGTGCTGCCAACTGGTATTATGACGATGACGACAATGGCGATGGCGGCGGGAAAATCACCCTGAGAAATCCGTCAAACGGGCGCATTGATATATGGGCAGGAACATATGACGGCGGCTATTGCGATGCTGTCCTGACGCTCGAGACGTTCTAAACATCTTAGTAAGCTGAGCCGCAATCTGCCGCGTGGGGACACCTGCGCGGCCTTTATTAGCAATTAGACTGACTGGCCGTTTTCGTAGGCACAACGGTAAGGAATGCCTTGTCAAAGAGCCGCAAGTTTACGCTGGGGCAATAGGTTGTTTTGCGTTACTACTACAGACCATCAACATATTTGGGGAAATATTATGAGACATCTATTTATCGCGATCGCAGCAACTTTCAGTTTTGCAGGTGCTGCGCAAGCCTGCCCAGACTACACTCTCTGGGGCACCACCACATATAATTCATCTGGCGATCAACTGTTTTCGCCGCGCAGTTTCAACATCGTTGCAGGTGGTGACAATTACCTTCCTGACTGTGGTTTCAGTTCCGACAACGTTGGGTATTTCCCGACAACGCCCGACTTCTCTTTCGATCTCAGCAATATGAACGGTTACCGACTGGAAATTTCAGTCTTGAGCAACTGTGATGCGGCGCTGCTGGTCAATACGGCGGACACGCAGTGGTTTTACGATGACGACAGCAATGGCCAAGCGGACCCGCGTATTAATCTGTCAGATCGGCAGGTCGGGAACGGGGTTCTTGATGTCTGGATCGGGACCTATGATGGCGACTACTGCGATGCTACTTTGACGCTTGAGACGTTCTAAGAGCATTTTTTTGCGGAATTATTTTGAGCCGCGTGGGGAAACCTGCGCGGCATCATTCGTTTAGACGGTCCCAAGATCGGCGTTCTATTGTGAATGGCGCATGAAAAAAGGCCGCCCGTTACAGGGGCGGCCTTCATTTAGGTATCGAAATTGAGAAGACTTAGTCTTCGTCAGATGCGTCTTCGGCAGATGCTTTGGCGGCAGGGGCCGCGTCGTCATCGCCAAAGTCGTCGAGACCGGCAGCGCCGAGATCGTCGAACAACTCCTGAATTTCGAACTCAGCAGCGGCTTCTTCTTCGGCAGCCAATTCAGCAACAGATTTGCCAGCAGCCTGAAGTTCAGCTTCTTCAACCGAACGTGCGACGTTCAACTTGATGATTGCTGTGACTTCCGGGTGCAGCTTGACTGCGACGTCGTGAATGCCAAGCTCTTTGATCGGGTCGATCAACGCGACCTGCTTTTTGTCGACTGTAAAGCCAGCCGCAGTTGCAGATTCTGCAGCGTCACGGGTGGTTACGGAGCCGTACAGATTGCCGCCATCGGATGCAGAGCGAATCACGATGAAGGTTTCACCGTCCAGCTTTGCAGCCATTGCGTCGGCTTCTTTCTTGGTCTCCAGGTTTTGCGCTTCGAGTTGCGCTTTCTGGGCTTCGAAAGATTTCATGTTTGCAGCATTGACGCGCAGTGCTTTGCCTTGCGGCAGCAAGAAGTTACGTGCGTAGCCCTGTTTCACAGAGACGACGTCGCCCATCTGACCCAGCTTCGCTACGCGTTCGAGAAGGATGATATCCATGATGTCTGTCCTTTACTTAACGGCGTACGGCAGCAACGCGAGGAACCGTGCGCGTTTGATGGCACGGGCCAGCGCACGCTGGTTCTTGGCGCCAACTGCGGTGATGCGGGATGGAACGATCTTGCCGCGCTCGGAAACATAGCGCTGCAGGGTACGTGTGTCTTTGTAGTCGATCTTTGGGGCGTTATCGCCTTCAAACGGATCGGACTTACGGCGGCGGAAAAATGGTTTAGTAGCCATGACTTATGGTCCTTTCTTGATCTGATTAATTAGCGGCGTTCGCGGCGTTCTGGACGCTCGTCACGCTTTTGCATTTGCACCGAAGGGCCTTCTTCGTGTGCATCAACTTTAATCGTAAGAATGCGCATTACGTCTTCGTGAAGACGCATCAGGCGTTCCATTTCCTGCACGGCAGGAGCCGGTGCATCGGAACGCAAAAAGGCATAGTGGCCTTTGCGGTTCTTGTTGATCTTGTAGGCCATTGTCTTGACGCCCCAGTATTCGGACATAACCACTTTGCCGTCGTTGTCCGACAGCACTGTGGAGAAATGTTCGATGAGGGCTTCAGCTTGCGTGTTGGACAAGTCCTGGCGCGCAATAAACACATGCTCATATAAAGGCATGGGTGCTCCGTTCATATCTGCGGCGCATTTCATAGGGTGGGGATTTCACCTTGCGCTCCCACCCACGAGAGACTGCGCAGTTCATAAAAATCTGCGCAAGGTTGGGGCCTTATACAAAGGAACAGCGCGAGGGCAAGCGAAACACGGCCGCTGCGAGGATTGTTCGGCGGTTGATGCGCTGACGGATCCAGTTTGGTTAACAGAATTCCCCGCATTCACCTTTTGGCGAACACGTTTGTGCCTAAGTTCGCCGTAAGGTTGTATTTGAGCAGAGGAGCCACCAATGAGCGCACATCCCGATCCAATCGACTTCGCAAACTTGAACACAGAATCCTATCAGGCCCGATCAAATCACGACCCTATGTCCATGCGTCCAAACGTGACTGAGCATTTTTGGGGCTATGAGGTACGTCCAAACGAACAACTCGTTAATATCTCAGTGTTGCTGCGGGCGATCTGCGGATTTCTGACAGTGGCGACGTTGATTGCTGCCGTCGGTCTGTGGCTGTTGCCGTCAACGGTATTTGGCGCGCAGGCCATGGTCGCAAAGATGACTGTGTCGCTGTTGTTGATCTGTGCGGCGCTGGTGTTGGCACGCGTGGTCGCGCGCGGAACCTGCGTTCGGGTCCAGATTGACACTGCAGCAGGTGAGGTGCGTGAGGTCGTTGATGGACTGTTTCAGAGAGATATCGTGTTGGCACATTACGGGTTTGATGCAATCGACGCCGTAGACGTCATTGCCGCGCGTTCCAGCGCGTCGTTCGGGCAGGTTCAGATCAGCATCAAAGGGATTGGTCCTGTGCCTGCGGGCGATGGATCGCCCCTGTTGATTGCCGCATTGCGCAGCCGCTTGGCCAGTGATTTCGGACTGGAAAACGCGCATCCTGTGCGTGAGGCGGTTTGGGGTGGGCCACTGTCGCCCTCCTAGGACCCAATGAGCAGACAGCTTTAGCGTGTTTTCGGCCCCCAAAGCGGGGCCGTTTGCCGTTTACCAGCCTAAGCGCCTTGGTCGCCAGATGTCTTGTGCGCAGGCTTTCGCCACGTTACCCCTGAGGAAATAAAAAGGAGGGGGCATCTATGAGAGCGTTTGTTTTTCCAGGTCAAGGCGCGCAGACCATCGGGATGGGGCAGGCCATGGCGCAGGCGTATCCTGCGGCGAAGGCGGTGTTTGACGAGGTCGATGATGCGTTGGGCGAAAAGCTGTCCGATCTGATTTGGTCCGGCGATATTGCAGATCTGACCCTGACCAAAAATGCACAACCCGCGCTGATGGCCACATCATTGGCCGCGATGCGCGCGCTTGAGGCCGAGGGCGTCACGATTGCCGCGGCGTCGTTTGTCGCGGGTCATTCGTTAGGGGAGTATTCGGCGCTCGCAGCATCTGGCGCATTGAGCATTGCAGACACTGCACGTCTGTTGCGTATTCGCGGTGAGGCGATGCAGGATGCAGTGCCCGTGGGCATTGGCGCAATGGCGGTTTTGTTGGGCCTAGATTTCGCAGGTGCACAAGCTGTTGCGGCTGAGGCAGCACAAGGTGAGGTGTGTCAGGCTGCCAATGATAATGACCCGAGCCAAGTTGTCGTGTCGGGCCACAGGTCGGCTGTCGAGCGCGCAGTGGAGATCGCAAAGGCACATGGCGCGAAACGCGCGATGCTGCTGCCGGTCAGCGCGCCGTTCCATTCATCGCTGATGGGTCCGGCGGCGGATGTGATGGCAAAGGCATTGGCGGACGTGACGATGAATGCGCCTGCGGTGCCTTTGATTGCAAATGTACGGGCTGCTGCCGTTGGTGTGGACGACATCAAGGGGTTGCTTGTGGAACAGATCACAGGGTCCGTGCGCTGGCGTGAGAGCGTGATGTGGATGGCAGATGCGGGTGTCACCGACGTGTGGGAAATTGGCGCGGGCAAGGCGCTGTCTGGGATGGTAAAACGGGTGGATCGCAACATCGCGACCCGCGCAATTGGATCACCTGATGATATTGTGGCGGCGGTTGCTGCATTGAACGAAGGATAAGACATGTTTGATTTAACTGGAAAAAACGCGCTTATCACCGGCGCATCAGGTGGCATTGGCGGGGAAATCGCGCGCGCATTGCACGGCGCGGGCGCAACGGTGGGTTTGTCGGGAACGCGGGTTGAACCGCTTGACGCGCTGGCCGCTGAGCTGGGCACGCGCGCGCATGTATTGCCGTGTAACCTCAGCGACGGCGCGGCGGTTGATGCGCTGCCCAAGCAGGCGATTGAGGCAATGGGGTCCGTCGATATCCTGGTGAACAACGCCGGCATCACCCGCGATCAGATTTTTATGCGCATGTCGGATGACGAATGGGGTGACGTGATCAACGTCAATCTGACGTCTACGATGCGTCTGTGTAAGGGCGTGATCCGTGGCATGATGAAGGCGCGTTGGGGGCGGATTGTAAATGTGAGTTCCATTGTCGGTGCCACCGGCAATCCAGGGCAAGCAAACTATGCCGCGTCCAAGGCGGGTATGGTTGGAATGTCCAAATCCATCGCCTATGAGGTCGCGTCGCGTGGAATTACGGTTAATTGTATCGCGCCGGGATTTATCGCAACACCCATGACCGACAAGCTGAGCGATGAGCAAAAAGACAAGATTAACCAACAGATTCCCGCTGGTCGGATGGGAACACCGGAAGAAATTGCTGCTGCTGCACTGTATTTGGCAAGCGTGCAGGCGGCCTACGTCACCGGCACAACTTTGCATGTCAATGGTGGTATGGCGATGCTGTAGCCCCTATATAGGGGCTCATTGAAAGCGTTTGCCAAGACAGGATTCTCTGGTATAGGCGGCGCAGAATTGGGGCTTGTGACGCAGCGTCGCAAGTCTTAGCGGTTCTAAGGCGGATCAAAACAGCTGCCCCGACGCACGTTGGATGTGGCAAACCTAATAGGGCTTAAGCCCTGAACTATATGAGGAATTTGACATGAGCGACGTAGCAGTCCGCGTTCGTAAGATCGTTGTAGAGCACCTTGGTGTTGAAGAAGACAAAGTTGTAGAAAGCGCGTCATTTATCGACGATCTGGGCGCAGACAGCCTCGACACTGTTGAGCTGGTGATGGCGTTCGAAGAGGAATTCGGTATCGAAATCCCTGACGACGCAGCAGAAACGATCCAGAGCTTCGGCGACGCGGTCAAGTTCATCACTGAAGCGTCCTAAGCGACCTTTGGTTCTAAATCGGGAAGGGCGGTACCTTTGGTGGTGCCGCCTTTTTTGTTTGCGATAACAGGGCCTTGCCTTTACGGTTAGTTGGACAAGACTTGAGGCCTATATGAAAACGTTGATCCTTTACGGACTAATTGCCGCCTGTCTGGTGTGCCTGTTGGCCTATTTCGGAGTGACACAAGCGTTGGGGGCGCATCCGTGGTGGGCCTTTGATATCGCGCTATACGGGGCAGTGCCCGGGATAGTACTAGCCGTTGGTTTGGCATCTGTGACGCGGTTTGCCGTGTTTTTCGCGGCATTTGATCTGGCCTTATCGGGCGTGATCGTGTGGTGGGGCAAACGGATGTTTGTCGCGGCCAGTGGCGACAATGCGTTGGCGGGGCAGATGTGGTTTTTTGGTTGGATCGCAGTTTGTGCCTGCGCTGTGGCCGTGATCGCCTTGCTGGTTCAAAAGATCAAAAGTAACGCTGCGCAGTCACCCGCCAATTAAAGCCAAAGGCACTGTCGTTATACTTGGCACCTCGCGCGTCACACGGTATCAGGTAAAAAAGAAATTTAAACGTGAGGGTTGAGCCATGCGTCGAGTAGTTATTACCGGATTGGGGCTGATTACCCCGCTGGCCGACGGAGTCGAAAAAACGTGGGAACGGCTTCTGGCTGGCCAATCAGGGGCAGGGCCGATCACGCGCTTTGATCCCGAAGGGTTCGCGACCACCTATGCGTGCGAAGTTCCCTACGGTGACGGCACGGACGGAACGTTTAATCCAGACAAATATATGCATCCCAAAGATCAACGTAAGATCGACACTTTCATCCTGTTCGCGATGGCTGCAGCGACCCAAGCGGTTGAAGATTCAGGCTGGATGCCCGAAAACACTGCTGATCTGGAACGCACCGGCGTTCTGACAGGGTCGGGCATTGGCGGTCTGCAATCCATCGCTGAAACCGCGATTATGATGAAAGAAAAGGGCCCGCGCCGCGTGTCGCCGTTCTTTGTTCCGGGTGCATTGATCAACCTGATTTCGGGTCAGATTGCTATCAAATATGGCTTCAAAGGGCCAAATCATGCGGTGGTCACGGCCTGTTCCACGGGTGCGCACGCTATTGGCGATGCGACGCAGCTGATCAAAACGGGCCGCGCTGATGTGATGGTTGCGGGCGGTGCAGAAGCGACAATCTGTGAGATTGGCATTGCGGGTTTCAATGCCTGCAAAGCCCTGTCCACCAAACGCCCTGATGATCCGACGAAGGCCAGCCGTCCGTATGACGCGGACCGCGACGGGTTTGTGATGGGCGAGGGCGCGGGCATGGTCGTGCTGGAAGAATACGAACATGCCAAAGCGCGCGGTGCCACGATCTATGCAGAGGTGTTGGGCTATGGACTGACCGGTGACGCGCACCATATTACGGCCCCGTCTGAAACTGGCGAGGGTGGCGAGCGGTCAATGCGCATGGCGCTGGATGACGCAGGGCTTCAGGCCAGCGATATCGATTACATCAATGCGCACGGCACATCCACGATGGCGGATACCATTGAACTTGGCGCAGTGGAGCGTCTGATGGGGGATGCGGCCAATAAGGTGACGATGTCGTCAACCAAATCGGCGACAGGACACCTTTTGGGGGCTGCGGGTGCGATTGAAGCGATTTTCTCTGTGCTGGCGATCCGTGATCAGGTGGCACCGCCGACGATCAATCTGGACAATCCGGCCGTTGAAACCATCATTGATCTGGCGGCCAACAAGAAGGTTGAACGCGAAATCAATATCGCGCTGTCCAATTCATTCGGTTTTGGCGGCACCAATGCAAGCGTTTTGTTCGGAAAGGTTTCCTGAATGTGGAAACATATTGCGGCCAATGCACTGACGTTTCTGATCGTTGCATTGTTCCTGTTTGGCGGTGTGATTGCTTGGGGAACCAATCAATACAGCGCCGTGGGCCCGCTTGATCAGGCGATTTGTGTGCAGGTCCGGTCCGGGTCCAACATGCGTCTGGTAAGCGTCGATCTGGCCGAACAGAACGCAATTTCATCGCCGGCGATTTTTCGCATGGGCGTGGATTATTCCGACAAGGCGTCGCTGTTGAAAGCGGGCAGTTTTCTGGTGCCCGAAAGGTCTTCGATGGCTGAGATCGTTGATATCGTGACGCGCGGCGGCCAAAGCACCTGTGGCACCGAAATTGTGTACCGTATTGGTGTGGCCCGTGTTGTGGCGCAGGTGCGTGAATTGGACCCTGCGTCCGGTCGGTTTATTGAATTGGCGGATTTCGATCCCGCAGAGGTTGGCGAAACGCCTGCTGCATATACCGAAACCCGCGCGGCTGATGACACGCAATACCGGGTTGTGGTCGCCGAAGGTGTCACCAGCTGGCAGGTGGTTCAGGCGCTCAATTCATTAGAATTTATGGATGGTGAAGTATCGGATATTCCGCTTGAGGGTACGTTGGCGCCTGATTCCTATCAGGTGCAACCCGGGGATTCGGTGGCCGAACTGTTGGCTGTGATGGAGTCGTCGCAAGCCCGCATTCTGGCGTCTGCATGGGCAGAGCGGGCCGATGGATTGCCGCTATCATCCCCACAGGAAGCATTGATTCTTGCGTCGATCATTGAGAAAGAGGCATCGACATCAGATGAGCGGTTTGACGTGGCATCGGTGTTTGTGAACCGTCTGAACCAAGGCATGCGTTTGCAGACGGACCCGACGGTTATTTACGGCGTCACCGAAGGGCGCGGTGTGCTGGGCCGTGGATTGCGACAGAGTGAACTTCGCGCTGAAACGCCATGGAATACTTATGTTATTGCCGGATTGCCCGAAACGCCGATTGCCAATCCCGGGGCCGCCACGATTGAGGCGGCGCTGAACCCCGCGAGCACGGATTTCATCTTTTTCGTGGCAAAAACACTGGACCCGCGTGACGGCCATAACTTTGCGGTGACGCTGGATGATCACAACGCGAACGTTGCTATTTACCGCGCCCTTGAAGCGGAGCGTGCGGCACTCACCGACAACTAGACGTTAACGATTGGTTGACGCGGCGAACGCTAACACACTGGTAAGATTTGGTTAAATCTACCGCCCAGCGTATCAATACCACACGCTGGACGAAAGCTGAACGGGCTTTGGGCGCAATCCCAAGGCCCGTTTTCGTTTTCGTTTCATGGACGGAGTAACCTGAGAGGGATCTCCCTTATGACCAACCAAAGCGGTGGTGAACCCACCGAACAGAAAACGGCTGCCGAACGTATCGAGGAGGCTAGGCAGCTTAACCGAAACATCAATCAAACTCTCAAGACGATCATCGAGCTCTTTCAGGAGGGTGATTTTGACAACGTCGCGCTGCTGCCCAAGCAGATGGCGTTGCTGAATAACGTCGTCAGCGAGGGCCAGAAGAGAGAGACAGAATTCAATGACAGACATGGAACAGGGCTTGCCGAGGGGGACATCGATTTCGACGACCTCAGGCGTGAGATCGGGTGCCGCCTTGGTCGCATCCGCCGATGTTGCAAATCGTAAGGCGTTTTTGCGCGGGCTGTCGGGGCCGCAATTAAAAGCGCTGCCGTATTTGTTCGAGTTCTGGGCATTGGACCATCAGTTGGCCCCAGAGGGGGACTGGCGGACTTGGGTCATTTTAGGCGGTCGCGGCGCGGGTAAGACGCGCGCGGGTGCTGAATGGGTCCGGTCAATGGTGGAGGGGTCGCGTCCGCGCGACCCCGGCATGGCGCGCCATGTGGGGCTGATCGGCGAAACGATGGAACAGGCGCGCGAAGTCATGGTGTTCGGGACAAGCGGCATTCTGGCGTGTTCGCCGCCCGACAGGCGACCACAATGGATTTCAGGGCGCAATTTGCTGGTCTGGCCGAATGGTGCCGAGGCAAGATTGTATTCTGCATTTGACCCCGAGCGGTTGCGCGGGCCGCAGTTTGATGCGGTTTGGGCCGATGAACTGGCAAAGTGGCCGAAGGCGCAAAACACGTGGGACATGATGCAGTTTTGTTTGCGTTTGGGCAGAAACCCGCGTGCATGTGTCACTACGACACCCAAAAATGTCGAGATATTGAAAGACCTGTTGGCACGCAAAAGCACGGTTCAAACCCATGCCACGACGCACGCCAATCGCGCCTATCTGGCGGATAGTTTTCTGACAGAGGTGCAGGAACGCTACGCGGGGACGCGGCTGGGGCGTCAGGAATTGGAGGGTGTTTTATTGGCGGATGTTGACGGCGCGCTGTGGACGTCGGCGCGCCTTGAGGCCGCCCATGTGAGCAAACTGCCCGAGATGGACCGCATTGTCGTAGCAGTGGACCCGCCCGCGGGGGCGAATGCGACGTCTGATGCCTGCGGGATTGTTGTGGCCGGGATCGTCAGCCAAGGACCCGTGTCGGACTGGAAGATTTACGTGATTGAAGACGCCAGTGTGCAGGGTGTCAGCCCGAACGAGTGGGCGGCGGCGGCGATTGCCGCGATGGACCGCCACGGCGCGGACCGCATGGTCGCGGAGGTCAATCAAGGGGGGGCGATGGTTGAAACTATTGTGCGTTCTATTGATCCGTCCGTGTCGTACCGCGCGGTCCATGCGACGCGGGGCAAGGCGATGCGCGCGGAGCCTGTGGCGGCGTTGTATGAACAGGGGCGGGTGCGTCACGCGCTAGGGCTGGGAGAGCTTGAGGACGAGATGTGCCAGATGACGGCGCAGGGATACGGCGGAGCAGGGTCGCCGGACCGTGTGGACGCGCTGGTTTGGGCGCTGACCGATTTGTTCTTGGAACCTGCCAAACGCTGGCGCGCACCGCATATCCGCACACTTTAGCCCTATAAATATAGGGTTTTGCAGGGTGTTGCGCGGCCACAGAGCGGTAGGTTTCCACCTTCGTAAGAATTTTAGTCGAAATTGTATCGTGTTGGATCGAACGCCTGTCAGGGGCGACACCAAAGGGGATTTGAATGTTTGATTTTCTGAAGCGGGCGGACGCGGACCAAGAGATGGGCAAGATGGATGTGCCAGAAGTTAAGGCGTCAGCAACCGGTAAGATCGCGGCGTGGGGCACGGTGGGTCGGTCTGTTTGGGGTGCGCGGGACGTCGCGGCGCTGACGCGCAGTGGTTTTACCAGCAACCCGGTCGGATTTCGTGCGGTGAAGATCATTGCCGAAGCTGCGGCAGCCTTGCCGTTGGTGTTGCAGGACAATGAACGACGTTATGACACGCATCCGGTGTTGGACCTGATCCAGCGCCCGAACGCGGCGCAAGGACGTGCTGAATTGTTTGAAACTTTGTTCGGTCAGTTGTTATTGACTGGCAACGGGTATCTTGAGGCCGTTGGCGGTGACGATACGCCGCTTGAGCTGCATGTGTTGCGGTCCGATCGCATGACGTTGGTGCCAGGTGCGGATGGCTGGCCAGTGGCCTATGACTACACAGTTGGCGGGCGCAAGCATCGTTTCGCTGTCGGTGAAGGCGCAAGCCCGATTTGCCATGTCAAAAGTTTCCACCCGCAGGACGATCATTACGGGTTGTCGCCGATGCAGGCCGCGGCGACGGCGCTGGATGTGCACAATGCGGCGAGCCGTTGGTCCAAAGCGTTGCTTGATAATGCGGCGCGTCCAAGTGGTGCAATCATTTACAAGGGTGCAGACGGTCAAAGCCAGTTGAGTGCGGATCAATATGACCGGTTGTTGAGCGAGATGGAGACCCAGCATCAAGGTGCCAAGAATGCGGGCCGTCCGATGTTGCTGGAAGGCGGGCTTGACTGGAAGCCGATGGGGTTCAGCCCGTCGGATATGGAATTTCAGAAGACAAAAGAGGCGGCAGCGCGCGAGATTGCGATTGCGTTCGGGGTGCCGCCGATGCTGCTGGGTCTGACGGGCGACGCGACCTATGCGAATTATCAGGAAGCCAACCGCGCGTTTTACCGGCTGACCGTGTTGCCATTGGTGACGCGCGTTGCAGGGTCGATTGCCGATTGGCTTGGCGATTTCACCGGTGAGCGCTTCGATCTCAAGCCGGATCTGGATCAGGTCGCAGCACTTTCTGTTGAGCGGGACGCGCAGTGGAAACGGGTCGCAACGGCGGCATTCCTGACCGACGCCGAGAAGCGCAATCTTCTGGGGTTACCGATCCTTGAGGTGGGCGATGGGTAATGTGCGTGAAACGTTTGAGTGTGGCCCGTCGCTGCGCATTGATGCGCAGGAGCGCATGACCGCCCTGCAATTTGCCCAGATGAGTATCCAGCTTGGCAAGATCGAAGCAATGATGGAGCGGCTGGAACGGCGGTTGTGGCTGACGGTTTACGGCGTGGTCGGTGTGGTGCTGGCCAAGGCGGTTCAATCATTCGCCGTGTTGATGCCTTGAAAGGAATTGAGATGACTTTGGAACATAAATTTATTGCCCTTGGCGACAGTGTTTCTGTCGCGAACGGAATCGAGATCAGTGGCTATGCGTCGCTGTTTGGCAAGGCCGATCAGGGCGGCGATGTGGTTGAAACCGGCGCATATGCGGCGTCGCTGGCGACGCTGGCGGGCAAGGGCGCTCGGGTTAAAATGCTGTGGCAGCACGATCCCGCGCAACCGATTGGCGTGTGGGACGAGGTCCGGGAGGACGCCGCTGGCCTTTGGGTCAAGGGCCGTATCCTGCGCGATGTCGAGAAGGGCCGCGAGGCCGCCGCGCTGATCGAGGCGGGCGCCATTGACGGGCTTTCCATTGGCTATCGCACCGTGCGGGCCACCAAGAATGCGAAGGGCGGTCGCCTTTTGTCCGAACTGGAGCTTTGGGAGGTGTCACTGGTGACGTTCCCGATGCTTCCCGATGCGCGGGTGGGGGCGAAGGGGGATGACCCTGCTGACTGCACCTTGCGTGAATTGGCGGGGGTGTTCGAGACTGCCCGCGCCGTGCTGGGCCACCGCTAGGACCGGCGTTTCCACCCATTGATCAAGAGGATCTGAACATGACCAAACCCGAAGCTACGGCTCGGGCCGGGGAAGATACGCCCTCTCCGGCTCAGGACCTAAAGACCGCAATGGCGGGATTTGTGACCGATTTCAAACACTTCACCACCGATATTCAAACCAAGATGCAAGAGCAGGATGACCGAATGACCAAACTTGACCGTAAATCTATGACCTTTGGCGCACGCCCCGCGTTGGCGAGCAATGCAAGCGAGCAAGCGCCGCACCAGAAAGCGTTCGAAGCTTATCTGCGGTCGGGCGACGATGATGCGTTGCGTGGCCTTGAGCTGGAAGGCAAATCGCTTTCGTCCGCCGTGGCGGCTGATGGTGGCTATCTGGTGGACCCGCAGACATCTGCGTTCGTTCAATCCACGCTGGCATCTACAGCGTCGATCCGTGCGATCGCCAATGTCGTGAACGTCGAAGCGACGTCTTATGATGTGTTGATTGATCACACTGAAATGGGAGCTGGTTGGGCGACGGAAAACGACCCGACAGCTGAAACCGGTACGCCTCAGATTGAACGTATCACGATTGGGCTGCACGAGCTGTCCGCACTGCCAAAGGCATCGCAACGACTGCTGGACGATTCAGCGTTCAACATCGATGAATGGCTTGCTGGCCGTATCGCCGACAAGTTTGCACGATCAGAGGCGGCGGCATTTGTGAACGGCAACGGCGTCGATAAGCCGAGGGGTTTTCTGACGGTGCCACAGGTCGACAATGACGTCTGGGTTTGGGGCAATATCGGCTACGTAGTTACTGGTGCTGAAGGCAGTTTTGATGGTGCTGATGCACTGATTGATCTGGTCTACGCACTTGGTGCAGCATACCGCGCCAACGGAACGTTTGTGATGAATTCCAAGACCGCTGGCGCTGTGCGCAGGCTGAAGGACAACGATGGCCGTTTCTTGTGGTCCGATGGTCTGGTGGCTGGTGAACCAGCACGTTTGCTGGGTTATCCGGTCCTTATCGCCGAAGACATGCCAGACATCGCGTCTGATGCCACGGCGATTGCGTTCGGTGATTTCGGCACGGGGTATACCGTGGCCGAACGCCCCGATCTGCGCGTGCTACGTGATCCGTTCAGCGCCAAGCCACACGTGTTGTTCTACGCAACCAAGCGCGTTGGCGGTGCGGTGTCTGATTTTGGCGCGATCAAGCTTCTCAAGTTCGGCCTGTCCTAAGGGCTGAGGGGGACGGGGGCGCCTTTTATAAGGTGCCCTCGGGTCCGGGTGCGTGCGTAACGCGGGTAAACCCTCGCGTTGTCCAGCTGCTTCCTTCCGTCCAAGCAATGCGAGGGCTGGCACGCGCCCGGATTTTTAATCAATTTATCCAGCCGATTTCGGAGTTGAGTCCATGATGTTGATCGAAGAAACCACAGTGCCCACGGGTGCGTTGCCGGTTGCGTTTTTCAAAGAACACCTGCGCCTTGGTTCGGGCTTTTCCGATGATGGATTGCAGGATGATCTGTTGGAGAGTTTCCTGCGATCCGCACTTGCTGCCATCGAGGGGCGCACCGGTAAGGCGCTGATAGAACGCACGTTCAGCTGGTCGGTAACGCGGTGGCGTGACAGCGGCGCGCAGGCATTGCCGATCGCACCTGTCAGCGCGATTGTTGATGTTGTGCTGCTGGATCGTCTGGACAACGAGGCGGTTGTCGATGCGAACAGTTACCAGTTGCGCCCAGATATGCAGCGCCCGATCTTGGCCGCCATTGGTGCGAGTTTACCGCGCATCGGCCAGAGCGATACGGTGCGGGTTCGCATGCTGGCGGGCTTTGGCCCGGAGTGGAGCGATTTGCCAGCCGATTTGCGCCAGGCGGTGCTGTTACTGGCGGCGCATTACTACGAATACCGCCATGAAGTTCAGTACGACGGCGGCTGCATGCCTTTTGGTGTCAGCGCGTTAATTGAACGTTACCGCACCATGCGGCTGCTGGGCGGGGGTGCCGCCTGATGGCCCCGCGATTGAACCGCCAACTGGTGTTGGAAAGCCCGACGCAGATCGCTGACGGGGCGGGGGGCTACTCGCAAGGCTGGGACGCATTGGGCACTGTGTGGGCCAATGTAGTGGCGCGCACCGGTCGTGAGGCGGCGGGCGTCGCGGCCCCGCTGAGCCGCGTGGCCTATAAGATTATTGTCCGTGCTGCCCCTGTGGGATCGGACGCACGCCCAAAGGCAAACCAGCGATTTCGCGATGGTCTGCGGGTGTTCGTTATTCTTGCCGTGGCAGAGGATGACGCGGATGCAAGGTATCTGATGTGCACCGCGCAAGAGGAGACAGTGGCATGAGTTATGGCGTTTCAGCGGCATTGCAGACTGCCATCTATCAAGCACTGCTTAGTGATGCGGCGCTTGGCGCGTTGGTCGGGTCAGACATCTATGACGCCTTCCCGACGGGCACGTTGCCAGCGCTGTATGTGGCGCTGGGGCCTGAGGTGGTCAAAGACCGGTCCGACAAAACTGGCGGCGGCGCGGCACACGAATTTACGGTGTCCATCGTGACCGAAAATGCAGGCTTTGCCACGGCCAAACAAGCGGCGGCGGCAGTGTCTGACGTGTTGGTTGATGCCGATCTGACATTGGTGCGCGGCAGCCTGATTGCGCTGAATTTCTTTCGCGCCAAGGCGGTGCGGGTGGGGACAGCGGACCAGCGGCGCATTGATCTGACGTTCAAGGCGATCGTACAGGATGACGGATAATCCCGCATCTCGAATGATTTATTTTCAAACACTTACGGAGTATTCGACATGGTAGCTCAAAATGGCAAAGATCTGTTGATCAAAATCGATATGACGGGCGATGGCCTGTTTGAAACCGCAGCCGGCCTGCGGGCCACGCGGATCAATTTCAACGCGGAAACGGTTGATGTGACGTCGTTGGACAGCACAGGTGGCTGGCGCGAAGTGTTGGGCGGTGCGGGTGTAAAAACCGCGTCGATTTCAGGGTCTGGCGTGTTCAAAGACGAAAGCACTGACGAGCGGGTGCGCGAGATTTTCTTTGATGGCGAAACACCGGATTTTCAGGTGATCGTACCGGATTTTGGCACCATCGAAGGCCCATTTCTGGTGAGTTCGATTGAGTATTCGGGCGCGCATAACGGTGAGGCGACATATGAGATGTCACTGACATCGGCGGGTGAGATTACCTTTGTTGCGTTTCCATAATGAACGCGGCCGTGCCACATCCCCCCGCGTTCAACCCATGGGCTGGCGAGGTCGCGCTTGTCGTCGACGGGCAGCCCCATGTCTGCAAGTTGACGCTTGGCGCGTTGGCCGAACTTGAGGCGGCACTTGGGGCGGACACGCTGGTCGAACTGGTCAAACGGTTTGAGAGTGGCGGGTTTTCAAGCCGCGACGTTCTGGCGTTGATCGTTGCGGGTTTGCGCGGTGGCGGCTGGCAGGGATCGGCCAAAGATTTGGTGAGCGCGGAAATTGAAGGTGGCGTCGTGCGGGCGGCTGAGGCGGCGGCGCAACTGCTGGCGCGCGCGTTTGCAGCGCCATGACGGGATCAACGTCGGGATCAAATTCGGGGCTTGATTGGCCGGGGCTGATGCGTGCCGGATTACGCGAATTGGGGTTAAAGCCGGATGAGTTTTGGAATCTGACGCCAGCCGAATTGTGGCTGATGTTGGGCCCAGAGGCGGGCGAAATGCCTATGGGAAAATCTCGGCTAGACGCGTTGAGCCGCAGTTTCCCGGATCTGGAACGTGAGTTGGATATTGGAGCAGATGATGGATGATATTGACGGGCTCGACGCCCTAGAAAGCGAAGCCAAGGCCCTTGAACAGACATTGGGGTCCGTGACGGCGATGACCGATGCGTTTGACAGCCAGTTGGGCCGTATGAAGGCCACATTGGGCGAAACGACGCGCGATCTGGGCAATCTGGAACGTGGATTTTCCGGTGGCTTGCGTAAAGCATTTGACGGTCTGGTGTTTGACGGGCGGTCCTTGTCGGACGCTTTGGCGACGGTCGGCGAAGCGATGTCGCGCACGGTTTACAACAACGCGTTAAAGCCTGTGACTGATCATTTTGGTGGGTTGCTCGCGGGGGGTGTCAATTCATTGATTGGCAGCTTGTCGCCGTTTGAGTCCGGCGGCGCGTTCAGCCAAGGCCGCGTGATGCCTTTTGCCAAGGGTGGCGTCGTATCGGGGGCGACAAGTTTCCCGATGCGCGGCGGCACCGGATTGATGGGTGAAGCAGGACCGGAGGCAATTATGCCGCTGACCCGCGGGGCCGACGGCAGCTTGGGCGTCAAAGCGCAGGGCGGACAGGCGGTAAATATCACCATGAATATCAGCACGCCCGATGTGGCCGGTTTCAAGCGCAGCCAGAGCCAGATTGCGGCGTCTGTTGGTCGGGCTTTGGGCCGTGGCCAGCGCAACCGCTAGGAAGGATCAAGCAGATGAGTTTTCATGAAATACGGTTTCCCACGACGTTGAGCTTTGGCGCATTGGGCGGCCCAGAACGGCGCACGGAAGTGGTGACGCTGGCCAACGGGTTTGAGGAACGCAACACGCCGTGGGCGCATTCGCGTCGCCGCTACGATGCGGGTCTTGGGCTGCGATCCTTGGATGATGTGGCGGCGGTGATTGCGTTCTTTGAGGCGCGTCAGGGGCAGATGTTCGGGTTTCGCTGGAAAGACTGGGCTGATCACAAATCAGCCAAGCCGAGCCGCGCAAACACCGGCGATGATCAGGTGCTGGGCATGGGTGACGAAGTCCGCTCCGACTTTCAGATCATTAAGAATTATGATTCTGGAACAGCGGGTTATGCGCGACCAATCACCAAACCGGTTGCGGGCACAGTGTTGGTGTCCGTCAGTGGTGAGCCGCAGGTTGAGGGTGTTGATTACACGCTTGATGTCACCACAGGCGTCGTCACATTCAACCATCCGCCAGATTTTCAGGCGGTCGTGACGGCGGGCTATGAGTTTGACGTTCCGGTGCGGTTTGACACCGACGCGATCATCACGTCGATGACCACGTTTCAGGCTGGTGAAGTGCCGGATGTCCCCGTGGTTGAGGTGCGGGTATGACTGAGTTTCAAGCGCATCTAGACACCGGAACGACCACGCTGGCGCGGTGTTGGGCGGTGCTGCGGCGCGATGGCACGACCTATGGGTTTACCGATCATGATCGGCCCCTGACGTTTGGCGGCATCACGTTTAAGGCGGACGCGGGCATGACCGCGCGCGCAATTATGTCGGCAACCGGACTGTCGGTTGATAACTCCGAAGCGATGGGAGCGCTGAGCGATGCGGCTATCACCGAGGCGGATATTGAAGCGGGCCGGTTTGACGGGGCAGAGGTCAAGGCGTGGCTGGTAAATTGGGCAGACGTGGCGACGCGGACGTTGCGGTTTGCCGGCACGATTGGCGAGTTGCGCCGATCCGGTGGGGCATTTCACGCGGAACTGCGTGGGCTGACCGAACCGCTGAACCAGCCGCAGGGTCGCGTTTATCAGACACCGTGTTCAGCGATTTTGGGTGACAGGGATTGCGGGTTTGATCTGGATACCGATGGTTTTGCGACTGAGGTCGCGGTTGAAGGGCTGGTGGATCGCCGCAGGTTTACGTTTTCCGATATGGCAGGGTTTGATCCTGCGTGGTTTGAACGCGGGCGTTTGCGCGTGATCTCAGGTGCCGCGGCAGGGTTGATCGGGCTGATCAAACGGGATCGTTTCATTGGTGACACGCGCGAGGTTGAAGTTTGGGAGGGTTTGCGGACCGAAATCGCCGCAGGTGATATGATCCGGCTTGAAGCAGGTTGCGACAAACGGTTTGAAACCTGTCGCCTGAAGTTCGCTAACCTGGTGAATTTTCGCGGATTTCCGGATATTCCTGGCGATGACTGGTTGGTCAGCACACCCGCAACTGGCGCTCAGACCGTAGGCGGAAGTCTACGGCGCGGTGTGTGATCGTGGCTGATATTGTTGCGATTGCGCGAACGTGGATTGGCACACCGTATGTGCATCAGGCGGCGCGCCGCGGTGCGGGATGTGATTGTCTGGGTCTGTTGCGCGGCGTCTGGGCTGAGGCGAGCGCAAGCCCGTTGCAGCCCGTGCCGCCCTACACGTCCGATTGGTCAGAACCGCAAGGTGATGAAGTGTTGTGGCAGGCGCTCGCGCATCAATTGATCGCCAAGCTACGCGATGCACCACAGCAAGGCGATGTGTTGTTATTTCGGATGCGGCAAGGCGGCGTCGCCAAACACGTTGGATTGCAGGCCAATACCGGCCCGCATGCGACATTTATTCATGCGTATCAGGGGCATGGCGTGCGCGAAAGTACATTTTCGTCACCTTGGCAACGGCGTCTTGTGGCGCGGTTTTCAACCCCTGAACGCCCCTAGGACAAGGTCTAAACATCATGGCAACGATTGTACTTTCGGCAGCGGGCATGGCGCTTGGCGGGTCTTTGGGCGGGTCCGTTCTGGGGCTTGGTATGGCGACGGTTGGTCGGGCCGTTGGCGCCACATTGGGGCAGGTTATCGACCAACGGATCATGGGGTCGGGCAGCGACGTCGTTGAAACCGGCCGCGTTGATCGGTTCCGGTTGACTGGTGCCAGCGAAGGGGCTGCGATTGCGCAGCTTTACGGGCGTATGCGGATCGCGGGGCAAGTGATTTGGGCGACCGATTTTGTTGAGACGACGACGGTTTCCGGTGGCGGCAAAGGCGGGCCGAGCAAACCCAAGACCAAAGACTACAGCTACACCGTGTCGCTGGCGATTGCGCTGTGTGAGGGTGAGATTTCGCGCGTAGGCCGCGTTTGGGCTGACGGGGTTGAAATTGCCCGCGATGATTTGAACATGCGCATTTATGCAGGTGCACGTGACCAACTGCCTGATCCGAAAATGGAGGCCGTTGAAGGCGCTGGCAAAGTGCCCGCCTACCGTGGCACAGCCTACGTCGTATTCGAGGATTTGGATATTGGGCAGTTTGGCAATCGCGTGCCGCAATTTTCGTTTGAGGTCATGCGTCCGGGGCAAACTGATGGCGACACCGACACGGCGGTTCATGCTGATCTCGCCTCCTTGGTCACAGGCGTCGCGTTGGTGCCAGGGACGGGGGAGTATTCGCTGGCGACCACGGCAGTCACAATCTCAAAAGGGTTCGGGCGGCGCGGTGTGACAAATGTGAATACGCCGTCCGGCAAGAGTGATTATCTGGTGTCTGTTGAGGCGCTGGAAGAAGAATTGCCAAACTGTGGGTCGGTCACAATGGTGGTGTCTTGGTTCGGTGATGATCTTCGTTGCGGGGACTGTCAGATCAAACCGAAGGTCGAACAAACTGCGGCCGATGGCATCGAAATGGCATGGTCGGTTTCAGGCGTCACGCGCAGCGCCGCCGAGGTTGTCGCGATGGACTCCGATCGCCCGATCTATGGCGGCACGCCCGCCGATGATGCGGTCATTGAAGCCCTACGCGATTTGACTGCACGCGGCCAAAGGGCGGTGTTTTATCCGTTCATTTTGATGGAACAGCTTGCGGATAATTTGCTGCCCAATCCATGGGATGGCGGCGTGGGTCAGCCGCGCCTTCCGTGGCGCGGGCGGATCACCACATCTTTGGCCCCGAACGTCGATGGCACGCCGGATCAAACCGCGACCGCAGATGATGAGGTTGCGGCGTTCTTCGGTGCGGCGCAGGCATCGGATTTCGCGGTTGTCGGGGGCAGGGTCGTATATTCCGGCCCACCGGAATGGTCATACCGCCGTTTCATCCTGCACTACGCGCATCTATGTGCGCTGGCGGGTGATGTGGACGGATTTTGCATCGGATCAGAAATGCGATCATTGACCCAAATTCGCGGCGCTGTGGGGTTTCCTGCGGTGCAAGCGATGATTGATTTGACCCAAGACGTGCGCGCGGTTTTGGGACCGGATGTAAAGATCGGCTATGCTGCGGATTGGTCGGAATATCACGGCTATCAACCGGGTGGAACGGCAGACAAAATCTATCATCTTGATCCGCTTTGGGCGCAAGAAGCCATTAATTTCATTGGCATAGACAACTACATGCCAATGTCTGACTGGCGTGAGGGCGACGATCATCTGGATGCGGGCCATGGCTCGATTTATAACCTCGACTACCTTGCTGGCAACGTCGCGGGCGGCGAGGGGTATGATTGGTATTACCATTCCCCCGAAGCTGCAGCCGCGCAAATCCGCACGCCAATCACCGATGTTCAAAACGAGCCTTGGATTTTCCGCTACAAGGACCTGCGCAACTGGTGGCTGCGTGCGCATCATGACCGTGTGGACGGCGTTCGCGCACCCCTTCCGACCGCGTGGGAACCGGGCAGCAAGCCGATCTGGTTTACCGAAGTCGGCTGCGCTGCGGTCGACAAAGGCACCAATGAGCCGAACCGTTTCATTGATCTGAAGTCGTCGGAATCGGGATTGCCAAGGGCGTCCAATGGCATCCGTGATGATTATATCCAGATGCAATATCTGCGGGCGCTATACACACACTACGCCGATCCAGACCTGAACCCGACATCAATGGTGACGGGCATTCAAATGGTTGACCCAGGTCGCATCCACGTCTGGGCCTGGGACGCGCGGCCATTTCCTGCGTTTCCGGGCAATGCAGCACTTTGGTCGGACAATGTGAACTATGCGCGCGGGCATTGGATCAATGGGCGTGCCGCGTCGCGCCCGCTGTCGTCTGTGGTGGCTGAGATTTGCGAAAACACTGGCCTTATTGCCTATGATGTCAGTGCTTTGCACGGCGTTGTGCGCGGCTATGGCGTCGATGATGTGACAACCGCGCGCTCGGCCTTGCAGCCTTTGATGATGGCCTATGGATTTGACGCGATTGAGCGCGACGGCGTGTTGGTGTTTCGGACCCGTACAGCGCGGCTGGATGCCAGCGTGGACAGCGCGACGTTGGTTTATGAAAAGGGCACGGAGGGCGCAATTGAGCTCACGCGCACGCCAGAGGCGGAGGTCTCGGGCCGCGTGCGCGTCGGCTACGTTGAGGCGGATGCGGATTACGAAGTGCGCACAACCGAGGCGGTATTCCCCGACACGCGCGGGCAAACCACGTCCGGATCGGAATTGTCGCTGGTGCTGACCAGCGCCGAGGGCCAGCGCATCGCAGAGCGGTGGCTGAGCGAGGCTCGCGTCGCGCGTGACACTGCGCGGTTTACATTGCCACCATCGCTCATGTCCGTCGGCGCAGGCGATGTGATCCGCCTGCCGGATGAATATGGCGACGGGCTGTTTCGCATTGATCAGGTTGAACAGACCGACCGACAAGCGCTTGAAGCCGTGCGGATCGAGCCTGCGATTTATGAACCGCAAGACGTCACGGAAAAGACGATTAACTTGCGCAATTTTGTCCCACCGGTTCCGGTCGAGATGATGTTGATGGACCTACCACTGTTGCGCGGTGACGAAGACCCCGTCGCGCCCTATGTGGCGGCGTCCGGTGTGCCGTGGCCCGGCAGTGTTGCACTGTATTCAGCGACGCAGGATGCGGGGTACGGATTGAACAGGTTGCTGACGTCCGCGTCGGTTATCGGAATGACGCAAACTGCTTTGCCAAAGGCCAGCGCGGGGATTTATGATCGCGGTCCGGCGCTGCGGGTGCAGTTGATCCGTGGTGATCTGCAAAGCGTGTCCACAGACCAGATTTTGGGCGGTGCGAACCTTGCCGTGATTGGCGACGGGTCGGCGGACAATTGGGAAGTGTTCCAGTTTGCGCAGGCCGATATCATTGATGCAGACACATTCGATTTGACCCTGCGTCTGCGGGGGCAGGCAGGGACGGACGGTGTCACGCCCGCTGAATGGCCCGAAGGATCAATTTTTGTGCTGCTCAACGGGGTGCCGGAACAGATCGAACTGGCCAGTTCTGCGCGCGGCGTCGCGCAGCATTTCCGCTACGGTCCGGGCACGCGTCCGTTGGGGGATGCCAGTTATCAATACCGCACTGACGCTTTTAGTGGCATCGGGCTGCGCCCCTATTCAGTGGCACACCTGCGCGGCATCTTGCGGGATGGCAATGTCGATCTGACATGGATTCGTCGTGCGCGCGTCGGCGGCGACAATTGGGACACCGAAGATGTGCCGCTGTCAGAAGCGTTTGAGCGCTATGTTGTGCGGGTGTTCAAAAACGGCGTGCAAGTGCGTCAGTTGGCTGTGAACGATCCAAACTGGACCTACACAGCCGCACTACGGGCCGCTGACGGGGCAGGCGTCACGCGCATCGATGTGGTGCAAATGTCTGAAACCTATGGCGAGGGGCCGGCGTCAGGCCTCGTCTTGGCAATCTGATGCGATCTGTGGGGCTCAGCGATCTTGATCTTGCCGCGCGCGCCTTGTTGGCGGTACCGCAAGAAACATGGACTGCGGCGGCGGGACAGCTGATTGAAGCCGCGCACACCGCTGATCTGTGGCGCAAGCGCCATAGGCGCGCGCACCCTAGCGGCGGGACCGGATCGCTTTATGCGCAGGCAAGTTTGTGCCCGCGCGTGGCGACATCGCCGCCAAGCGCGCGCTATTGTGCAGCACTTCTGGCCGTGTTGCAGGCGCTGGAACTGTGGCGAAATCGGGCTCATCGCGAATTGTGATATGCACGTTCACAGGTTTATTCTTGGACCATCCACCCTATGTGAGGTAGGAGAAGTCAACAAAGTGAGGTGGTCCATGGCCCAGACAAATCCGAAACTCGCGCAGATTGATCCGGTTTGGCAGCGCATTTGCAACGAAGCCGAAGACGCGATCCGCAATGAGCCGCTGATCGGTGGCTTTGTGCATACGTCCGTTTTGCACCACAAATCGCTTGAGCGCGCGCTGGCGTACCGTATTTCTATGAAGCTCGCATCCTCAGAGATGTCGGACCAAATGCTGCGTGAGATTGCTGATCTTGCCTATGCCGCTGATCCCTATCTGGCTGAGGCTGCGCGCGCTGATATCGTGGCGATCTATGACCGCGATCCTGCAAGCCATCGGTTCTTGCAGCCGCTGTTGTTCTTCAAGGGTTTTCAAGCGGTTCAAGCTTACCGCATTGGCAATTCCTTGTGGAAACAAGGCCGTAAAGATTTGGCCTATTATGTGCAGATGCGGATTTCTGAGATTTTTGGGGTTGATATTCACCCCGGCGCGACCATCGGCAAGGGGTTGATGATTGATCACGCCCATTCGATCGTGATCGGTGAAACGGCGGTGGTTGGCGACAACGTGTCGATGCTGCATTCGGTGACGCTGGGCGGGACGGGCAAAGAAGAAGAAGACCGTCACCCCAAAATCGGTGATGGCGTGTTGATCGGTGCTGGAGCAAAGATTTTAGGCAATATCACTGTTGGCCATTGCAGCCGGATCGCGGCGGGTTCTGTGGTGTTGGAAGATGTCGCGCCGATGAAGACGGTGGCGGGGGTTCCGGCCAAGGTTGTCGGCGAGGCGGGCTGTTCGCAGCCGTCGCGCACAATGGATCAGTTGTTGCGCACCCACGGGTAGTTTCGAATTTACGTTGTAAATCCGACGAGGCGGGGGCCAGCCCCCGTCGCTGCGCGACCCCCCCGGGATATTTTTGGAGCAAAGATGATGGTAGACAGAAAGAAGGGCCGCGCGGAGTGATCCGGCGGCCCATTTGTTGCGTTCTAGCGGTGTTTTAGGCGAGCATCCCCATCGGGTTTTCGAGGTTCGCTTTGATCGCGTTCAGCAGGTTCGCGCCCATTGCGCCATCAATCACGCGGTGATCTACGGACAGGGTTGTGGACATCACTGTCGCGACTTTGATTTCGCCGTCCGCCCCGACGATCGGCTTTTTCGCGCCAGCGCCCACGGCCAGAATACCGGAGTGGGGTGGGTTGATGATGGCGTCAAAGTTATCAATGCCAAACATACCGAGGTTGGAAATCGCGAAGCTGCCGCCTTGGTATTCATGTGGTGCCAGTTTGCGATCCCGTGCCCGTGCGGCGAGGTCTTTCATCTGCGCGCTAAGTGCAGAAAGCGACTTGGTTTCAGCGTCTTGCAGCACAGGAGTGAACAAACCACCTTCAATCGCCACAGCAACAGCCACGTCTGAGGCTGTCATTTGCAGTACACGATCACCGGCCCAAACTGCGTTGGCTTCGGGGATTTCTTGCAAGGCGAGCGCACAGGCTTTGATGATGAAATCGTTGACCGACAGCTTCACGCCGCGCGGTTCCAGCGTTTTGTTCAGCTGGCTGCGGAATTTCAGCAGGGCGTCGAGTTCGATGTCGCGGCGCAGGTAGAAATGCGGCACGGTTTGTTTGGCTTCGGTCAGGCGCGACGCGATGATTTTGCGCATCCCGTCGAGTTTGACTTCCTTAAACGTGCGGCCTTCGTACATCTTGATGACCTGCTCGGTGCTTGGGCCTGTGGCAGTGATGGCGCCAGCAGCAGGTGCGGCAGATGTGGACGGTGCAGCAGCAGACGCGGCGGCGGGTTGTGCGGTCGCGTTTTCAACGTCGGCTTTGATGATGCGGCCATGGGGGCCGGAGCCTTTGATGGTTGCAAGATCGAGGCCTTTGTCTTTGGCGATGCGCCGCGCAAGCGGTGTTGCGAACAGGCGGGAGCCGTCCTTTGCCGCGGGCGCGGCGGCAGGTTCGGAGGATGCTGTGGCGGCTGGTGCAGCGGTTTCGACCTTATCCGCAGATAAGGTCCACCCTTGATCTTTAACGCTTTCTTTACTTTTTGGCGCAGG
>JAGGNB010000150.1 GCA_017886375.1 Octadecabacter sp.
CGGCGGTTTTCAATCACCAGTGTTCGTGCCTGAAGTGCCTTGGCAACAACGGCCAGCAACTCCTTGGCACCACAAGGTTTTTCCAGGAATGCAAAGGCACCGTCCGACATTGCTTTGACGGCCATCGGAATGTCACCTTCACCGGTTAGCAAAATGACCGGTAAGTCCGGATCAACCTTTCGCACGTAGTCTAACAGGTAAAACCCATCCCGCCCCGGCATCCGGATATCGGTGACGATGACCCCGTCAAAACTGGCGGAAATATGATCCTTGGCTTCAACAAACGAGCCTGCCCGCACAGGCACCAAATCGGCCAGTTCAATCGTTTGGCCCAAGGCCTCACGTAAGTCACGTTCGTCATCAACGATCAATACATGGGTGCTCATGGTGCGGCCTCACGGGGGTGTGTTGCGTCTAATGTGACCGTGAAAATCGCGCCACCGTCGGGGTGATTGCGGCCACGGATTATACCGCCAAAACTTTGCACCAATCCGTATGAAATCGACAGTCCCAAACCCATCCCGTTTTGCTCCACTCCATCCTGATCTGTAGCGTTTTGGTTCACCTGCTTGGTCGTATAAAACGGATCAAAAATGCGGTCCGGTTCATCAAGACCGGGGCCAGTGTCGCGCACGCGAAGTTCAAAGCGCGCATCGAGTTTTTCAACATCAATTTCAACGCGCGCTACATTTTTCTGGCCTTCCATCGCATCCATTGCATTCGTCACTAGGTTCAATACGACCTGTTGCAAACGCACCTCTCCGCCACGCACGATCAGCGGCGTTTCAGGCGCCGACCACGCGATGTCGACACCGCTGGATTTCGCCCGCGCTTGGGTCATTTCCAACACCGCCACCATGACCGACCGCAGGTCCACATCTGTCAGGGCCTCACTTTCTTGTTTGGCAAAGCTGCGCAGGTTGCGGATGATGCGCCCCATGCGGCGGGCAAGGTCGGCGATGCGGGCAAGGTTCTGGCCTGCAATGTCGGTGTTGCCACGATCCAGATAGCTTTCGGCGTTTTCGGCGTAGCTGCGAATGGCCATCAATGGTTGGTTTAATTCATGGCTAATTCCCGCGGACATTTGCCCAAGCGCAGATAATTTGCCTGCCTGAACCAGATCGCTTTGCGCTTTCTTAAGCTGCGCCTCGGTGGCGGTCCTCTCACTCACCTCATGGCGCAAGTCGGCGTTGGCGCGGGACAATTCTGCTGTGCGGGTTTGCACCGCGCCTTCCAGCTTGGCGTTGGCATCCGCCAAGGTGCGGCGGCGTTCTGTGGCCAAGAATAACATCGCGCCGAACGCCAGACAAATCGCAGCCGCAACCCCCGCCTGAAGCAGCGCCAGAAGCTGCGCCGGTGCCACATCCAGCAACGCCTCACCGGTCATCTGGATCACCGGCAGTGGCAATGACAAATGCAGCGCCGCGCGGGGCACATAGCGTTGCCCTTGAACAGTCCAAACCGCACGGCCACGTCGGTCTACCACCGAATGGGTCATAAAGGGGCGCAGCAAATCGGGCGCATATTCAGCCGTTGCACTGCGCGTTGTCATGCCAACCTCGCGGGACATAAATACCATTTCGGAGCGGTTGGAGATAAACGTGACACCCAGTTCATCGGTGAAAAAAACCGTTGGCCGCGCGCCGCGCCAAACGGCCTCAACCGCATCAACATCAACAACCACGATCACGGCGCCGATCACCGGACCGGCGTCAGAAAACACTGGCGATGCAAACAAGAACGTCCTCTGGCCGTAGCGGCTGTGCACCAGATGAAACACCCCCAATGCGCCGTCCATCGCGCGGGTAAAATAGGGTTGTTGGCGATGCAGTTCAGCACCGATTCCAGACGCAGACGCCAATTCGCGCCCCGCAACAGACACCACCAAAATGTCCAGACTGCCCGTCTTATCAGCCGTTTGGCGCAATAATTCAGCCACGCCAGTAGCGTTCCCGTCGACTGTGGCTGCAACTGTGGGGTGATCCGCCATCAACACGGCCAATTCGCGGTAGCGGTGCAGTTCACCTGTCAGGCGATCCGACGCAAGTGCGAGATCGGACTGGCCCCGTTGTTCCAGCTGATCAAGTGCGGACATATATCCGACCCAGCCAACGCCCGCCGACAACGCCGCAACCGCGACCAAAAAGGCCACGACGGCGATGATGCGTGTGTGCAGGGCGTTCAACATGGCGCGAGACTAGGAACCAAGGCGTGCAAAGGCCATAGCCGACGCATCCTTGCAAACGACAATTTTGGCTGGCATCAGACCCCAATGCAAACCCTGACCCAATCACCCATCGATCCCGCCTTCGTACAAGACCCCTATCCGTTTTACGATACAGCCCGTTCTGCGGGGGATTGGGGGACAGGGGATTTGTTTTATTGGACCGACTACGGCGCGGTGTGTGCCGTGTCGCACGCGGCTGTTGCAGCCTGCCTGAAAGACAAACGCATGGGGCGCGAAATCCCTGCTGAATTTGCCCCAGATATCCCCGCCCACATCGCACCGTTTTACGCAGTTGAATCCCATTCGATGTTGGAGCTGAACCCGCCGCGCCACACCCGCCTGCGCGGTCTGGTTTTGCGGGCCTTCACGTCGCGGCGCATTGCGGAACTGGAACCAGAGATTACGGCCCTGTGCCATCAACTGATCGACCAATTCCCGAGTGGTGAATTCGATCTGCTTGACGTCTATGCCCGCACCGTGCCGGTGATCATCATTGCCCGCCTTCTCGGGGTGCCGGAAACCCGCGCGCAAGATCTGCTCGCGTGGTCCAACGCGATGGTTGCGATGTATGTCAGCGGTCGCACCCGCGCGGTTGAGGACAAAGCAGTCGCCGCAACCGAAAATTTCGTCGCGTTTCTGCGCGGTTTCGTCGACGAAAAACGCCAAACCCCAGCTGATGATTTGTTATCGCACCTGATTGCCGCCGAAGAAGATGGTGAAAAGCTGACGACTGACGAATTGATCACAACCTGTATCCTACTGCTGAATGCCGGACACGAAGCGACGGTGCACACCTTGGGCAACACCGTCAAAACCCTGCTGGATCGCGACATTCGCACGGCCGACGCGCAGATCGTCGAAGAAGCCCTGCGGTTTGACCCGCCACTGCACATGTTTGACCGTTACGTGATTGAAGACTGTGAGGTCTTTGGCCACGCCTTCAAACGCGGCGACACGGTCAAATGTCTGCTCGGGGCCGCCAACCGTGACCCAGTGGTGTATCCCGAACCAAACACGTTTGATCCAAGCCGCAAAGGTCCGGTCAATGTGGCCTTTGGCGGTGGCATCCATTTTTGCGTCGGCGCACCATTGGCGCGGCTGGAATTACGGGTCGCTTTGCAGGTTTTGTTTGATCGCTGCCCGACCATTCGCCTAACAGCACCACCGCAATACGGCGACACCTATCACTTCCATGGTCTTGACGCTCTGCACGTCCGCACTTGACCACGCGCCGCTGGGACGTCACATTGATGACCAAGGGGCGCACCGCGAACACCCCCGTGAGGCTTAGGCCAAAGGTTCGCATGTTCACCGAAAGGAAGCATGCGCTATGGCTGCCCCAAACGAAATTTCCTGCAAGAACTTGCTGCGCCTGATCGGGATGCCCGACCGACCAGTCATCGTAGATATCTCAATCGACCCCGACTTTTCAGAAGACCCGTTCCTGATCCCCGGATCCTTTCGCCACCCGCACACGGACTTTGAAGGTTTGGTTGCGCGGCTGAACGGGCGCGCCTGCATTATCGCTTGCCAAAAAGGTATCAAACTTAGCCAAGGTCTGACGTCGCGGCTTCGCGGGCGCGGCATTGATGCGCAATACCTCGAGGGGGGCATGTATGGCTGGCGCGAAACGCCCGATGCGCCGCGCATTCCGTTTGCCGCCCTGCCCAAATCCAACCTCTGGGTCACACGACATCGTCCCAAGATTGACCGCATCGCCTGCCCTTGGCTGATCCGCCGATTTATTGACGCGGACGCCGAATTCATGTTCGTCAGCCCAGACTGGGTCGCGGGTGTCGCGGACCGCTACAGCGCCACGCCGTTTGACATTCCCGACGTCGTCCTGACCCACAAAGACGGTCACTGCACATTTGATGCCATGCTCGACCTGTTTGATCTGCGCACCGACGCGCTGAACCGACTGTCCGAAATCATCCGCGCCGCTGATACCGACAGCAACAACAGCCCACAAGCCGCTGGTTTACTGGCATTTTCCGTTGGCCTGTCGCGTATGTATCGCGATGATCATGCGCAACTGGACGCCGCCATGCCGCTTTATGATGCGCTGTACCGCTGGGCGCGGGACGGTGCCCAAGAAACCCACGCTAGCCTGCCAGACGCACCATGACCAATCAGGACATGGTGCGGATATTTGGCCGCATCGGCTGCTTATCGTTCGGGGGGCCAGCCGCCCAGATCGCCCTGATGCAAAAAGAACTGGTCGATGACCGCCCGCTGCTAAGCCAAGCGGATTTTCTAAAGGCGCTGTCGTTTTGCATGATGTTGCCCGGACCGGAAGCGATGCAATTGGCGACCTATGCGGGTTGGAAATTAAACGGGCTTCGTGGAGGCCTCATCGCGGGCGGGTTGTTCGTCTTGCCCGGTGCGCTGCTCATCGCGGTGCTGGCCTTTGCCTATGCGTCCTTTGGGGCGCTGCCGCTGGTGCAAGCCGCGTTCCTCGGCATCAAGGCGGCGGTCATTATCATCGTCGTTCAAGCGATCCGTAAATTACTTGGGCGCGCATTGGGGCAAACGGACCACCGCATCGTTGCGGCCCTCGCGTTTGCGGCGCTGTTTTTGTTCAACATGCCCTTTCCTGCGGTGATCGTGTTGGCAGCGGCCTATGGCGCATGGACGTGCCGCGATCATTCCTCAATCAAAACGGCCCTGCCGTGGCGACGATCCATCGCACCCGTCGTTGTTGGTGGCTGTTTATGGGTCGCGCCGCTGTTTATGGCATGGATCGCAGGTGCAACATTCCTGCTGGAAATCGGGCTGTTCTTCTCAAAACTCGCGCTTGTGACGTTTGGCGGCGCCTACGCCGTGCTCGCCTATATGACGCAAGCGGTGGTGACCGATTACGGCTGGCTGACAACGCCACAAATGATCGACGCGCTGGGTCTTGCAGAAACCACACCCGGCCCGCTGATCTTGGTGACCGAATTTGTCGGCCTGCTGGCAGGCACGGCGCAGGGCGGCTGGACGTTGGGATTGCTTGCGGGGCTGATGACAGTCTGGGTAACGTTCGTGCCCTGTTTTATCTGGATATTCGCAGGCGCCCCGCTGATAGACTGGCTGGATGGCTACCCGCGTATCCGCGCTGGATTGGCCGCAATCACCGCCGCTGTCGTCGGTGTCATTGCCAACCTGTCGCTGTGGTTTGCGGCCCACGTGATGTTTGACGAGGTGGGCGTAACATCTGGCCCGCTCACCATCCTCGCGCCGCTCTGGTCGTCGTTCAATATCACCGCTGCCCTGCTAACCCTGCTTGCCGCCGCACTCTTGTTGTGGCGCAAATGGGGGATGACAAGAACACTGGCTGTTATGGCCGCTGCGGGCGTCGCGATGATGCCTTTGACCTAATCCACCCCTTTTATCCGGACCAGAACCACGTATGGTGGGGATGACTACAAATTCGGAGCTGCCCCAGTGTCCAACACAATTCATACCATCGATTACGGCAACCTGATGCACAAAGCGATGCGCGGGCTGATTCTTGAGGTGTTAACCGACGTGTGCGCCAAAGGCCTGCCGGGGAACCACCATTTCTTTATCACGTTTGACACAATGCATCCGGACGTCGAAATCGCCGACTGGCTGTCAGACCGCTACCCCGGTGAGATGACAATCGTGATCCAGCACCAATACGAAAGCCTGAAAGTGACCGATCAAGGGTTTTCAATCACGCTGAGCTTTGGCGACAAGCCGGAACCTTTGTATGTGCCCTACGACGCGATCAAAACCTTCGTCGATCCGTCCGTTGAATTCGGCCTGCGCTTTGAAGCCCAAGACGACGAAGATGGCGAAACACCAGAAGCCCCGATGGACGTAATGGCCGAGCCAGAAAAAGACGCACCCAAAAAGGACGCCGATATCGTGTCCTTGGATCAGTTTCGCAAATAATGTGCGCGCATTGTTTGGTTGCGATGCACAGGTCGCGCCGTTAAACGGCATACGACTGTATACAAAACCACATTCCCCTGCGTGAGGACGACCCGATGACCAATTCCCGTACTGAAACCGACAGCTTTGGCCCGCTTGAGGTCCAAAGTGACCGTTATTGGGGCGCGCAGACGCAGCGATCTTTGATGAACTTCCCCATCGGTTGGGAAAAGCAGCCAGTCGCGATCGTGCGCGCATTGGGCGTCATCAAAAAGGCTTGTGCGATGGCAAACAAGGCGTCGGGCAAGCTTGACGGGACTTTGGCGGACGCCATCATCGCGGCTGCTGGTGAAGTGATCGACGGCAAGCTCGACGATCACTTCCCGTTGGTTGTTTGGCAGACAGGGTCTGGCACGCAAAGCAATATGAACGCCAATGAAGTCATCTCAAACCGTGCAATTGAAATGCTAGGTGGCAAAATCGGGTCCAAAACCCCCGTTCACCCCAATGATCATTGCAACATGGGCCAGTCGTCAAACGACACATTCCCGACAGCCATGCACATCGCCGCTGCCATGACGACGCGTGACGTCATGCTGCCCGGTTTGGAAAAGCTGGCGGATGAGTTGGACGCCAAGGCCGCCAAGTTCAAAGACATCATCAAGATCGGGCGCACCCACACGCAAGACGCGACACCGCTGACCTTGGGGCAAGAATTTTCCGGCTATGCCATGCAGGTGCGCAATGGTATCGCGCGGATCAAACTGGCCCTGCCTGGCATTTATGAACTCGCACAGGGCGGCACAGCTGTTGGCACCGGCCTGAACACTGCCAAAGGCTGGGACACCACTGTCGCGGCACATATGGCCGATATCGTTGGCTTGCCGTTCATCACTGCCCCCAATAAATTTGAGGCATTGGCCGCCCACGACGCCATGGTGTTCATGTCAGGTGCGATCAAATCGGTGGCCATGGCGTGCTACAAAATCGCCAACGATATGCGGTTCCTTGGTTCTGGCCCGCGATCCGGTTTGGGCGAATTGATCCTGCCCGAAAACGAACCCGGCAGTTCGATCATGCCCGGCAAAGTGAACCCGACCCAAGCCGAAGCCATGACGCAGGTTTGCGCCCATATCCTTGGCAATGATGCGGCGATTGGCTTTGCTGGATCGCAAGGACACTTTGAACTTAACGTCTACAACCCGATGATGTCGTATAACCTATTGCAATCCATGCAGCTTTTGGGTGACGCGGCGGACAGTTTCACCCTGCGGATGCTTGCGGGCACCGAAGCGAACGAGGCGCGGATCGACACGCTGATGAAAGAATCACTGATGTTGGTCACGGCACTGGCACCCGAAATCGGCTACGACAACGCCACCAAAGTCGCCAAGACCGCCCATAAGAACGGCACGACCCTAAGGGTCGAAGCAGTCGCGCTTGGATTTGTTGATGAAGAAACCTTTGATCGCGTTGTACGCCCAGAAGACATGATCGGCCCGAAATAGATGAGCATTGTTAACCTTAACAAAGTCAAAAAAGCCCGCGAACTCACTGCAAAAAAAGCCGAAGCTGACGTGAATGCTACCAAATTTGGCCGCACCAAGGCGGAACGACTGGCCGAAACTGCCCGCGACGGTCGCGCCAAGTTCCAGCTTGATCAGCTAAAATTCGAGGACGAATGACCACGGGTCCACAACAGCGCCCTGCCAAACATTCCGTCACCCTGCGCGGACACCGCACGTCGATTTCGTTAGAGCCGGAATTTTGGCAGGAATTTCGCCGCATCGCCGCTCAGCGTAATCAAACCCTAAACGGCTTGGCGATTGAGATTGACGAATCCCGCGGCGATATCGGACTTGCGTCCGCCATCCGAGTATTTGTGCTGAACGCCCTGAAAAGCGACGGCATTAATTCCGTTCCGTGATCTTCAGCCATATCCCGTCTTTCGCGCGCACCGTCAAATGTGCGACGGGCACGGGCACACGGTCGGTCAATTCAAACCGGAACCGCGCGACCAGCATCGACAACAATAGTGGCCCTTCGACCATGGCGAACCCCGCGCCAGTGCAAACGCGCGGTCCGGCAGAAAACGGGATATAGGCGTCACGCTGGCATTGCTTGCCGTTTTCAGTGCCCCACCGCGTCGGATCAAACCCGTCAGGATTGTCCCACAGACGTTCATGGCGATGCAGATGCCACGGGCTTAGCACGATTTGCGCACCTTTCGGCGCGGCGCGGCCCCGCATGTCTTCGGGGCATCTGGTTTCGCGCACCATCATCGGAACCGGCGGATACAGCCGCAAACCTTCGCGAAACACATCACGGCTGACGCGCAGTTTTGACACGCTGGCAAAATCGGGGGTAACGGCCGCTGCCTCATCCGCCAATCGATCCTGCCAATCGGGATGCATCGCCAACAAATACAATGTCCACGCCAAGGCCGACGCGCTGGTTTCATGCCCCGCAAGGAAGAAAATAGCCACCTGATCGACCATTTCTTGCGTGCTGAACGTCTGGCCTGTGACCGGATCAGCAGTCGTCATGATTTTGGTCGCAAGATCATCGGGCGCTGTTCCAGCGTCAATTTCAAACATCCGCCGTTCTGTCAGATCGGTGATCAGACGACGAATATCGCGCGCCGTGGATTTCGTCGCACGGCTGAAAAACCGCGGCATCCAGCGCGGACCGGGAATAAAAGCGCGCAGGTTTAAAATTGGCTGCGTGCGCTGATGATCGCGGAATTTCTCAAACACGGCTGTCGCGGTTTCGTCTTCAATCGGGATCGAAAACAGCGTGCGAAAGATCACGTCAGCGGCAGCGTGGGACGTTTCGGGTTCGATATCCTGCACGCCGGTATTCGCGGCCATTCGTACAACCGCTGCCTCGCCTGCGGCATACATCGCGCCGTACGTGCCGCGCAGTCGCCCGCCCTCAAACGCGGGATCAATGATGCGGCGCTGGCGTTTCCAAGTCTCTCCGTTGGTCAGAAAAACTGAATTGCCCAACAACGGGCGCAGCCCCGCGCCGACGCGATCAGATTTCGGGAAATCATCGGGGCGTTCTTTCAGGACCCGTTTCACCAACGCCGGATCGTTCGCCAGATAGCTGCGAAAGAACGGCGTGCGAAATTCTGCCATCCACGCGCGGTACAGCTTTGCCGGTTGCGCCGACAGGATGTCTTGGCGAAATAATTTCAGATAGCGCCAAAGGGAGACCTTTTCAGGACGTGAGAGGGGTTTTGGCGGGATCATAATTCATACTGGTAAACTTGGATGCGGGGACGTCAATGCGTGATTTGGACGGGGCGCGACCCTCAAAGCGGTCTGCCAGCGTTTGTGGCCCCGCCGTGATGCTGAAATAGTCGTAATCCCCGACGCGGTCGAACGCACAAAGATACTGAAAATGCAGTCGGAAGAATTTCCAGCGCAATTCTTTCCAGCGTTCAGGGCTTAGGGTTTGCGTAAAGGCTGCCGAAATCACCAGCGGCCATTTCTGCCCGTCCGGTGCCACGCCGGACACCGCAACCGGATCACACAGCGCAAACGCGCAGCCATCGCCGGGGGCGGTCACGTCAACCCAAGCCAATTCATCGCGGGCGGATAGATAGTGCAGATCTGCGCGCAAACGATCCG
This sequence comes from Octadecabacter sp., assembly GCA_017886375.1. Taxonomy (GTDB): domain Bacteria; phylum Pseudomonadota; class Alphaproteobacteria; order Rhodobacterales; family Rhodobacteraceae; genus Octadecabacter. The sequence goes on from JAGGNB010000150.1 coordinate 9,745, forward strand.
CTTTGGGCAGAAAACTAATCATGGGCACAACTTGTCCAAGGCTCAAGAAACCAAGCGCAGGACCCTGCTTGGGGACCCCGCCATCACGGATCAAGTCCGCAAGGATCGAGACCGCCAAATGCGCACCGGATGAATGGCCAACGACCAGAACTTCGTCCACGTCATCGTCCAAAGCGGCCGCAATAGCGCTGCGAAATTCAGCCATGCGGCCTTCAAGCTCGGGTGGGTTCGTGCCCTTAGATTGGGCGGCATAAGCGTAGTCATGCAT
>JAGGNB010000066.1 GCA_017886375.1 Octadecabacter sp.
TGACGGGGGTGTGGCGAATTGGTCTGGCGGGTTGCCGAGCGCTATGGCGCGGCATAAGTCTCAGCTAAGCAAAATTGAGGTCTCAGATGGCGAGTAAGACGCGCAGTATTTTCGAAGATGTGAGCGACATTCAAAAGCCTTTGGCGGCCCCCGGTGGCATCGATGCCGGTGGCAAAGGCGCGCGCGGGGCTATTCGCGTTTGGCTGATGATGTTGTTTACACTGGTTGTGGTCATGATCATCGTGGGCGGACTGACACGCCTGACCGATAGCGGGCTGTCGATCACCGAATGGGCACCTGTGTCTGGTGCGATGCCGCCAATAACCGTTGCTGCGTGGGAGGCCGAGTTTGAGGCCTACAAACAGATACCGGAATACATCGAACAGAACGCGGGTATGTCGCTGTCCGAATTCAAGGTGATCTATTATTGGGAATGGGGGCATCGCCAGTTGGGGCGTGTCATCGGCCTCGTTTGGGCGATGGGGTTCGTCTATTTTCTGGTGCGGCGGCAAATTCCTGTCGGCTGGACCGGTCGGTTGGTGTTTATCGGCGCTTTGGGCGGATTGCAGGGGGCGATTGGCTGGTGGATGGTGCATTCCGGTTTGCAAGTCGGGATGGTTGATGTGGCATCGTATCGTTTGGCCACGCATCTTGGACTGGCGTTTGTCATACTCGGGTTCATCGCGTGGTTTGTGTTTTTGTTAGGACGCCGAGAGGCGGATTTGATGCAGACGCGGCGTGGTGGGGATGTGCGGCTGTTCCGGCTGTCCACCGGCTTGATGTATTTTACTTTCTTGCAGATACTTCTTGGCGCATTGGTTGCCGGAATTGACGCGGGGCGTGGCTTTCCGAACTGGCCGTTAATGACCACTGGCACGGGAGCGAGCTTTTTTCCGCCCGATCCGTTCCAGCTCACCCCCATTTGGCGCAATTTCTTTGAGGACGCGGGGTTGGTGCAGTTTATCCACCGCATATCAGCCTATTTGCTGTTCATTTTCGGTGTTCTTGTCTGGCTGCGTGGGCGCAAATCGCCCAATGGTCAGACACGGTTCGGTTTCAATATTATGCTGGCGGTGTTAACCCTACAGATGGTCATTGGCATTGTGACGGTTCTGTATTCGGCACCCGTACACATCGCAATTGTGCACCAATTCGCGGCGGTTCTGTTGTGGGTCGCCATCCTGCGGGGCCGCTATCTGGCCCGCTATCCGATCCCCCAATCCATTAGAGGAAAATAACCCATGTCAGCTTATCAAGATCTGATGGTATTCCAGCGTGAGACCGAAGCCTTGTCACAAGTGGCTGGTCGTCTGGGATGGGATCAAGAAACGATGATGCCCCGCGATGCCGCCCCCCAGCGCGGTGAGGAAATGGCCGCGATGGAGACGGTGTTACATGCGCGGCGCACCGACCCACAGGTGGCAGACTGGCTGGCCAAGGCAGAAACCAGCGGTGAGGTCGAAGTGGCACAGCTGCGCCATATCCGTCGATCATTCGAGCGTGCCAGCAAAGTTCCGGCCAAATTGGCCAGCGAAATTGCACGTGTCACGTCGCAAGCGCAGGGCAAATGGGCTGAGGCGCGTGAGGCTGATGATTTCAAGGCGTTCGCGCCTGTGTTGAAAGAAGTCGTATCGCTAAAACGCGAAGAGGGTGCTGCGTTGTCAGCGGGTGGCGATGTTTATGACGCGATGCTTGATGATTACGAAGCCGGGGCCACGGCGGCAGAATTGTCATCCATGTTTGACGCGTTGCGCCCACGTTTGGTGGCCTTGCGCGCGGCGGTGCTGGACGCACCAGCGCCAGCCGCTTTGTCAGGCAAATTCGATGAAGGCGCGCAAATGAAGCTCAGCCGTCAGATCGCCAAGACATTCGGATATGATATGGCCAAGGGGCGGGTTGATAAGGCGGTGCATCCGTTTTCCAGCGGCTCGGGTCTTGATGTGCGGATAACCACGCGCACATCCGAAACCGATCCGTTCAATTGCCTGTATTCGACTATTCACGAGGTTGGCCATGCCGCCTATGAGCAAGGCATCAACCCCGACTATCTACTGACCCCATTGGGGCAGGGCGTGTCGATGGGCGTGCATGAAAGCCAAAGCCGTATCTATGAAAACCAAATCGGGCGCGGCCGCGCGTTTACCGGCTGGCTATATGGACAGATGCGCGACGCGTTCGGTGATTTTGGCATTGCCGATGAGGATGCGTTTTACGCGACAGTCAACCGTGTCCAAAACGGCTATATCCGCACGGAGGCAGACGAGGTGCAGTATAACCTCCACGTCTTGCTGCGTTTTGATCTGGAGCGCGCCATTATCGCCCGTGATATCGAAGTCGACGATTTGGAAGCGGCTTGGAACGAACGGTTTAAGGCTGATTTCGGGTTTGCCGTCGACAAGGCGAGCAATGGCGTTTTGCAAGATGTGCATTGGTCCGTCGGGCTATTTGGATACTTTCCGACCTACAGCTTGGGCAATGTTTATGCCGGTTGCCTGAACGAGGCAATGCGTGCGGCTGTTCCGGACGTCGACAGTACCCTTGCGCGCGGTGACACATCCCATGCGACCCGTTGGTTGCGCGATAATGTGCAACAACACGGCGGACTTTATACCCCGCGGGAGGTCATTGAAAAAGCATGCGAATTTGTACCATCTGAAGCACCACTTTTGACTTACCTAGAAGATAAATTTGGTGGGATTTACGGGTTATAGGAAGTGGGGCGCTGCCCCCGTCCTGCGGACTCCCCCGGGATATTTTTGAGACAAAGGCAAAACTAGGTCGACCAGTCAGGATCGCGCTTTTCAAGGAAGGCGTTGATCCCCTCGTTCGTTTGTTGATCTAGCATGTTTTCGATCATGCGCGCGCCTGTGTAGGCGTAGGCGTCAGCCGTGCTCATCTGGGCTTGTTCGTAGAAGGCCTGTTTGCCCGTCTTAACGGCGATGGGCAGCTTATCGGCAATTGTCTGGGCGAGGGCGCGTGTCGCATCTGCCAGTTCATCGTCTGCGACGGATTTGTTAATCAGGCCGAGCTTCTGCGCTTCTTCCGCGTCAATAAACCGTCCGGTGGTGAGCATTTCGAACGCCTGTTTGCGGGCGATGTTACGGGTGAGTGCCACCATCGGGGTTGAACAAAACAGCCCGATGTTGACGCCGTTGACGCCAAATTTGCAACTGTGCGCGGCGACGGCCAGATCGCAAGTCGCGACCAACTGGCAGCCTGCGGCCGTGGCGATCCCGTGGACTTGGGCGATCACGGGCTGCGGCAGGGCTTGCACCGTTTGCATCATGGTAGCGCAGCGGTCGAACAAATCGCCAAAGCGCGCAGCACCCCCATCCGTATCTTGCCGTGCCGCCTGCATTTCACGCAGATCATGGCCAGCGCAAAACGCTTTGCCAGCGCCAGACAAAATAACGACGCGGGTGTCCTGATCCTCCATCAGGCTGTCGAACTGCGATTGCAGGGCAGCAATCATCCCGTCGCTCAGCGCGTTTAGTCGCGCTGGTGCGGTCATTTCGATATGTGCGATCCCGTTCGCGTCGGTGCGGGTAAGGTGGGTCATCTTGTGTCTCGCGTTGGGGGCCAAGCTCAATTAGAACCCGAGTCTAGGACGCGAATTGGGGAATTGCTATGGAAATGAAGATGGATGCTGCAGCGCTTCAGACGTTTCTGGAACGCGACTTCCCACAGGTCGTCGGCGACTTCGAGTTTGTTGAGGTTGCGCTACCGTTTGTGACCATGGCGCTGATCGCGTCGGACAAACATTTGCGTCCCGGTGGAACTGTGTCGGGCCCATCGATGTTCGGATTGGTAGATGTCTGTGCCTATTTTTGCATTTTAGCGGCCCTTGGGCCGGTTGCTTTGGCGGTCACCACCAATTGTTCGATCGATTTCATGCGCAAGCCTGCGGCAGGTCGGTTGCTGTGCCGAATGGAACTGCTGAAACTGGGCCGCACGTTGGCGGTCTGTGAAGGGCGGATCTTTAGCGAAACCACACCAGAAAAAATCGTCGCGCGGGCGTCACTGACCTATTCAATCCCGCCAAATCGCTAATCTACATGGGGTAAATTAATACCGTTTTATTAAGTCATTGAAAAGAATAAACTTATTGCCATTCACGACACTTGACCGCCCGTTATACGCAGCTATAACCGCCCAATCAAATATCGGACCACAACCAATCTACTTTGGGGTTGGTCCAAACACTTAGGAAACACCGATGAAAACCTTCTCTGCTACTCCGGCAGATATCGAGAAGAAATGGATCCTGGTTGACGCTGAAGGCGTTATTCTGGGCCGTCTTGCTTCCGTTATCGCCATGCGTCTTCGCGGCAAGCATAAGCCGTCTTTCACACCGCACATGGATATGGGCGACAATGTGATTGTCATCAACGCTGAAAAAATCCAGCTGACTGGCAACAAGCGTGACAAGCCGAATTACTGGCACACTGGCACCGTTGGCGGCATCAAATCCCGCACAACCGGTGAGATCCTCGAGGGTAAGCATCCCGAGCGTGTCGTCATGCAGGCTGTTAAGCGTATGCTGCCGGGCAACCGTTTGTCCCGCGTTCAGATGACACACCTGCGTGTGTTCGCTGGCACGGAACACGGTATGGAAGCTCAAAAGCCCGAAGTTCTCGACGTTGCGTCGATGAACAAAAAGAACACGAGGACATCATAATGGCCGATCAAGTGAACTCCCTCGAAGAGCTGGGCCAAGTTGCAGACAGCATCGAAACTGTCGACACACCACAAATCACAACAATTCAACGTGAAGTTGTCAAAGACGCCCTTGGTCGTTCTTATGCCACTGGTAAGCGTAAAGATGCGGTCGCCCGCGTTTGGATCAAGCCAGGTTCCGGCAAGGTCATCGTCAATGGTCGCGACCAAACGATTTACTTTGCACGCCCTGTGCTGCGGATGATCTTGTTGCAGCCGTTCGAAGTGTCCGGCGTTGCTGGTCAATTCGACGTCATGGCAACTGTCAAAGGCGGCGGCTTGTCTGGTCAAGCTGGTGCGGTCAAGCACGGCATTTCCAAAGCGCTGCAATTGTTCGACCCGTCCTTGCGCGCAGCATTGAAAGCCGCTGGTTTCATTACCCGCGACAGTCGTGTTGTTGAACGTAAGAAATACGGTAAAGCAAAAGCCCGTAAGAGCTTCCAATTTTCCAAGCGTTAAGCTTCAGAACATCGGATACGAAGAAGGGCGCACCGTGTTGGTTGCGCCCTTTTTTCGTGCAGTGGCTTGGATCAGTCGAGTACGAAACTGTACTGGATAGACAATGTTTCAAGCCCGGGATTGATAGGTTGGAAGTCGCCGTTGGAGCGGTGATCAAAGCTCATCAGGATCGCGCCACCGTTGTTGAATTCGTAACCCATTCCCAGAGCGGAGCGGAATTGAACCGCGCTGCCAAGTTCCGGACCATCGCCGCGGACATAAAGACCCGGTTGCAACGACCCTTCAAAAAACACATCAGAGCTGCCCGCATTCACACGCCATTTGGCACCAACGCCTGCCCAAACAGCACCTTCATGAGTGGTGGAAACTGACATCGTCGGCTGGAACGGACCATAACTGCGGTCAAAATCGTATCCCAGAACCAGTTCGCTGCCCAGCCAGTCGCCATTGAATTGGACACCAGCGGTCTGGATATAAAGGCGCCGGTCTGCACTGTCTTGCGCCAGACACCCTGTCGGACAGTCGTTTAAGGCCATATCAGTCAGCCCGATCACGGCGAATAAAATTGCCAGAATTCCGTCCATTATAGTTGCCCGCCATTTAGAAGTTCGTGCCAAACGCCTATCCGAATTCGGGTTGACGCCAGCTTAAGTGTCCGGCTTTACCAATCCCAGGCCACGTAGATAAACCCCAATCCCCGATTCCAGCAACTCTTCTGGCGGGAACGGTGATTTCGTGCCCGGGCTACCACGGGCGAACAATTCCACGACCCCGTGCGACAGGGCCCAAATATGGGCGCTGAACATTTGTGGTGGCGGGCGTTTTTCTTCTGGAATGTGCTTGGACAGTTCGACCGCAGCACGTTCCAGCACGCCCATCGCACGGGTCGCCACTTCGTTAAGTTCCGGCGTGCGCTGGATCGAAATACCCGACTCAAACATTGCCACGTAGTGGCCGGGATATTTGCGCGCAAACGCTAGATATGCACGGCCCGTGGCCTCGAAAGACGCCAGCGCGGATGGCTGGCCTTTGGCGTAGGCGTATTCCATCAGATCGGCGAAAATCTCATACCCTTGGCGTGCCGCTTCGGCGATCAGATCTTCGCGCCCCTCAAAGTGGCGATAGACTGCGGCGGGGGTCACGCCGGCTTCGCGGGCCGCCTCAGAAAGGGTGAAACCCGTCGGGCCTTTTTCTTCGATCAAACGCAACGCGCCATCGACCAAGGCGCGTTTCAGATCACCGTGATGATAGCCGCGTTTAGCCACCTGAAAACTCCATTATAAATTCAGGCCCACCGACGATTTTGTCATCGACCTCACCCAATGCTTTGGCATCTTTGCCGGTGTAATCCAACTGGCGCAGCACCGCGCGAATGGCGTTCACCCGTGCGCGGCGTTTGTCGGCGCTGCGCACAACCAACCACGGCGTGTTTTCGGTGTGGGTCTTGTCCAAAGTCTCAACAATCGCGGTGGTGTACGCGTCCCACTTTTTCAGGCCCTCAACGTCGATCCAGCTGAGTTTCCATTGCTTCAACGGGTCACTTTCGCGGTCCATAAACCGTTGCAACTGCGCTGCACGATCCACCGTCAGCCAAATTTTAAAAACCTTGATGCCTTCGTCGACCAGCATCTGTTCGAACGGGTTTACCTGTTCAAACCATTTGTCGCGCTGCACATCCTTGCAAAATCCAAAGACCTTTTCAACGACGCCGCGATTGTACCACGAGCGGTCAAAAAATACGATCTCTCCGGCGGTGGGCAGGTGTTGGATGTAGCGTTGGAAATACCATTGTCCGGCTTCGGCCTCTGTTGGTTTGCCCAATGCCACCAGTCGCGCACCACGTGGGTTCAGGTTCTCGCGAAAGCGTTTGATCGTTCCACCTTTGCCCGCAGCATCGCGCCCCTCAAATACAATGGCGACGCGCTGTCCTGTCTCACGGACCCAAGCTTGCATTTTGACCAATTCGATCTGCAATGCGTCGAGGGCGGCATCGTAATGCGCCCGTTTCCATTTCTCGGCATAGGGGAATTCAGTGGCGAGGATTTCGCCCTTCTTCTTGCCCTTGATCTCATCGCGGACCGGTTGCGGCGCGTCTTCGCGAAAATAGCGGCTGATTTCTCCGTCAAAGGGCAGGTCGGTCATAAGATTGGCCTCATATTTATATCGTCTGTCGGGGTTTGGGCCACTATGCGGACGCGCGCCGCTTAGCGCAATCGCGCTTGCAACGCGATGCGATCAATCGCAGCCTCAACCAGGTCCGGCGCGGCGTGGTGTGGCATGTGTCCGACGCCTTCCAGCACTGTCAGATTGGCCTGTGGCACGGCGGCCTTCAAAGGGATTGAGTGGATCTCGAGAGGCACGGTTGTATCCAGATCGCCATGCAGAATTTCCAGTGGCACGGTAAACTCTGACGCATAGCGCGTTGCCATTTGTACGATATGCGGGCGCAGGGAATTCACCTGCCGCGCATTGGCGCGAAAACTGGCGGGGCGGATGGTGAGGGTCGCACCGATGTAATCCATATATCCGTCCGGCGCGGGTTGCGGCGTGAAAATACTCCCAATCGCGCCCTCGATCTGTGTTTGTGTCGCGAAGGCCGCGATCATTGGCGCCACCAACGCGCCGCCAACGGCTGACCCGTTCACCTTGTAATAAGCGCCCAAATCACCGGGCCATGGGTGCGACGGACCTGCAAGATTGACAACACCCGCGATGTTGTCCGGGTGGTTCAGCGCCCATGCCAGCGCAACAGAGCCGCCGTAGGAATGGCCCAGAACGATCGGCTTGTCCGCGCCCAATTGTGCGGCTGCGGCCTGAAGCATCGCGGCTTGCTGGGCAGGGCTTTCGGCGGCGGTGTTGAATGCGCCTTCAAACTCCTCAGACACGCGATCTGTATAACCCAGTCCGGGACGGTCAAACACGATGACGCGGTAGCGGTCGGTCAATCGATCCATGAAGGCGAATGTGAATTCGCGGGTATTGCCGCCTGCGCCGTGGATCAACACCACATCAGGGCCGCTGCCAGCGACGACGGCGTGCACTTGACGCCCGTTCACGTCGATGAACTGACCCATCGGTGGAAACGCACGTTCTGACGCAGTCGCGCGGGCACCAGACTGGCGATCAGTGAGAACCGCACATCCGGCAAGGGCGGCGATGGAAAGCGTGGCGATTATTTTTATGGACACGGACACTACCTGTTTCATGTTTCACGCTTTTACATAGGGTTCGCGAAAAGAAACGCAAACCGCGCTGACAGAGTTTCAGTTATTCCGTAGCGTCGGGATCGCTACCGGACGAAGCACGCAGATCAGTGCTGCTCAGCCCGATCTGATCAATGTCATAGGGCGTCGTCAGATAAATCTCCGAAATCCAGTTACCGTACAGGAGATGTGCGTGGCTGCGCCAACGATTTGGCGGCGATTTGGTTGGATCATCATTGGGGAAATAGTTTACCGGCACCTTTATCTGCGCACCCTCAATCTGGTTTGACGCCAGATCGCGCAGGTATTCTTGGTTCAAGGTGTCGCTGTCGTATTCAAAATGGTTGAACACATAAAGCGCACGGTGATCGGGGTCCTCAACCAGCGCGGGACCGACTTCGTCGGAATGCAGCAGCGTCTTCAGGCCAGCGGCGTCAATCTCGTCGCGCTTCATCTCTGTCCAGCGGCTGACAGGCATCGCCATTTCGTCAGAAAACCCCCTAAGATAAGGGCTTTGCGGGGCGAAGTTCATGTGACGGTAACATCCAAACAGCTTATCGCTTAGCAAGTGTTTCTTGACGCCGTGGAAATGGTTGATCATCGCCATGCCGCCCCAACACACCCCAAAGGTGGAATGCACGTTGGTCTGGGTCCAATCCATAACCTCACACAACTCGTCCCAATAGGTCACGTCCTCAAAGTCGAGGTGTTCGATCGGTGCGCCGGTGATGATAAGCCCGTCAAATTTTTGATCCTTCACCTCTTGGAAGGTGCGGTAGAATTCTTCCATGTGGTCGGCGGCCGTATTTCGGGCCTCGTGTTCTGACATGCGGATCAAAGTCAGTTCGATCTGCAACGGCGTGGCCCCGATCAGCCTAGCAAATTGATTTTCCGTCTGAATCTTCTTGGGCATCAGGTTCAGGATACCGATCCGCATGGGTCGGATATCTTGTTGGTCTGCCGCGGTCTGTCCCATCACCATCACGCCCTCACGCGACAACACGTCAAAGGCGGGCAATGATCGGGGGAGGCGGATGGGCATAATAATGGTCCTGTGTTGGAAGGCTGGTAAGCGGGCTAGCCGTGTGTCGCAAGGCCCTGCGCGATGACAGCCACAAAATCGGCTTCGTCGCGCACGGACCCCATATCGGATGCCTGCACGACGATGCCCCAGTTCTTTGCTATAGCTTCGTAGCGGGGTTGGCGGTGCGCCAGCGCGCGCGCATAGGTCCAGCGGATGAACATATCTGGATCAACATCACCCTCTACGATCTTGTTTTCAATTAGATATTCTTTCCATGCGGCCAGAAGAAAATCCGGCTGATAGGCCATGGGCTTGGGGGCTTTGTCGAAACGCTGAACAAGGTCTAACGTATGATCATCGCTGCCTTTGATCCAAACCATCAGGCAGCTGTCGGACAGCATTTTCAACACAGGGTCGGTTGGATCGTTCGCATCGACCCATTCACAAATCGACCCACCAGTGTCGCAGACGAAATGCGGATAGCCATAAAGCGCCTGTGCGCGATCAATAAAATACGGGGTGTCGCGCAACGCGTCGATTTCGGCGCGGCGGAACTGATCCTGACGG
>JAGGNB010000105.1 GCA_017886375.1 Octadecabacter sp.
GGTGGTGTCTTACGCGAGACCAAAAATGAGATGCCTAGTGTATTCGACTTTGGCTCTGCCGACGTCGCATCCGCCGCTTCATCGCAAAAAGGGCCGCCTTTCCCGCAAGAAAGCGCGGCCCAGTCTTCAATTTGACAACCCTAACCGATGATGCCGTTCAAGGTGTTTGACGGGCGCATCACGGCCTCAGTTCTTGCAGCATCGGTGCGATAGTAGCCGCCCAAATCTACCGCAGGCCCCTGCACGCTTGCGAGTTCAGAGAGGATCACCGCCTCGCTGTCCGCCAGTGCTTGGGCAATCGGGGCGAAGTGTTTGGCAAGCGCTGCGTCACTCGTCTGAGCCGCCAAAGCGTCGGCCCAATACCGTGCAAACCAGTAGTGACTGTTGCGGTTGTCAGGCTCACCCACTTTGCGAGACGGGGAATGCCCGTGGTCCAAAATGCCTTGGGTCGCGACATCGACCGCTTGCCCAAGCACTCGGGCCTTTTCGTTGCCTTTGGCATCCGCAAGGAACGTCAGGCTTTCACCCAACGCGCAAAATTCGCCAAGGCTATCCCAGCGCAGGTGGTTTTCTTCAACAAGCTGTTGGACGTGCTTGGGCGCAGAGCCACCAGCACCAGTTTCAAACAATCCACCACCGTTCATCAGCTTGACGATGGACAGCATCTTGGCAGAGGTCGCCAGCTCAAGGATCGGGAACAAATCCGTCAGGTAATCGCGCAGCACATTGCCGGTGATCGCAATCGTGTCTTCGCCCTTCGTGATCGTCTCGAATGACACGCGGGTGGCCTCGCGGGGGGCCATAATGTCAAATTTATCCGCCACGCCTTTGGCGGCCAGAATTGGTTTGACGTAGGCGATCAGTTCGGCGTCATGGGCACGCGACGCGTCCAGCCAAAAAATGGCGCGGCAGCCTTCGGCCTTTTGGCGGTCAATGGCAAGATTCACCCAATCTTCTATCGGCGCTTTGCGCGCGGACGCGGAACGCCAGATATCGCCAGCCTCAACGATATGTTCGTGCAGCACAGTGCCATCATCGAGGATCATCTGAACGGTGCCGCCTTCGGCAATCTCGAACGTGGTCGGGTGTGATCCGTATTCTTCCGCCTTTTGCGCCATCAAGCCAACATTCTGAACAGTGCCTGCGGTGGCCGGGTTCAGCTTGCCGTTCTCTTTGAAGAACTTGATCGTTTCGTCGTAAACCGGCGCATAGGAATTGTCAGGGATCACGCAATTGCTGTCGCCTTCTTTGCCGTCTGGCCCCCAGCCCTTACCGCCTGCACGAATAAGCGCGGGCATTGAAGCGTCGATAATCACATCGGACGACACATGCAGGTTGGTGATGCCTTTGTCTGAATCGACCATATACATCGGTGGGCGCGACGCCATGCAGCTATCGATCGCAGCGACGATCGCAGCGTCGTCTTTGACGCGAGCCAACAGATCGCCAAGACCCGAGTTCGGGTTCACACCAAGGGCCGCCATCGCATCCCCGTGACGTTCAAAGACTGGTGCGAGGAAGACCGCAACCGCATGGCCAAAGATGATCGGGTCAGAGACCTTCATCATCGTCGCCTTCATATGCAGTGAAAACAATGTCCCATCAGCTTTGGTTTTTTCAATCTCAGTCGCTAGGAAGGATTTAAGAGCGGCCACACTCATGAACGTGGCATCAACCACTGTGCCAGCCGGATAAGTGATCCCCTCCTTAAGAACGGTTTCACCCGTGGCCGTGGTCAGAACGATCTTTGCTGTCGCATCTTTCGTCAGCGTGCTTGAGGTTTCGTTCGAGAAAAAATCGCCCCCCGACATCGCCGACACATGCGTTTTGCTGTCAGCCGTCCAGTCGCCCATCCGGTGCGGGTTCTGTTGTGCATAGCGTTTCACAGCCTTGGCCGCACGACGATCAGAGTTGCCTTCGCGCAAAACCGGGTTCACCGCAGACCCTTTTAGGCCGTCATATTTGGCACGCACGGCCTTGTCCGCATCAGATTTGGGGGTTTCGGGATAATCTGGCAGTGCAAACCCCTGCGACTGAAGTTCCGTGATCGCGGCGACCAGCTGCGGCACCGAGGCCGAAATATTAGGGAGCTTGATGACATTCGCATCTGCGGTTTTCACCAATTGGCCCAGTTCGGCCAAATCGTCGGATTGGCGCTGCGCCGCGCTTAGGTTTTCTGGAAAGGTCGCAAGAATGCGGCCTGCAAGGCTGATATCTTTGGTCCCGACTGACACCCCCGCCGCGAGAGCAAATTTCTGAATAATCGGAAGAAACGATGCAGACGCGAGTTCCGGCGCTTCGTCAACTTTAGTGTAAATGATATCGCTCATTGGGGCCCCCATGAAATTGGATTTGGCGCACACTAATCCAAGCATCTCGCGGCGTCGATAGTATACCGCTGTATACGGCGGGTGCCCCCCCCTTTTCGGCCCCTCTCAGCTTTCAGTGTTTACTGACGCTGTAGTTTTTCAAGCGCGTCAGGCTCAATGGCCCTGTTGCCCTGCCCGCCGCGCCGACACATGATGGCTGTGCTTGCAACAGTGTCGGAGTCTGCAATGTCGCGTTGGTCACAAGAAATAGAACGGCTTGATCCGTCCACAGAGTATGAGCGGATCGTATATCTTCTTAGTTCGTATGAGTTCGCATGGGACATCGAAAAGGCGTTGGAGTTTGCGCTGTTTCGCACCTACGGCGTCCCGTCGATCTCGGGGCTTTTATCAAAGACCGGCGCGTTTCGCGTTGATACCCGGAAACGGTATGACGACACAGAATTACTGCTGAGCGAGATCGGGGAGAACGGGCAGGACAGTGACCGTGGGCAGGCGGCGATGGATCGCATCAATGACATGCATGGCCGCTATCGCATCTCAAATGGTGACATGCTTTATGTTTTGTCGACGTTCGTGACGGAACCAAAACACTGGCTGGACCGGTTCGGCCGCAGACCCCTGACACCACATGAGATCGAGGCCAGCGTGCACTATTATCGCGCGCTTGGCGCTAAGATGGGGATCAGCGATATCCCACAGGGTTTTGATGCCTTTGATGCCTACAAGATCGCATATGAGGCGGAGCATTTCATGTATGCGCCAACCAATGGCGAAATCGCAGGGGCGACCCGAGATCTTCTTTTGTCATTTTATCTCCCACGGCAGCTGGTCCCTTTCTGCCGCCCGATTGTCCATGCCCTGTGTGATGCACCGCTGCGCCAGGCGATGGGGTTTGCGGACCCTGCCCGCTGGCTGGAACATCTGGTGATCGCCGCCCTCAAAACGCGCGCCAAGGTCCTTCGGTTGCTACCGGCACGCCGTCGACCACGCTTGGTGTCCAAACGCCGCAGAAAGACCTATCCCAACGGCTATCGGATAGATCGGCTGGGGACTTTCTTGCAAGACACGCACAAATGACGGCGCCCAGAATCGATAATCGGGGTGAGGTATAACAACCCTTCTTGTCCAGATCGCCAAGGTACTTATTCAAAGATTGAAAGATAAGACATGAGCATGAAACGCCGCGGCGGACGATCCAGACCAACCACATCCGGAACTCCACGGTCGCACAGCTATCGCCAGTTGCAGCACCCGTTCACGCCGCAGGCGATATTCTCCGAGGATGGGGTCGCGCGTATTCACGAGATGGCTTTGCAGGTGGTGCAAGACCTTGGCATCAAAATGCTACTGCCAGAGGCGCGGCAGATATTTGAGGCCGCCGGTGCATTGGTTGATCATGATACGCAAATGGTGCGGATCGGGTCCGATCTGGTCGAAGCCGCTTTGGCGACCACGCCAACCTCCTACCGCCTGCGCGGACGGTCCGTCTTGCGTGATCAGATGTTTGAGGACGGATCGATGCTGTTTGCACCCGGTGCCGGCTGCCCCAATGTGACTGACCTTGTGCGAGGCCGCAGAGCGGGGTCATTAGAAACCTATGAGGAGACGATCAAGCTGCAGCAGTCTTTCGATGTCATGCATGTCTTTGGGCCATCCGCCGAACCCCAAGACGTTGCGCCCGCGCTGAGACACTATGAGATGATGCGGATTCAGATGGAATGCGGCGACAAACCAAACTTCGTTTATGCACGCGGGCGCGCACAGGTCGCGCAAAGCTTTGAGATGATCCAGCTTGGCAACGAAATGGGCGCGCAGGCCTTTGATGATGACGTTTGGTGTTTTACCGTCATCAACACAAATTCCCCACGCCAGCTTGATGTGCCAATGGCCGAAGGGATCATCGATTTTGCCCGCGCCAACCAATTAAGTATCATCACGCCGTTTTGTCTGGCAGGGGCAATGGCACCGATCACGATTTCAGGCGCTTTGGTGCTGCAACACGCGGAATGTTTGGCGGCGATCACCCTGGCACAACTCGCCCGCCCAGGTGCGCCAGTGGCCTACGGAGGGTTTAGCTCAAATGTGGATATGAAGTCTGGCTCGCCTGCCTTTGGCACGCCAGAACATATCAAACTGTCCATCGGCAGTGGGCAATTGGCGCGCCACATCGGTCTGCCGTGGCGGTCCGCAACAGGTGCCGCATCCAACACAAATGACATGCAAGCCGCCACGGAAACCAACATGGCTCTTTGGGCCCAATTGCAAGCAAATGCGACCCTTACGGTGCATTCGGCAGGTTGGCTGGAGGGAGGATTGACGTTCGGCTACGAGAAATTCATCAACGACATTGAGGCCCTGCAAACCATCGCGGAACTGTGCCAGAAAACACCTGAAGACCCTGAAAGTTTGGGGTGGTCAGCCCTCTGCGAGGTCGAACCGGGCGGGCATTTTTTCGCAACTCAACATACCATGGATCGCTACAAGACCGCCTTTTATGAACCGTTGGTGTCGGACCTCAGAAATCACGGCGCATGGCGTGATGACGGCGCCAAGTCTTCAGCGGAGCGTGCGACAAACATCTGGCAAAACACCCTGCGTGATTTCAAAGCACCGCACGACAGCGCCACTGTGGCGGACCGCCTTGCGGCCTATATCGAGCGCGGCAAAGCCAAAGGCGGCGCAGCGCCATCAGGTGGATAATCTAATTGGCCATACACCAAACGACAGCGTTCGCTAGATCTGTCCAATCCCATATCACCCCATGAGCGCCTTGCGCACGAGCGCGTCTTTGTCAGGGTATTTTGAGACGTCGACACCACGATCAGCGAGTGCGTCGCTCAAGTCACTTTCGCTCAAAGCTTCGATGGCCGACGTTGTCAATTTCATCAAATTGACCCTAGTTTTGATCGCCGGATTGGTCTCGCCAAAGACGCTCCGGTTTTCGAACGAGAATTCTTCTGCGTATTTGGTCATAAAGTGGGTCAGAAATGTATTGATACTTATGCGAATGCGCGGGTCATCGGTCATCTGCGCAGAGGACGCATCAAGCGTGTCGCGCATCAACTGGGACCAACGCTTTGCCCCTTTGTCGTTCATCAACTGCATCGCGTTGTGGGTATGATGGAAGCTCAACCGAAACTCCGCACCGTGATAATATGGTCCTCCGCCCATGACATCGATCCACATCGAGGCCTGCGTGTTAATGTGATGACCAATACCCCCAACCCGCGCGAAAACCGACCTAAACCAGTCTTCGTCTGCAAAAACCCTCTCATAGAAATTCTGCACAATAGTGACGATCGGATCCTGCCCCAGCACCGAGTAGAGCTGCCAAAACTGGATAGGCGTGGACACATCACGTGACGCGGTCAGCGAGATAATATGGGACATGCGATGTGCGTCGGCTGGCAGTAGGTTTTTCGCGATGGCCGCGGTGATGTAGTCACGCTGAATTTTTTCGGACATGTATCCGTGACGCGTCGGATAGTTGGATCCGTTGGTTCTTTTCATTCGTCCCCCATGTCAGACAAGTTGCGGTCTTATTTTTTGGTTCAACTTCATATCAATGGGTTCGGGTCTGCGGGGTTTCAAGAGCGGTCCAACGCAACTGACAACAAGCCCAAAAGGGCGTCACGATGTTTGCATCTGCTGCTTTAACGTCAAAACGATAAATTCCGCCGGACGGGTCACAGCCACCCCGATGGTCACGTTGAGGAGACCATTCTGGATATCAGTCGCGGTCATCGTGGATCCAAGACCCACAGAGACCCAATATGCTTCCGCTGGTTTGGTCCCGGGCAGTGCCCCTTGTTTCCACAAATTCGCAAGAAAGTTTTCGAGCACCGCCTTAAGCGCTGCCCATGTGCTGGCGTCGTTGGCAGCAAACACAAACGCCTCACAGGCGATCTTGGCAGATTGTTCGATCAAGATCATCGTCCGGCGCACTGAAATGTAACGCCAATCCTGGCTGTTGCCGTTAAGGGTGCGCGCGCCCCAAACCAACACGCCACGATTTGCAAACGTGCGGATCGCATTTATAGCCATGCCGTTCAGCGGCACATTCAAGGCTTCTTGTTCTTGCGACGTGATATGAATTGTAGGGGACACAACATTTACAATCGACATGTTCGCAGGTGCTTTCCACGGGCCAATGTTACTATCAGTTTGGCAGATGACACCGGCCATGGCGGTGCTTGGCGGCATGACGTTGATCGCCGCAAGCACCTCGCGCATGGTCGCCGCGTAGGCGGGGCTTACTTGCAACATCGTTTGGTGAGGGATCGATGCACCGTCACCAGTTTCGACTGTCGTGATGCTCGCCGAAAGTGTCTTCAATCTTGGGTTGGGATTGTTCGTGTCATCGGCCTCAGCCGTAACCTTCTTTTGCACTGACAATTTCAGATCATCGCTGAGGTTAAGAAACGTGATCTCCGCGCTCTCAATCAGGTTGGTGTTCAGCCAAGGGTAATAGGCGGCCCCATAGCCCAGCCCGTCAGCGCCCACATTACCATGGAAATTTTTGACAGGGTCGTTTGCACTCGAATCGCCAAATTTCTGATCGCCACCAACCAGATCAAGGATCGCAATCCGGCTTGCCATCGTCTCGCAATGACTCAGGACCTCTTTGGCAATCGCACCCCATGCGTCAACTTTCATCCACGCGGCGTCCGGTGTTAGCACCATTGTGGGCTCCTGCGTTGCCACAAGCGGCGCAAGTGCGCCAATGATGACGTCCTTGTTCGGCACGACCGCCTTGCCTGTGGCGTCGGTGTAGGGACCCACCGACACAATGTAGCAATCACCACCGCCATTATCGTAGAAAAACTTCATACCGCGGTGCATCAGGAAAGGTGTTGTGCAGGTGTATCGACCCGTTGTCTTGTCCTGCGCCACCGTCAGGTGTGGCCCGCCACCAAAGAGATGTTGGTATTCAGCGAATGAGCTGATCTTCGTCGGAACATTCGTCAGATCGGTGGTTCCGGTTTTTGCAAACTGCGTGTAGCCGATGAAGACTGGGATGGCAGTTGGCACTTCGATTACTGAATTGGGAAACGCGTCTAATTCGGTGACATAAACGCCAGGTGTTTTATATTGCGGCACGGTGCACTCCCCAAAAAATTTGGTGTTGAAGGCTGCGACGTCTTGTCGAACGTCCCTACCTATGAAGGCTTCAACCTAGCAGATCGGCAAGCGTGATGCCTATCGTGCCCATGCTTCTTGGGCTCCTCAAACTTCGTATCATGCCCCGATCATTCTTTTTATGGTCCATTATATCGCTAAACAGGCATCTGTTTCAAACATCCAGAGGGTCGATCAAGTCCGGACCCGACGCGCGGTTGGAATTGACCGCCCTATCCACGCGATGGAATTTCAACGTATTTTCGCCCGTGGCCTGCATTAGCGTCGCGGCCCCCTTACCGTCTTCGCCGAGCCAAAGCGCCCAGTCATCAGGTTCAAGAATAACGGGAATGCGGTGGTGGATTTTGCCCATGGCGTCGTTTGCGCCGGTCGTGACGATGGCCACCGTTGCAGCCACCACGCCTTCATCGTCCGCCCAGTCCTGCCAGATCGCGCCAAATGCAATCGGGGCTGTGTCGCTGCGTTGGATATACCACGGCAATTTTGTGCCGTCGTCCAACCGCGTCCATTCGTAAAACCCCGACGCGGGGATGATGCAGCGTCGGGTCCGGCATGCCGCCTTGAACGCTGGCTTTTCAGCGATGGTTTCAGCACGGGCATTTATCAGCAACGGGCCACCATTCGCCTTTTTATACCAATGCGGAATAAAGCCCCAGCGCATCGGGCGATAGTGCCGCGCGCCGTCTGTGCTGGTGATCGACGCGACCTGATCTGTCGGGCAAACGTTATAATTCGGCACGTCGGGTAAATCGTTCGCGGGGGCAGCTGCGAACATTTGCGACATAGCATCATGGGGCAGCGTTATGGCCATGCGTCCGCACATCCCTTAATGCCCCATCATTTGCGATACGCGTTGCGTGCAAGGTCGATCTTGGCGTCCATCAGCGACATATCTTTGAGAATGTCTGCCCGTTTGGTGCGGTCTGTGACGTCCGCCAGTTCGCTACGCAAACGCTCAAGTTCGCGCGAAAGCGACACGAATTCCGGCACAGCCCCGTTTTCGCGCATCAGGCGGTTCATCAGCGCGTTTTCGGGGTCTTCAGCGGACAGAAGCGGCTTGCCCAGCCCTGCCAGATCGTCAAACGCGCCGTCCTGCTGGGCAGCGCGAATGCGGGCATCGATAAGATCTTCAAGCGGGTGCGCCATGGGGGCATGATAGCCAAGACGTTTCACAGGCGCAAAGAAAAACCCCGCCGCGATTGCGCGCAGCGGGGCTCAGACGTGAGAGGCATCGACCCCTTACTTCATGTTGATGCGACCATCCGTGTAGGGCTGATAGGGCGCATTTTCGGCAATGTATTCCGCCGTGACGTCGGCCAGATCGGGGCCGAAGTCGTAGGCGTTTTCGGCCGATACGAACATATCAAAACCGTCGCCACCATTGCGCACGAAGTTGTTGGACACAGCACCATAGGTCGCCGCCATATCGAGGGCTACGCCGCCGATCATCACATCGGAAATGCGGCTGCCCGGCTCCATGGACAGATCAACCGTCATGGTCATGCCCGCGATCTGCAAGAACCGACCGGAGCCGTCTTCATGCTGGGACACTGCGTTTTCCAAAGCGGCCATCAAGGTTTCCCCCGAAATCTGGAACGTGGACAGCGTGTTCTGGAACGGCAGCACCGTGAGCACTTCGCCCATCGTCACTTCGCCCGCATCGATATCCGCGCGGATACCACCTGAGTTTTGCAGCGCGATATCAATGCCCTGATCAGCAACACGTGCCAGCATCGCATCCGCAATCAGGTTGCCCATGTCACATTCCATCTGGCGACAGACGGCGCGATCACCCGTCAAGACACCAGCGGTTTCAGCCACAACACGGTTGCGGATTTCGTCAAGTGGCAGCGCCAGTTCAGCGATACGCGCCTTGGCGGTCGCGTCTTCGGCGACGGTTCCGTCGATGATGATCGCTTCGCCAGAGGCTTCGGTGATCATACCGTCGTCGTCAAAGGTAACATTCAATTCACCAAGGAATTTACCGTAGGCATAGGCTTGCACGATGGCGGTGTCGCCGACCATTGTCGGATACAGGCCAACGGCATCTTCGTCGTCACCAAGATAGGTGTTGGAGTGACCGCCGACGATCACGTCAACGCCTGTTGTCGCTTCGGCAATCGCAATATCAGCGTTGTAGCCGGAGTGGGACAGAACGATGATCTTGTTCACGCCTTCAGCCGTCAGGCGGTCAACCTCGGCCTGAACTGCATCAGCGGGGGGCGTGAAGATGACGTTGGGACCGGGCGAGGCAAGCTCGTCCGTGTTTTGCGGCGTCAGGCCGATCATGCCGATACGTTCGCCGCCACGTTCGATGATTACGGATTTCTGAATCGCGTCAGACAGCAGCGGTTCGCCGGAAATGTCAGCGTTCGACATCAGCACGGGGAAATTTACCGT
>JAGGNB010000161.1 GCA_017886375.1 Octadecabacter sp.
CTCAACGCCTGCATCCTGTTCATGCCGCAACTTCACGGCAAATCGGTACGCACTGTCGAAGGCCTCGCGGCGCCAGACGGCACGTTGCACCCGGTCCAACAGTCGATGATCGACAACCACGGCAGCCAATGCGGATTTTGCACGCCGGGGTTTGTGGTTTCCATGGCGACGGGCCATTTGAACGGGCGCACCGACCACGACGATGTGCTTGCCGGCAACCTGTGCCGCTGCACCGGATACGCGCCGATTGTGCGCGCCGCGCAAGCATCAGAGGGCATGCCCGTTCCTGATCATATGCGCGATCCGTCACGCGTTCCCCATGGTGACAAAACAGACATTCCAGCGCCAGAAACCAGTGATGCCGTCGCGGCGTGGTACATGGCCAATCCCGACGGCACGCTGATTGCCGGTGCCACTGATGTCGGTCTTTGGGTTACCAAAGATTTTCGCGACAAGACCGGCAAAATGGGGGAGGTCGCATTTTTGAACAGGTGCACCGACCTGCAACAAATTGATGATCTGGGCGACGCGCTGCGCATTGGCGCGGCGGTGACGATGACGGATGTGTTGGCCGCCGTGCGAACACTGCATCCGTCCTACGCCAACATGATCCGCCGCTATGGGTCCGAACAGGTGCGCAATGCCGCGACGATCGGCGGCAACATCGCCAACGGGTCCCCGATCGGGGATAATCCGCCCGCGCTGATTGCGCTCGATGCCACGCTGCATCTGCGCCACGGCGACACGCGGCGCGATTTGCCGATCGCGGACTTTTTTATCGAATATGGAAAACAAGACCGTAAGGCGGGTGAATTTGTTGAGGCCGTGACGATCCCGAAATCTGCCCCAGCGTTACGCTGCTACAAGCTGTCCAAACGATTTGATCAAGACATCTCAGCGGTGTGCGGCTGCTTTAATGTGACAGTTGAGAACGACATCATCAACGCCGCGTGCATCGCGTTCGGCGGCATGGCAGGCACCCCAAAGCGCGCAGCGTTGGCAGAGGCCGCGCTGGTCGGACAGCCTTGGTCATCGGGCAGCATCGAGACGGCGGCCATCGCCCTTGCGGATGATTTCCAACCTATGTCGGACATGCGCGCCTCAGCCGCGTACCGGATGGAAGCCGCACAAGGACAACTGCGCCGCTATTTCGATGACCTGAACGGCAAACAGACCAATGTTCTGGAGGTCCGCGCATGAGTGTTTCCAAACCCCTACCCCATGATGCCGCGAAACTGCACGTCACCGGCACGGCCCGATATGTTGACGACGTCCCCATGCCCAGTGGCACGCTGCATCTGGCCTTTGGGACCAGCACCATCGCGCGCGGTACCATCCGCTCGATGAACCTAGACGCCGTTAAGAACGCCCCCGGCGTGGTGGCGGTTCTGACGGCCAATGATCTGCCCTTTGCGAACGACGTATCGCCGTCGATCCATGATGAACCGATGTTGTCGGACGGCACGATACATTATCTTGGTCAGCCAATCTTTCTGGTTGTGGCGCGCACGCATCTGCAGGCGCGATTTGCGGCGCGGCAAGGCGACATCGACTACACAAAAGAAACCCCGATCCTGAGCATCGAAGACGCGCTTGCAGCGGATGCACGGTTTGAAGACGGCCCGCGCATTTACACCAAAGGCGACGTTGACGCCGCGCTCACGTCAGCCCCAAACCGCCTGACTGGCCGCCTTGAAATGGGCGGGCAAGAACACTTTTATCTTGAAGGACAAGCCGCACTCGCGCTGCCGCAAGAAGGGGGCGATATGGTGGTGCAGTCATCCACCCAGCACCCGACGGAGATTCAACATAAAGTCGCCGAAAGCCTCGGCGTGGCGATGCATGCAGTGCGCGTCGAAATCCGCCGCATGGGTGGCGGGTTTGGTGGTAAAGAAAGCCAAGGCAACGCCCTTGCGGTGAGTTGTGCTGTCGTCGCGCAGTTGACGGGCAAGCCTTGCAAAATGCGCTATGACCGCGACGATGACATGACAATCACCGGAAAGCGCCACGATTTTCGCATCGATTACGATGTCGGGTTTGGCGATGACGGACGGCTGACGGGCGTGGATTTCACCCATTACACCCGCTGCGGTTGGGCGCAGGATTTGTCGCTTCCGGTGGCGGATCGGGCGATGTTGCACGCCGACAACGCCTATTTGCTGCCCGCTGCACGGATCACATCACACCGGCTCAAGACGAACATGCAAAGTGCGACAGCGTTTCGCGGGTTCGGCGGGCCGCAAGGCATGTTCGGCATTGAACGGGTGATGGATCACGTGGCGCATGTGTTGGGCAAAGACCCTTGCGAGGTGCGGCGCATCAATTATTACGCTGCGGCGCCTGCGGCGGGCGGGCCCTCCGGGGGGAGTTTTCCGGCCAAGATGAAGCCTGGAAAGAAGATTGAAACTGGCGACCTTGCGCGTCGTGGCGCGGTCAGTGTGGCGTCTGGTTCGGGCGGTGCGCATCGGTTTTCTGGCGCGCACTCGCCGACAGCACCAAAGCGCGACAACACGACGCCATACGATATGGATGTCACCGATTTTATCCTGCACGAAATGACGGACAAACTGTTGAACGACGCGGACTATGACGCGCGTCGACAGGCGGTTTCTGCGTGGAACAACAGCCATGCAACCCTTAAGAAAGGGATCGCATTCAGCCCTGTGAAATTCGGGATTTCGTTCACGCTGACCCATCTAAATCAGGCGGGCGCATTGGTGCATGTCTATCAGGACGGTTCAATTCAACTGAACCACGGCGGCACCGAGATGGGACAGGGGTTGTTCCAGAAAGTCGCGCAAGTGGCGGCGTCGCGGTTCGGGATCGATATCGCATCGGTCAAGATCACCGCGACCGACACAGGCAAAGTTCCCAACACATCCGCCACGGCCGCGTCGAGCGGGACAGATTTGAACGGCATGGCTGTGCAGAACGCTTGCGATATTATTCGCGACAGGATCGCCGCCTGCCTTGCAGAATTGCACCAGGTCAAACCTGACGCAGTGACGTTTCGCGATGGGCAGGTCTTTGTCGACGATCAAGGAATGTCGTTTGCCGCGGCTGCCAAGATCGCCTACGAAAACCGCGTCAGCCTGAGCGCAACAGGGTTTTACAAAACCCCAGACGTCGCATGGGATCGCATCGCGGGCAAAGGCCGACCATTCTTTTATTTCGCCTATGGAGCGGCAATTTCAGAGGTCGTGATAGACACGCAGACTGGTGAAAATCGCCTGTTGCGGGTTGATGTCTTGCACGATGCGGGCGCGTCGTTGAACCCCGCACTGGACATCGGCCAGATTGAAGGCGGCTATGTCCAAGGCGCAGGCTGGCTTACGACAGAAGAACTGGTTTGGGACGGCGCAGGTCGTCTTCGGACCCATGCGCCATCCACCTACAAAATTCCTGCCTGTTCGGACCGTCCAGACGTGTTCAACGTCGCGCTGTGGGACGGCGAAAATCCGGCGGAAACGATTTACCGATCTAAGGCCGTTGGTGAACCGCCATTCATGTTGGGGATTTCGGCGCATTTGGCCTTGGCCAACGCCTGCACTGCCTGCGGGCCGACATATCCTGACCTGCAAGCCCCCGCGACGGCGCAAGAAGTGTTGCAAGCCGTGAAGCGATCCCGCGCGTGAGCGATTTTATAACCGTATCCGTGACCGCCACCAAAGGGTCCGTTCCCCGTGACGCAGGCGCGACGATGCGGGTTTGGGCGGACCGTCAGGACGGGACGATTGGCGGCGGCGCGTTAGAGTTTGAGGCCACACATATCGCGCGGCGGATGCTGGCGGGTGGTGAACGGAAAAAACAGCGAACGATGCCGCTCGGTCCCGATTTGGGGCAGTGTTGCGGCGGTGCTGTTACGTTGGATTTCAGCCATGACGCTGTGGCGCTTGAACCGACTGAGGCACCGCTCTGGATTTGGGGCGCGGGCCATGTGGGGCGTGCGATTGCTGGCGTTCTCGCGCCACTTAACGACCGTCACATCACGTTGATCGACACAGCCGCAAACCGGATGCCCGACACTTTGCCCGCCAATGTTTCACCGCTCGTGGCAAACGATCCGGTGCGCGCCGTGGCGCATGCGCCGCAAGATGGCGACCACCTGATCCTAACCTATTCACATGACATTGATCTCGCGCTTTGCGATGCGCTGCTGCGGCACGGATTTGGCAGTGTCGGTCTGATTGGATCAGCAACCAAATGGGCGCGGTTTCAATCAAGGCTCGCCTCAATGGGGCATTGCGGCGAACACATTGCCCGCATTGCGTGCCCGATCGGTGATCCATCGCTTGGAAAGCACCCGCAGGCCATTGCCGTAAGCGTCGCGGCCACGCTAATCTTGGCGTCAGCTGACATCACTACAGACACTAAAGCAGGGGAACGCGCCGGATGACCGAACCGCTTATGAAACTTGACGGGCTGACCAAAGCCTATCCCGGTGTTGTCGCCAATTCGGACGTGTCGTTTAATATCGCGGCGGGTGAAGTCCACGCCTTGCTTGGTGAAAACGGCGCTGGAAAATCCACCTTAGTCAAAACTATTTACGGATTGGTTAAGCCCGACAGCGGCACAATGACGCTAGACGGTGTGCCGTTCAGCCCAGCCGAACCACGCGCTGCGCGTGCCGCGGGTATCGCCATGGTTTTTCAGCATTTTTCATTGTTTGAGGCATTAGATGTCGCAGAAAACGTCGCCCTTGGGATGGAAAATCCACCCCCTATGCGTGACTTGGCCCAGCGCATTACGGATGTTTCGAAGACCTATGGTTTACCGCTTGATCCAACACGAATCGTGGGTGATCTGAGTGCGGGGGAGCGCCAGAGGGTCGAGATCATTCGCTGCCTTCTGCAAGACCCAAAGGTTTTGATCATGGACGAGCCAACGTCCGTTTTAACACCGCAAGAAGTCGACGTGTTGTTTGAAACCTTGCGCAAGTTAAAATCCGAAGGCACAGCAATTCTTTATATTTCTCATAAGCTTGAGGAAATTCGCGCCCTGTGTGATCACGCGACAGTCCTGCGATTGGGACACGTCGTGGGCACCTGTATTCCGCGCGAAACGAGCGCACGCGAAATGGCAGAGCTGATGGTTGGTGGCACGTTGCATGTGCCCAACCGTGAGGCTGGCGCTGTTGGCGAAACCCTAATGAAAATCAAAGGCTTGTCCGCGCTATCCCCTGCTGAATTCGGGACGTCGTTGAAAGATGTCACGCTCGATATTCGGGCTGGCGACGTCATCGGCATTGGCGGTGTGGCGGGTAACGGGCAGGACGAATTGTTGGGCGTGCTGTCGGGTGAGATCAGGGTTGGCCCAGGGCAAATTAGCTTTCTAGGTCAAGATATTGGCCATCTCCCGCCCGACGCGCGGCGGACTTTGGGCATTTGTGCTGCACCAGAAGAACGTATGGGCCATGCGGCGGCGCCCGATATGTCACTGACCGAAAACGCGGCGCTGACGGCGCGAAAGCGTAAGGGTTTGACAAAGAACGGATTTATTGACTGGGGCAAGACGCGCGCCTTTGCCGAAGAGGTGATTGAACGCTTTGATGTGCGCACGCCCGGACCGGGCAATGCGGCGCGGTCTTTGTCGGGGGGTAACCTGCAAAAATTCGTCATTGGGCGGGAAATTCTTCAGGATCCCCAGATCCTTATCGTCAATCAGCCAACTTGGGGCGTTGACGCGAGTGCGGCGGCGGCGATCCGGCAGGCGTTGCTGGACCTTGCGGCGAATGGTGCGGGCGTCATTGTGATCAGCCAAGACCTTGATGAACTTATGGAAATTTCGGATTTGTTTGCCGCCTTGAACGAGGGACGGCTGAGCAAACCGCGCCCTGCGCAGGGTCTGACGGTCGATGAAATTGGCCTGATGTTGGGCGGCGCGCATGATATGGAGGTCGCCCATGTTGACTGATTTTGAGCGGACACACAGCGTACACAACCTGTACACACCCTGTATGCCAATGATGTTGCAGGTGCGGTCATGATCGCGCTGGAAAAACGCCCGCAGCCGTCGCAATTCTGGACCTTTGCAGCACCGATTGTGGCGGTGATCCTGACGATGATTTTTGGTGCGGCGCTGTTTGGGCTGCTTGGCAAGCCGCCGATTGAGGCATTGGGCAAAATTTTCTGGGAACCGCTGTTTGGCGAGTTCAACTTTTTCTATCTGCCGCAACTGTTGATCAAGGGCGCGCCTTTGGTTGCTATCGCGTTGGGCCTGTCGTTGGGGTTCAAAGCGGGCATCTGGAACATCGGGGCCGAGGGGCAATACATCATCGGCGCGCTTTGTGGTGCGGGCGTCGCGCTGGCACTGTATCCGATGGAAGCACGCTGGCTGATCTTTCCGGCGATGCTGTTTGCGGGCGCGTTTGGCGGGTTCGCATGGGCGATGATACCGGGCGTGTTACGGGTGAAATTCGGCACCAACGAAATCCTTGTGTCGCTGATGCTGGTCTATGTCGCGGAGCAATTGCTGGCGTCAATGGCGCTCGGATTGATGAAAAACCCCGAAGGGTTCGGCTTTCCGGGATCGCGCAATCTGTCGCAATATTCATCGGCAAGCAGTTGGATCGACCAATCCAACGGCATGCATTGGGGCGTCGTCATTGCCCTGATCGGGGTGATCTTTGCCTATATCCTATTTGCCAAACACATCCTCGGCTTCCAGATCAAACTGGCGGGCCAAGCGCCGCGGGCGGCAGCGTTTTCCGGCGTCAGCCCAGCGCGGTTGATCTTGTTCTGTCTGGGCACGTCGGGCGCATTGGCGGGGCTTGCGGGATTGACCGAAGTCGCCGGACCTGCGGGCTTGGTGAGCATCGATTTCAACGTCGGGTACGGGTTCACGGCCATTATTGTGGCATTCTTGGGCCGATTGCATCCGGTGGGCATCTTGTTCGCGGGCGCGCTGATGGCACTGACCTATATTGGCGGCGATGTGGCGCAATCCTCGCTCGGGCTGCCCAAAGCCGCGATACAGGTGTTTCAAGGCATGTTGCTGTTCTTCCTACTTGGCGTTGATGTGCTTACGAATTACCGCGTTCGTATCAAGCAGGGGGTTGTCGCATGAGTTTATTCGCCAAACCAATGCCAATCGTTATGGGCGCACTGATGGGGCTGATGATGATGTGGATGCTGCATGGTGCGATGACGGGCGATGCTGGTATCACGGGCTGGGCGCTGATCGCGTTTCTGGGGGCGCATCTGGCGATTGCTTTGATTATTGCCGTCGCCGTTGTCTTTGCCGCGCGATTTTCACCGCGCAGCCATGCGTGGATCAACCGGTTGCACCGCCCGTCCTTGCGCCATGTCGGCGCGATGCTGGGCAGTGCAATTTTTGTCGCGGGTGCGTTGCATCTGGGCGTTCATGGAATGGGGGGCGTTTGATGTTTGGCTCAATTGATCCGCTGCTGCTGCTGGCCTCTCTTATGGTTGCGGCGACGCCCATTCTGCTCGCCGCGATTGGCGAACTCGTCGTAGAGCGGTCCGGTGTTCTGAACCTTGGGGTTGAGGGGATGATGATCACGGGATCGATCGTAGGTTTTATTGCGGCGATCACCACAGGGTCACCTTGGCTGGGATTTATCGCAGCCGCCCTAAGCGGTGCCGCGATTTCGTTGCTGTTCGGAATTCTGACGCAGTACTTGATGTCCAATCAGGTGGCCACGGGTCTGGCGTTGACGCTGTTCGGGCTCGGGCTCGCGGCGCTGCTGGGACAGGGCTATCTGGGCGTTAAGGCCCCCGCGTTTCCCGATTGGCACATTCCATTGCTGGGCGACATTCCGGTGATTGGTCCGATTATTTTCCAGCATGATCCGATGGTCTATGTCGGGCTGGCCATTGTCGCCGGTGTCTGGTGGTTCCTGAAGAAAACCCGCGCGGGGTTGGTGTTGCGTGCTGTGGGTGAAAACCACGAAGCGGCCCACGCGCTTGGCTATCACGTTGTGCGTACGCGCCTGTTGGCGATCATGTTTGGTGGTGCCTGTGCCGGTCTTGGCGGCGCATATTTGTCCATCGTGCGGGTGCCAACTTATGCCGACAGCCTGACGGCGGGTGCGGGTTGGATCGCGCTGGCAATTGTTGTCTTCGCAAGCTGGAAACCCGGGCGTCTTTTGCTGGGTGCCTATTTGTTCGGCGGAGTGACCGTTTTGCAGCTAAACCTACAAGCGGCAGGCGTTCAGTTTCCGGTCATATTGCTCGCATTGAGCCTGATCGCAGTCGGCGTCGCCGGATTGATCAGCCTCTGGCGCAAGGATCGCCTTAAATCATTGGGGTCTGCGGTGTCCGTTGCCCTTGTTGCGGGCGGCACGATCTGTATTCCACTGTTGTCGGGTAAAATGGCGCCATTGAAGGTCGAGTACCTTTCTATGTCGCCCTATATTGCCACCATCCTCGTTCTGGTCATTATGTCGGCCAGCGGAGCGCCGGGATCACTCGGCAAGATATTCCACGCCTCGCGCTGAGGCACATTCAAAAAAATCCTAGGGGGATTACACATGTTGAGAAGAACACTTTTGGCGAGCGCTGCGGCAACAGCCATGTTGGGCGGCGTTGCAATGGCTGATGGCCACGAGCCAACCAAAGTCGGTTTCGTTTTTGTTGGCCCCGTCGGTGACGGCGGCTGGACATATGAGCACAACCAAGGCCGTTTGGCTGTCGAAGAAGCCTTCGGTGATCAGGTCGAAACCGTGTTCGTTGAAAGCGTACCGGAAGGCCCGGACGCCGAACGCGTGATGACGCAGATGGCGCTTGAAGGTGCCGACCTGATTTTCACAACGTCGTTTGGCTACATGGACCCGACGATCAACGTCGCGGCGAATTTCCCTGACGTTCGTTTTGAACACGCGACAGGCTACAAGCAGGCCGACAACGTGTCCGTCTATTCCGCACGTTTTTATGAAGGCCGCGCCGTTCAGGGGCACATTGCGGGTCAGATCACCGAATCCAATATCATCGGCTACATTGCGTCTTTCCCGATCCCAGAAGTTATTCGTGGGATCAACTCTGCCTACATTCACGCGCTTGAAGTGAATCCTGACGTCGAGTTCAAGATTATCTGGGCCTACACATGGTTTGATCCGGCCAAAGAAGCAGAAGCAGCCGCTGTTCTGATCGAACAAGGCGCTGACGTGATTTTGCAGCACACTGATTCCACAGCACCACAAGCCGCAGCACAGGCGGCGGGCAACGTTTATACCTTCGGTCAGGCGTCCGACATGTCCGAATTCGGCCCAATGCCGCGCGTGTCCTCAATCATTGATGACTGGGCGCCCTACTACATCGCGCGCACGCAGGCAGTTATGGACGGGACATGGGAAAGCACATCCACATGGGACGGTATCGGCGCTGGCATGGTTGGCATCGGTGAGATTTCCGACGCGATCCCGGCCGAAGTAAAGGCATCCGCAGAAGCCATGGTCGCGCGTTTGGCGTCAGGCGAATACCACGCGTTCACTGGCCCGATCAACAAGCAGGACGGCTCTGTTTGGCTGGCTGAGGGTGAGACTGCGTCCGACTATGGCGACGACGGTCTGGCTGGCATGGCGTTTTACGTCGAAGGGCTGACAGCGGAAATTCCGCAGTAATCAACCTAACTGAGGTTGAATAGGTGGCGAACGAAGGGGCCCGCGTCATGGCGGGCCCCTTTGCCGTTGAGCAACCGGTGCTTGCAAGTATTGCAGTGTTTCCCAGAGTCAGGCTGCACGTCATGCCCGCAAAAGATCAACGATCAATAAAGGGCTTGCTAAGGACACTTACTGATCCGGCGCGGCTGGATGCTTTGTCAAAAAGCGGGCTGATAGACTCGGTTTCCGAAAAAATATTAATCGATGGTGAATTGAGCGTTGAATGGGATG
>JAGGNB010000080.1 GCA_017886375.1 Octadecabacter sp.
GCAATAACAACGGCTTCCTGCGCCGCACCCGCGATCAAATGGACGACCGCCGCGATATGCAATTCATGCAAAACGGGCGCAAAGTGTTCAAAGAAGTCCTGCCGATGGTCAGCAAACACATCGCTGACCACATGGACGATGAAGGCCTGCAAGCCACTGACCTCAAACGCCTTTGGCTGCACCAAGCTAATAAGACGATGAACGATTATATTGGCAAAAAGGTCTTGGGGCGCGACCCGACTGCGGGCGAGCAACCCAATATCCTGCAAGACTACGCCAACACGTCCTCGGCAGGATCTATCATTGCGTTTGCGAAATATTCATCTGACATGGTTAAAGGTGATGTGGGACTCATCTGCTCGTTCGGGGCAGGCTATTCTGTGGGATCTGTTATCCTAGAACGGGCTTGACCTGAAACGCACTTAAACTGAAAAACACACTTAGTCTGAAAGAATACGAGGCCTAGAAATGAAGATTATTTTGGTGTTCTTGGCCCTTCTGGCCGTATCCGCCTGCGGAATCCCATTTATTCCTTTGATTTAAAACGATAATCTATAAATTAACTCTTTTGTGGACGTCTTCGAGCGATTCGACCCGTTCAGAATAGCGATCCACAAGCATCTCTTTGCGGCCACGCGTCATCACCGTGAAACGCGCCAGCTCTTCCATCACGTCGACGATCCGGTTGTAAAGCGGCGATGGTTTCATCCGCCCCGCCTCGAATTGTTTCCACGCCATCGGCACCGACGACTGGTTCGGGATTGTCACCATCCGCATCCAACGCCCCAGAATGCGCATCTGGTTCACTGCGTTAAAGGATTGCGACCCGCCGGACA
The DNA here is from genome assembly GCA_017886375.1 of Octadecabacter sp. GTDB lineage: Bacteria > Pseudomonadota > Alphaproteobacteria > Rhodobacterales > Rhodobacteraceae > Octadecabacter. The sequence goes on from JAGGNB010000080.1 coordinate 837, forward strand.
CCTGCATCACGGCCAGCGTTTTTCCCTGCGTCGGGCGCACGCCACCGATGGGTGATAGCGGCAGCCAATCGATCTGGGTTTTCATAATTCCCGTCATTGCGCCGTGGCGTTCGGGCGACGACCAAACCATGCCTTCGCACCACAATGCCAGCGCGCGCAGCTCTGCCACTTTGGGATGATCGATGGGGGCATCGTCAGGCAAAGGCAGCCCACTTGGGTTAAATGTCTTGGTGTCACAACCCAACGCGCGCAGCACGCGCGCTCCTTCTTCGGCCGCCGCGCGTGAATAACTGTTCTCGCGCACAGAGCCATAAAGCAGCAATATCCGCGGTGCGTGGTCCGGTTCATTCGGCCCAATCAACGCGGTAATATTCAATGGTTTCAGCGCATTGGATACTAAATTTGGCATGTCTGAGGTGTCACCCTCAGTCATTTTCATCCTCAAGGTGCAGCTTCATATCGATCAGAACTTTTTGCAGTTCAACCGTTTCGCGCAGCAGCCGCTTGGCCTCATTGTTGGTAATGACGCCGTCTTCAATGGATAACTGGTATTCGCCCATCAGCATCGCAAACCGCTGACTAAGAGAGATCACATCAGAATTGATCCCCCCGACAGTGTTCTTGTTTGTGTTGTTTTTGTTGAGCGTATCGCCATGCAGTTCCGCCAAAGCGGATGTGACATGCGGATAACTCGCCGCGGCTTCCAGCCGTGCGACCGCGTCCACAGGCATGAACCTGTCCGAATGTTCCTCGGAGTCGGAATAGTATCTGCCCAAGGTTGCCTTTGACTTACCAGTCAGTTGACACGCCGGTTCAATCCCCACGTCCTTGACCAAGGCTTCTGTGTGTTTTTTCAGGTAACTGCCGATGGCGGCCATATGTATCGTCCCTTTTTTGGCGGTGCGGGGAATGACCCCAATCATTTCCCATGAGCCACCCCATCCAACCCTGACAGATATAGACACTAGGTTAAGTTGAAAAGACCTGAAAACCACAGCGATCGGCGTCCCCGACGCCGTAGGGCCAAGGACGCGAACCCCATCCAAGGTCAGATGGTCCGCCATTTGAGAATTCGGTGTCCTTGGTCCGCCGTTTCGTAAGGGCTTGTTTGCAGCCCGCCATTCATGGACGAAACACAGTGAACCGCCGCTGAGCCCTTGCAACGGGGCCAGCGGCGGGGCATTTTCCCAAATCATGGCAAAGCTCTATTTCAACTATTCCACGATGAACGCTGGCAAATCGACGGTGCTGTTGCAGGCCGCGCATAATTACGCGGAACGCGGCATGCAGACCTATTTGCTGACCGCGCAATTTGACAATCGCGCAGGGGCAGGACGCATCGCAAGCCGGATCGGCATTGGAGAACCAGCAGACACATTTGCGCGCAACGATGATTTGTTTCGCAAGATAGAACAGCGCATGGCGGCGGGGCCCTGTGCCTGCGTGTTCATCGACGAGGCGCAGTTCCTCAGCACTGATCAAGTCTGGCAATTGGCGCGCGCGGTCGACGACCTTGGATTACCGGTTATGACCTACGGGCTGCGCGTTGATTTCATGGGGGAGCTGTTCCCGGGATCGGCCACGCTCCTCGCGCTTGCGGATGAAATGCGCGAGATCAGAACCATCTGTTTTTGCGGCAAGAAAGCCACGATGGTTGTGCGCAAAGACGGCAACGGCGATGTCGTGACAGGCGGCAATCAGGTGCAGATCGGCGGCAATGAAACCTACGTCAGCCTGTGCCGTCGCCATTGGCGCGACGCCGTTGACGACGGTGACGCCACACTGGTTTAGGACGCGCTAGTTTACCCGCTGCGGTGGATCGCCCCCGTCGGCCCAAGCGATGATATTATCGAGCGCCATTTGCGCCATAGCTTGGCGGGTTTCCTGCGTCGCTGATCCAAGATGGGGCAGTAAAACGCAGTTCTCCAAAGCCAGTAGGCGCGGCGGGACATGGGGTTCGTTTTCATACACATCAAGCCCCGCGCCCGCGATCTGGTGGGTTTCCAAGGCCGCGATCAACGCGTCTTCGTCCACGACTTCGCCGCGTGAAATGTTGATGAATATTCCCGTGGGTTTCATTGCGGCCAACGCCGCCGCATCAATCAACTTGGTCGTCTGCGCCCCACCCGGGGTCGCGACAACGACAAAGTCCGCCGCTGCCATAACGTCATGCAGCCCGTCCAATTGCCGCGCTGGAACGGACACGACTTTGGGCGATCGGTTGTGAAACACCACGTCCATGCCAAACCCGTAATGACACCGCGCCGCAATCGCTTGCCCGATCCGCCCCATGCCGATCACACCCAGCGTCTTGCCCGTCACATGGGTTCCCATTATTCCGCCACCATCAAAGCCACCCCATTTGCCAGATCGCACGAACCGTTCGCCTTCGCCTGCGCGACGTGCTGTCGCCAGCAACAACGTCAACGCAATGTCCGCCGTTGCATCTGTCAACACGTCAGGGGTATTGGACACGATCACGCCCGCCTTGGCTGCCGCATCCGCGTCGATATGGTTGTAGCCGACACCAAAGTTACCCAGCATTTTGCATCGCATTTCACCGACAAATGCGTCAGCCGTGAACCCATCGCCCAAGGTCGGCAGGATCGCGTCGAACTGTGCCAGCGCCTGTGCTGCCTCCGTGACAGACAGCTTACCGCCTGCGTGCACTGTCACGTCAAACATCGCCTTGGCTTGCGCCAGAACCGGGGCTGCAATGGGCCGCGTGATCAGAAGTTTTTTCAACACATGCGTTCTCCTAGGGGGACTTCTTTGTCAGGCGCGATCAGGATCACGCCGGTTGCATCATGTGCGCCTAGCACCAGCGCTTCAGACATGAACGGACCAATCTGGCGGGGCGGAAAATTGACGACGCCCATGACCTGCCGCCCGATCAAGTCGTCTGGCGCATAGTGGTCCGTGATCTGAGCTGAGGTTTTGCGTTCACCAATTTCAGGGCCGAAATCGATCCACATTTTGATCGCCGGTTTGCGGGCTTCTGGAAACGCCTCGGCGCGCACGACGCGGCCGACGCGGATGTCGACCTTGAGGAATTCATCAAAAGTAATAGCGCTCATTTGCCCAACTCCCGCCCGCGATCTGCGGCCGCCTTGACGGCGCGGCGCAGCAAGGGCGGAAATCCAGTTTTCTCGTCCATCAGCACCTGCAACGCTGCATGGGTCGTGCCGTTTGGCGATGTGACGTTGACGCGCAATTGACCGGGGTCTTCATCTGCGTCTTCGGCCAATTGCCCAGCACCACCGACCGTTGCTTTGGCCAGTTTCATTGCCAAATCAGCAGGCAAGCCTTCGGCCACGCCAGCCGCCGCCAAGGTTTCAATGAGGTGAAATACATAGGCCGGACCCGACCCGCTGACGCCAGTCACCGCGTCAATCTGGTGTTCACCCTCAAGCCGCACGACCTGACCAACGGCGCGCAGCAATGCGTCCGCCATGTCCATGTGCGCCGCCGTCGCGTTGGCGTTGCCAACGATGGCCGTGATCCCGCGCCCGATCGCGGCGGGGGTGTTAGGCATGGCACGGATAATCGGGCTATCAGCGCCCAGCGCAGTCTCAAACGCAGAAATTGGTGTGCCCGCGGCGATTGACAGGAACACGGTTGATGCATTGCCAAGGGCTGCCATCGACGGCAACGCGTCCCCCATCATTTGTGGTTTCACCGCGATCAACGCGATGGCGGGGTTGGCGGGCACGCCGTCGTTCACATGCACGCCCGTGCCGCGCAACCAATCGCTCGGGTACGGGTCCAAGACCCAGATAGCGGTGGGGGACATGCCGCCAGACAACCATCCCGCCAGCATCGCCGACCCCATCTTACCACAGCCCAAAAGGACCATGCCGCGTTCTTCTATTGCTGCCATCGACATGAAAAAACCCTCGCTTCATTGCGCCGGATCGTAGGGCGCACAAAGCAAGGGTTCAAGCGGTTGGGACCGCCTATTTCACATGCGCAGTTAAGCGCGCCCGTAGGCTTCTGCGATGGCGACCTGAATGGCGTCTTTGGGCGTGCGTTCGGCCCATGTGACCAATTGAAACGCCGGATAAAAACGCTCAGCGCTGAGCACAGCCGCGTTGATCATCGTGTCAATCTGTTCGGGTCCCGCAACCTGTTCACCCGCGAGGACAAGACCATAGCGATACACCATCAGCTTTTGATCGGCCCAGAACGTAAACGCGCCCGCCCAACACATGTCATTGGTCAGGTTCAGACATTCATAAAGCTCGGCCATACGCTCAGCCGGTGGTTCCATTTCAAACGTGCAGATCAGGCGCAGGGTTTGATCATAGGCCGACCACGCCAGCGTGATCGCATAGGTACGCCATTGGCCTTCCACGGCAAATGCAATCTGGTCGTCGTGGATGCGATCAAACTCCCACGCGTGGTGTTCTGCAATATGTTCCACCAGATCAATCGGGTGGATATCATCCGTGAACTCAAAGTTTTCTGCGAGTGCCATTCGTGAACCCTCCTGTCCAAACCAGACCGCCTTGACAGAGGCTATATCTGGTATCCTGCTCAATCAGAAAGGATACATAGTCCCTTCCTTACTAGATATCGTCGCTTTTTATTCCCCCTCCTGTAAAGCACTTTCTTGGGGATAAGCGGTGGTGTGGCGCAAAAATCAGGGGATAAGCACGGAAGGTCAGTCACTTTTTAACCTTTGATCCGCCCCTTGCATCGGGATGGCCACTGGATCAGTCTTTGGGCAACCCCGCCCCGAAAGGACGCCACAATGTCTAAAATGAACGCCGAACTTCTCCGTCAACTGTGTGAAATGCCAGGTGTGCCGGGCCATGAAGACCGCGTGCGCAAGTTGATCATGAGCGAGATTGACGGCCTGTTTGACGAGGTCACAGTCGATCCGATGGGATCGCTCTTGTGTCGCCGTGACGCCGACAAACCGGACGCGCCGAAGATCATGTTGCTGTGCCACATGGACGAAATCGGCTTTCTTGTCAGCCATATCAGCGACAAAGGGTATCTGTACTTGCAGCCTGTCGGCGGCTTTGATCCGCGCAATCTGTTCTCGCGCCGCGTGCTGGTGTGCACCGATGATGGCGACTTCAAGGGCGTGATGAACCCGGGCGGAAAACCGATCCACATTTCATCTGCTGAGGATCGCAAGAAGATTCCCGAGGTTGGGGAGTTCTACGTTGATCTCGGCTTGGGCGAGGCCGCCAAGGACGTCATCAAAGTCGGCGATTTTGTGGTGATGGATGAACCGTTCATCGAAATCGGCGACAAGTTTGTGTCTAAAGCGCTCGACAATCGGATTGCGTGCTGGCTCGGCATCGAGATGATGAAAAAGCTCGGCTCAAAAGGGCGCGGAGCGGAGATTCACGTGGTGTTCACGACGCAAGAAGAAGTCGGGCTGCGCGGTGCGCGAACGTCGGCGTTCAAGGTGCAGCCGGACATCGGCATTGGCATCGACACCACGCTGGCCTGCGACACACCAGGTGTGCCCGACAAGGACGCGACAACAGTTCAAGGCAAAGGGTTCGGGTTGCATGTGCGCGACAGTAGTTTCATCGCGGACAAGGCATTGGTGCGCGAGATTGAAACGCTCGCGATCAAGAATAACATCCCCTATCAACGCACGATGCTGGCGGCCGGTGGCCAAGACGGGGCCGCCGCACAACAGGCCGCAGCAGGTGCGCGGGCCGTCGGCATCGTCGTTGGCACGCGCTATATTCACACGGTCACAGAGATGATCCACAAAACAGATTTGCAGGCGGCGTTGGACATTTTAACCGCGTATCTGGCCGATCAGTGATCTTTTGATGTCAGCCCGAACAGCCCTGTCAGGCTGCGCTTCACAAGGCTGGTGACGGACGGTTTGCGTTCGGCGGTAAAGGCCAGTGGGCGGCAAACCTCCATGGCGGCGACGCCGACGCGGGCGGTGAGCGCGCCGTTTATGACGCCTTCGCCAAAACGACGCGACACTTTGGATAACACGCCGCCGCCCGCGACCGACCCGATCAGATCGTCCCCCACAGCGACAGCCCCTGTTGCGACCAAATGCGACAAGACCTGTTTCGTTAGCCGCCAGGTGCCCAGTGTGCCTGCGCGTCCTTCGTAGATTTCCGCGATGCGCCGGATCATCCGCATATTGGCCGTAAGGGCGGTAAAGACATCCGCCAACGCCAGCGGCACAATCGCCGTGACGGTGGCGACTTGGCGCGCAGCGGCCTCAACCTCAAGCCGTGCGCGGGCGTCCAGCGGCGCAAGGATCGTGGTTTCTGCAAGGCCCAGCAGTGCGTCTGCATCCAGCACATCGCCTTGCTTGTCGGCAAATGCCTGCCGTCCCCAACGGGTGTCATCGCGGCCGCGATACAGTGCCGTGATCTGGGACGTAACTTCGCGCGCACGGGTCAAATTGCGGTCAATTAGGGCTTCGGTGGCACCGGTCTGGATGCGATCAACGCGGCGCAATCGCCCGAATGCCGCCATTTCCCGAAAGGTGATCAGCAACAGGACGCCGCAAAACAACCCCGTTAGACCAACAGCGATCAAACCTAAAACGGGTGAGCGGTCCAGCAAGCCAATCATGAAATCCCAAGCAGCCACGCCGATCAGGAAACTGATCAGAGACACCAAGAGGCCCCAAAACCAACGCGCCAGACGGTTCGGGCCTTTTGCTGCCAAACTCGCCACGCGCTGCATGGCGGCGGGGGTCGGGATGACGTCCAGTTCTGGCACCGGCAGCGCTGTCGATGGCGTCACATCATCAGTGCCATCCAGATCAAAAAGAACGGGGCCGTTTTTGGCTTTTTGTGTCATAGCTTATCCCCCAATAGAAACTGTGCAGCGCGATCAAGTCGGATATGCGGCGGCCCATCCCCGGGTTTGAGGGTCAGCGGCGCAGGCGCGAAACTCATGACTTCATAATCCGCATCAAGCCAGTTTTCTGCCCCCGATCGTGCCGGGCCAAGCAGATGTGCGGGGTCGCTGGGTAAGGCACCGGGGTAGAATGCTTTTTGTTCATTGGTGTTCAATAGCTGGCCGCGCACCACGCCAAGGTCTGCACCTTTGTGGTTGCGGGTCTCTTCAACGGTGGTGCGCAACGCGGCGATGGACATGGCCTGCGTTGTCGCACCGAAAAATTCGGCGCGGTCTTGCGCATCGCGCAAAAGGGCTTGGGTTATGGCGGTCAATTGCGGGTGTTGCTGGTGGTGTAAATGGTCAGCTTTGGTCGCGGCAAACAGAATTTTGTCAATCTGTCGGCCTTGAAAAAGCCGTGTCAGAAAACTGTTACGGCCCGGGCGAAAGGCGCCAAGGATATCCGCCATAGCGCGGCGCATGTCCTCAACCGCTTGCGGGCCGGAATGGATCGCGCCAAGCACGTCGACCAGCACGATCTGGCGGTCGATCTTTGCGAAATGATCGCGAAAGAACGGGCGCACGACATTGCGTTTGTAGCTCTCGAACCGCCGCTCAAATTCGCGCCACAGGGATTTACGGGCGGGCCGGTCCACCAGTGGCAGCGGGGCGAATGTCAACACAGGCGAGCCTTCGAGATCGCCGGGCAACAGGAACCGCCCAGGCGTGCAGTCGGAAAACCCGGCCTCACGCGCGGCGTTGAGATGGGCGGTAAATGCAGCTGCAAGGCCCTTTGCCTGTGGTTCGTCAAACCCCTTTGCGGGGTCACACGCATCAAGTGCTGTTGCAAAATCAGCGGCGGCGGGGCGACCCGCCAAGCGCGATAAGACTTCGGCAGACCACGTCGCGAAATCTTTATCCATCAGGGACAAATCCAACAGCCATTCGCCGGGATAATCCACGATATCCAAATGCACCGTGCGCGGACCCTGAAACGAGCCGAGCAATCCGGTCGGCTGCACCCGCATTGACAGGCGTAATTCTGAAATCCGCTTCGTGCCCTCGGGCCAGTGTGGTGTCTTGGCGGTCAGCGCGGCAAGGTGGTTTTCGTAATCAAACCGCGGCACCGTATCGTCGGGTTGCGGTTGCAAATAAATCGTCTGAATGCGCCCCGACGCCGCCGCATGAAATTGCGGCATCCGCCCACGGTTTAACAAGTTGGCGACCAAAGACGTGATAAACACCGTCTTTCCTGCGCGACTGAGCCCCGTCACACCCAAGCGGATAACCGGTTCCGTGAACGGTGCGCTTAACGTGTCTGTAACTGCACCCACGCTGCGCGTGATGGTATCCGCAAGGGTTGTTATGACCACACTTAGCACCTTTCAAAATTCGTTACCGCTAAGATAGGTGGCCGCCAACCCGATGTGTAGGGATTGATTTCACCAACCAGCGCGCCTAAGCCGCGTCCATGCCCAGATACGCGCTCAAAATTGAATACGACGGCGCACCGTTTTGCGGCTGGCAGCGTCAAACCAGCGATCCGTCGGTTCAGGGCGCGATAGAAGCTGCATTGGCAAAACTGGAACCGCGCGAACACAAGATTGGCGCAGCAGGGCGTACAGATGCCGGCGTGCACGCCTTGGGGCAAGTGGCGCATTGCGATATGGACAAAGCTTGGGATGCGTTCCGCCTGTCCGAGGCGTTGAATTTCCATCTTAAGCCCGCGCCGATTTCTATCGTCGCCTGCGCACAGGTGTCAGATGATTGGCACGCGCGCTTTTCAGCGCTTGAGCGGCGTTATTTGTTTCGGTTGGTGAACCGCCGCGCGCCTTTGGTGTTGGAGGTGGGCAAGGTCTGGCAGGTCAGCCAAAAACTTGATGGGGCTTTGATGCAGGCGGGTGCAGATCGTCTGCTGGGTCACCATGATTTCACGACATTTCGATCAACAGTGTGTCAGGCGGACAGCCCGATGCGCACGTTGGACGGGTTGAAAGTGCAACAAGTTACCCGCGTTGATGGCGCACAAGAGTTCCAGTTCCACGTGCGCGCGCGATCTTTCCTGCACAACCAGGTGCGCAGCTTTGTCGGTACACTGGAACGGGTCGGCGCAGGCGCGTGGACGCCCGATGATGTGACGGCCGCATTAAACGCCCGCGACCGCAC
>JAGGNB010000194.1 GCA_017886375.1 Octadecabacter sp.
ACGCGGCGTGCCATAGATGGGCTGTAGGGTCGAGATCGGCGGGCTGGGCGATGCGGGCGGACAAGCCCGAGAAAGTCATCTGGGCGGCTCCTGAAGTTCGACTCCAATTGCTGTCGGGTGGAACAGTCGGATTGTACCCCAATACAGTAACCCCATGACTAGACCCGCGACTGGTACGGAGAAAACTTCTAGACCGGAGGTTTTTGGCGGGCCCACGAGGAGATAAAGGACGAGGCCTAAAGTTAGCCCTGACAGGGTTGCGATGCCCCATCCCGCATACCCTCGGCGAGCCGCAAAATTGCTAACTGGAATGGCGGGGATCAGGACGACCCAAGAGAAGGCTGGGGAAACGAAGAGAATCGCGCCGACGTATTCGATGACCAAGAAAAGTGCGCTGGTCGGGGCGAATGGCGCGCCGGGAACGATCATCAACAGAAGGCCCAAGATGGGTGCCGCAATGATCATAATCAGTGGTCCGGTGAGATACGGCCAATAACCGGAGATAACAAATCCCGCAGGCCTCGTGCGCCAGGCTGGCCCACGCGACACTATAGGGTTCGGTTTGGCGGTCACGCGCCCGCGCCACCCACGGTCAAACCCCCAATCAACAGGCTCGGCTGGCCCACGCCCACTGGCACCCATTGGCCCGCTTTGCCGCAGTTGCCGATGCCGGGGTCAAGTGCGAGGTCGTTGCCGATGCCACGGATCTGTTTCAGGGCAGTTGCGCCGTCGCCAATCAGCGTTGCGCCTTTGACGGGGGCGCCGACTTTGCCGTTCTTGACGCGGTACGCCTCAGTACAGCTGAACACGAATTTGCCGTTGGTGATGTCGACCTGACCGCCGCCGAAGCCCACGGCGTAGATGCCGTCTTTCAGGCCCGCGAGCATGTCTTTCGGGTCATCATTGCCATTCAACATATAGGTGTTGGTCATGCGCGGCATCGGAATGTGCGCGTAGCTTTCGCGTCGCCCGTTGCCGGTTGGGGCAACCCCCATCAGACGCGCATTTTGGCGGTCTTGCATGAAGCCCACGAGGACGCCGTCGTCAATCAGCACATTCTTGGCGCTGGGCGTGCCTTCGTCGTCAACCGTGATGGACCCGCGTCGATCCGGAATGGTGCCGTCGTCCAGAACGGTGACGCCTTTGGACGCGATCTGTTGGCCCATCAAACCCGAAAATGCCGACGTGCCTTTGCGGTTGAAATCACCCTCAAGGCCGTGACCCACAGCCTCGTGTAGCAAAATTCCGGGCCAACCGGGGCCGAGGAGGACGTCGAACACACCAGCCGGTGCGGCCTCTGCCTCAAGGTTCACCAATGCGATGCGCAACGATTCGCGCGCAACAGGTTGCCAGCTGTCTGGACCAATCAGGTTGATCAGCCCCGCACGACCACCACCGCCCATGCCACCGGATTCGCGACGACCGTTTTCTTCAACGATCACCGAGATATTGAGGCGCGACATCGGACGGGTGTCCGTGACCAGCGTGCCTTCGGGACGAAGAATCACAACTTCTTGGTGTGACGCGGCGAGGGTCGCTGAGACCTGCACAACGCGCGGGTCCAGATCGCGACAAAACGCATCGATTTCTTTGAGCAGGTCTATTTTTGCTGGAAAAGCCGCGTCTGCCATCGGATCGGCGTCGGTATATAGAACTGTATTTGTACGGGCAGGGGCGTCAGCCATGGTGCCACCGCCGTCCCCTACGGCCAAACGTGCCGTCGCGACGGCGCGGCGCAGCGCATGTTCATCGATGGTGGTGGAATGGGAATAACCTGCGACTTCACCGCGCACAGCACGCAATCCGAACCCTTCGGAAGCGTCATAGCTGGCGGTTCTGATCCGGCCATCGTCAAACGATAAAACCTCGGATCGGCGGCGTTCGAGGAACAATTCGCCATCATCGGCGCCAGCCGTGGCGTCACGGACCATTGCCAACGCGCTATCTTGGTCTAAATTCGTCTCGAACGGGCGGAAGGGATCGTGCGCCATTTGGTGTTTCCTGACTGTTTATTCGTTTCGGGGGCGATTTGGGTCAAAAAGCGACCCTTTGACACGTCTGGATCGCTTGAGTTGGCCCACAGGATATGGGATGACCGCCCGTGAATACAACGGGATTCCGTTTGGAGTTTTCGTAGGAACCAAGGCAGCGCGACAGTCGCGCTGACAGACTTAGGGATTGATACGCACATGATGACTGTTGCAAAACGTCTTGGCCTTGCCGCAATGACCGCGCCAATTGCGGGGGTTGCACTGGCACAAACCGCAATCGAAGATCTTGAGATTGTTGGCGCACCAACGCCCGGCGCGACGGGCTTTCAGCCCGCTGTCACCGAACTCGCCCGTGATTTGCAGTGGCTGGATGGATGGCTTTTGGTCATGTGTGCCGCGATTTCGCTGTTCGTTGTTGGACTGATTGCTTGGGTGGCCCTGCGCTACAATGCAAAATCGAACCCGACACCAGCGACATTCACCCACAATTCCCCGCTAGAGGTTGCTTGGACGATCGTACCGATCGTGATCCTTGTTTTCATCGGCGCGTTTTCCCTGCCGGTTCTGTTTAAACAGCAGGAAATCCCTGAAGGCGACATCAACATTTCCGTAACCGGTTACCAATGGTACTGGACCTATGAATACACTGATGAAGACGTGTTCTTTGAAAGCTACATGATCGGGGCCAATGAGGGTAACCTGAACGCAGGTATTATCGCACAACTCGAAGAAGCCGGTTATTCCGAAGATGAATTCCGCCTTGCGACTGACACCGCTGTCGTTGTGCCAATGGGCGCGACTGTTGTGATGACCATTACGGGCGCGGACGTTATCCATTCGTGGACGATCCCGGCGTTTGGCGTAAAGCAAGACGCGGTACCGGGTCGTTTTGCGCAGCTTTGGTTTAATGCAGAGCGTGAAGGCATCTACTTTGGCCAGTGTTCTGAGCTGTGCGGCAAAGACCATGCCTTTATGCCGATAACTGTTAAAGTCGTGCATCCTGACGTTTACGAAGAATGGCTTGCGGGCGCGAAAGTGGAATTCCCAACTTAAGTTTCGACTTAAGGACTGGGGTTTCGTGTTTCCAACGTTTGTACCGAGGGTAAAATGACAGACGCAACCAACCAAACGCAGACGCAGACGCAAGACGCGCAAATGGGCGATTATTTCGCCCTGATGAAGCCGCGCGTTATGCAGTTGGTCGTTTTTACAGCGTTCGTAGGGCTGGTTGTTGCCCCTGTTGGCATAAACCCGTTCATCGGATTTGTTGCCATTTTGTGCATCGCCGTTGGCGCGGGCGCGTCTGCTTCGTTGAATATGTGGTGGGACGCCGACATCGATGCGATCATGAAGCGCACCGTCAAACGCCCGATCCCGTCGGGCACTGTATCTGAGGGTGAGGCGCTTGGCATTGGTCTGGCGTTGTCAGGTTTTTCCATTGTGCTGTTGTTCTTGGCGACGAACGCTTTGGCCGCGGGCTTGCTTGCGTTCACGATCTTTTTCTACGCGGTCATCTATTCCATGTGGCTAAAGCGATCCACGCCGCAAAACATCGTGATTGGCGGCGCGGCCGGTGCGTTCCCCCCAATGATCGGTTGGGCCGTGGCCACGGGCAGCGTATCTATCGAATCTGTTTTGATGTTTGCGCTGATCTTCATGTGGACGCCGCCGCATTTCTGGGCGTTGGCGCTGTTTGTGAAATCCGATTACGGCGATGCGGGTGTGCCAATGTTGACGGAAACCCACGGGCGCACCGTGACGCGCAAACACATCATCGCCTATTGCGCGCCGCTGGTTGTCGTCGCGCTTTGGCTTGGTTTCACGTCGATTGGCGGGCCGTTTTATTTGGTGGTCGCTGTGGCGCTGAACATCTGGTTCCTGAAAGGCTGCTATGCAATCTGGCGTCGCACGGATGCAGATTCGGACGCAGACAATCACGCCGTTGAAAAGCACACGTTCAAAGTATCGCTGTATTATCTGTTCGGCCATTTCGGCGCGTTGATGATCGAGGCGCTGTTGCGCAATTATGGACTCACATCATGGGCGGGCTGGTAGCATGGCGATGAAAGTTGAACATGAGATCCATTCGCGCCGCAAAGGCCGCAACATGGGCGTTGGCCTGTTGTTACTTGGCTTGATCGGCATCGTATTCGGGCTGACGGTCGTGAAGGTTCTAGGCCTGACGGATATTCGCCAATTGGAAAAGTTTGATCATGTTGCGCGTCCACAATTGGAACCGGGCGCATTAGAAGCCGCAGAGCGGCGCGCGGCTGACGTCGCCGCAGAACGGGCAGCAGCAGCGACTGCTACCCAAGAAGGGGCTACCGAATGAAGATGAACCCGTTTCATTATTTTAACGAAGGTGCGAACCGCACGGCTGCACAGGCCGTAAGTGTTGTCGTTCTGATGGGGGCCCTGTCGTGGGCGTCAGTGCCGTTTTATGACTGGTTCTGCCGCGTCACCGGGTTTGGTGGCGTCACCAATATCGCGACATCCGGCAGCGATACGATTCTCGATCAGACCATCACAGTGCGGTTTGACAGCGCTGTGGCGTCCGACATGCCTTGGACGTTCAAACCTGTACAGCGCGAGATGGAGGTCCGTATTGGTGAAACAGTTCTGGCCTTTTATGAGGCCACAAACCCGACCGATCACGCCATCGCGGGGTCCGCGTCCTATAACGTTGCCCCCTACGAGGCTGGCGTATTTTTCGACAAGATCGACTGTTTTTGCTTTGAGATGCAGATCCTGCAACCGGGTGAAACAGTCAATATGCCTGTCACTTTCTATATTGATCCAGCCATTGTCGACGACCGCGAAGGACAGTATGTGCATACGATCACGTTGGGGTATACCTTCCACTTGAACGATTTGCCGCTAGAGTATGAGCAGGCCACCCTTGAGGTGGATGATCAGGCCGCGCTGGATGCTAATGCAGCGCAATCGACAGATTTGAATTAAGAACAACGCCGTAAGGGAACGAAACGCATGGCCCACGAGAAAAACCACGATTATCACATCCTGCCGCCTTCTGTGTGGCCACTGCTGACAGCGGTCGCGGTCTTCATAATGCTGTTTGGCGCAGTTCTCTGGATGGATTCCAGTGACAGCCCCTACATGTTCCTGATGGGCTTTGCGGGGGTGCTGTATTGCATGTACGCGTGGTGGTCTGACGTTATCGTTGAATCCCACCAAGGCGATCACACGCCAGTCGTCAGCATCGGCCTGCGATACGGGTTCATCATGTTCATCATGTCCGAAATCATGTTCTTTGCCGCATGGTTCTGGTCTTTCTTCAAGCACGCGATGTACCCGATGGGTCCACAATCACCTGCAATCGACGGACAATTCCCACCGGCTGGGATTGAAACGTTCGACCCTTGGCATCTGCCGCTGATCAACACGTTGATCCTGCTGTGTTCGGGCGCTGCGGCGACTTGGGCGCACCACGCACTTGTCCATGAAGACAACCGCGAAGACGTCAAAAGCGGCCTAATCCTCGCCGTTTTGCTCGGTGTGTTGTTCACTGGGTTCCAAGCCTATGAATACAGCCATGCGGCCTTTGGTCTTGCTGGTAATATTTATGGCGCGAACTTCTTTATGGCGACGGGATTTCACGGCTTCCACGTGGTGATCGGCACGATCTTTTTGTTCGTGTGCTACCTGCGTGTCCGCAAGGGCCACTTCACGGCAGAACGCCACATCGGGTTCGAAGCTGCGGCTTGGTACTGGCACTTTGTGGACGTGGTATGGCTGTTCTTGTTCGCATCTGTCTATGTCTGGGGCCAGTAAGCCGTCTTGACCTGAATGATTTGACACGGCAAGACGCGCAGGGATGAACACCCTGCGCGTCTTTATTGTTGAGGCACCCTACCTTTGAGGCTCCCTATGCGACAAATTCTATTTCCTCTTGTTATCGGTCTTGGCGGCATTGTTGTGCTTTTGTGGCTCGCATTCTGGCAGCTTGATCGGTTGGAATGGAAGCTTGGCATCATTGGTGACATAAATGCGCGGGTCGCTGCTGACCCAGTGCCATTGCCCGCCGTCCCAAACCCTGACGCGGACAATTATCTGACCGTTATTATGCAAGGTGCTGCGACTGGCGAAGAAATCCGGTTTCTCGACAGTGGTACTGCTGCGGGCACTGGTCATCACATCATTTCCGCGTTTGTCACGGCAGACGGGCGTCGGGTCATGCTGGATCAAGGTTTGCTGCCTTTGTACGAAGACGAAGGGGTCGCGCTGACCGCAGAGGTCACAGTGCAGGGCAATCTGATCTGGCCTGATGATATTTCGCGACAGGCACCAATCGAAGACGAATGGTATGCCCGCGACGTTCCCGCGATGGCGCAGGCGCTGGGGACAGAACCACTGTTGGTGGTGCTGTATGCGGCGTCGCAATACGATGAACGCCTGACGCCGCTGGCTGTGGACACCCGCAATATCAAGAACGACCATCTGGAATATGCGATTACGTGGTTTTTGCTGGCTGTGGTCTGGTTTTCCATGACGGGGTTTTATGTGATGCGATCCATGCGCCCAAAAGGAAGCTGATATGAAGTACGTCTCGACCCGTGGTGGCGCGCCCGAACTGAGTTTTGAGCAGGCGATGATGACCGGCCTTGCGCGCGATGGCGGGCTGTATGTGCCCGCGGTCATTCCAACGCTCAGCGTGGACCAGATTGCTGCGATGGCGGGGCAGTCCTACGAAGACATTGCTTATACCGTGATGCGCCCGTTTATTGGCGATACGTTTAAGGATGATGAATTTCGTGGATTGATTGATGCGGCCTACGCAGGGTTCAACCACGCCGCACGTGCGCCTCTCAAGCAACTTGATAGCAATCATTTCCTGCTGGAACTGTTTCACGGCCCAACATTGGCATTCAAAGATTTTGCCATGCAATTGATCGGGCAGATGTTTCAGGCGTCGCTGACCCGATCCGGCAAACGCATCACAATTGTTGGCGCCACGTCAGGCGACACGGGATCAGCCGCGATTGAAGCGTTCCGTGGGTTGGAAAACGTCGATGTCTTCATTCTGTTCCCGCACGGGCGCGTATCCGAGGTCCAGCGCCGCCAGATGACCACGCCCACGGAAACCAACGTACATGCGCTGGCGATGGACGGTGATTTTGACGACTGCCAAGCGGCGCTGAAGGATATGTTCAACGATTTCGACTTTCGCGACGGGGTTAACCTTGCGGGGGTCAATTCGATCAACTGGGGCCGCGTTTTGGCGCAGGTGGTGTATTTCTTCAGCTCTGCTGTGTCTCTGGGCGCACCGCATCGCGCTGTCAGCTTCACGGTCCCGACCGGCAATTTTGGCGATATATTCGCAGGCTACATTGCCAAACGCATGGGGCTGCCGATTAATCAACTGGTGATCGCCACGAACCAGAACGATATTTTGCACCGCACGTTGCAAACTGGCGCACAAGTTAAAGAAGGCGTGACGCCATCCATCAGCCCGTCGATGGACATACAGGTGTCATCGAATTTCGAACGCGCGCTGTTCGAAGCCTATGGGCGCGATGGTGGCGTGGTGGCGGCGCAGATGGATGCGTTGAAAGACAACGGGTCATTCACGATTTCCCAAGGCGCGATTGACATGCTGCGTGATACGTTCGCATCGGGCCGCGCGTCCGAGGCTGAAACCTACGCCACGATCACCGATGAGCTGGTTCGGTCTGGTGAATTGCTGTGTCCACACAGCGCTGTTGGCGTCGCAGTTGCCGACCGGTTCCAAACCGCCACACCGATGATCACGCTTGCCACGGCGCACCCTGCGAAGTTTCCGGCAGCCGTTGAAAAAGCAACAGGCCTGCATCCACCATTGCCGCCCCACATGGCGGACCTGTATGAGCGATCTGAACGGGTCACGCGGGTGCCAAATGACCTCGCTGCCCTGCAAACCCTAATTAAGGAGCGGATCGCCAAGTGACCGTCCAACAACACACGCTTTCCAACGGCTTTCGCATCGTCACCGAACAGATGCCAGGCCTGAAATCAGCCTCAATCGGGATATGGGTTCTGGCAGGGGGGCGTCATGAAACGCCGACGCAAAACGGCATCGCCCATTTCCTTGAACACATGGCATTCAAGGGGACGAAGCGGCGATCTGCATTGCAGATTGCCGAAGCTATTGAAGACGTTGGCGGCTATATCAACGCCTACACATCACGCGAAATGACCGCCTATTACGCGCGGGTTCTGGAAAATGACGTGCCATTGGCGCTGGACGTGATCGCGGATATCTTGCTCAACCCCGTGTTTGAGCAATCCGAGATCGAGGTCGAGCGCGGCGTGATATTGCAGGAAATCGGTCAGGCATTGGACACGCCAGACGACATCATTTTCGACTGGCTTCAGGAAGAAGCCTATCCGGATCAGGCCATCGGGCGCACGATTTTGGGTCCGAGCGAGCGGGTGAGTTCGTTTGCCAAAGCCGACCTGTCCGATTTTATCGGAGAACGGTACGGGCCCGATCAGATGATTCTGTCAGCGGCGGGCGCGGTGAACCCTGACGAATTGTTGGCATTAGCCGAAAAGTTGTTTGGTCATTTACCGCGTCGATCCGAGCCACGCGCGGCGGAAGCAGCTGCGTTTGTAGGCGGTGAGCGGCGAGTCAAAAAAGGTCTGGAACAAGCGCATTTTGCACTGGCGTTTGAGGGACCGGACTACCGCGATCCCGGTATTTACGCCGCCCAGATCCACGCGATTGCCATGGGCGGGGGCATGTCATCGCGCCTGTTCCAAGAACTGCGCGAGAACCGTGGGCTGTGTTACACGATTTTCGCCCAAGCAGGGGCATATGCCGACACTGGCATGATGACGGTCTATGCTGGCACGTCGGCTGAACAGCTAGCTGAACTGGCGACGCTGACGATCGATGAGCTAAAACGTGCGGCCGATGATATGAGCGCCGAGGAAGTTGCGCGGGCCCGCGCGCAGATGAAAGCGGGCATGTTGATGGGGCTTGAAAGCCCGTCCAACCGCGCGGAACGTCTGGCCCGCATGGTCGCGATCTGGGGCACTGTGCCGACGATCGAAGACACGATTGAACGGATTGATTCAGTGACGACAGGTGATGTGCGCGCGTTTGGTGGGAGTTTGATCACCGATGCGGGGTCGGTCATGGCGCTATATGGGCCGATTGATGATGCGCCCACACTGGAGGTCTTGCGACAGCGGTTGGTTGCGTAATGCTGCGGACGCGTAAGAAAATTCGCCTCGACACCGAGCGGCTGACACTGCGCCCGCCGATCCATTCCGATTTTCGCGCATGGTCTGCATTGCGACAGGAATCAGCGGCTTTTTTGCAGCCTTGGGAGCCGATCTGGGCGCCCGATCATCTGACGCGCCGAAGCTTCACCAATCGGGTGTATTGGGCGCAACGGGCGATTTCAAACGGCACGGCGCTGCCATTATTTATTGTCCGGCGCAGTGACGAAACAATTCTTGGCGCGATAACACTTGATCATATTCGGCGCGGTCCGGCGCAGGCCGGAACGACAGGCTATTGGATTGGCGAGGCCCACGCGCGACAGGGTTATATGCGCGAGGCGATTGAGACGGTGGTGCATTACGCGTTCACAACGCTCGATTTGAGCCGGATTGAGGCGGGCTGTTTGCCGGAAAATACCCCGTCGCGTGGGCTGCTGGAAAGCTGTGGATATAAATACGAAGGCGTGGCCCAATCGTATTTACAAATCGACGGGCGTTGGCGCAACCATGTGCTTTACGCCAACCTGCGCCATGATCGACGTGGCAAGACAGATGTGGGATGATCTGACGCGAAGCGCTTGGAGCGGGC
>JAGGNB010000139.1 GCA_017886375.1 Octadecabacter sp.
CAATAATTTTCGGTCGTGCGCCCATGTGTCCCAACGCAAGTCAGCCCCCGCGAGGGTTGCTGCACTTAGTGGGTCTGCACGCGCAGGTCGTTCAAGGTCGAGCAACGATTGTTTGAGGTCGGTAATGCGTCGAGCAATCTTGGCCATTTTCATCTGCTCCGCTTGAAATGCCATGTCCAGTAAGGGCAGCAAGCGTTGAATGTCTTGCAGCGGGTTTGTCATTTTCGGGCAACCTTTCTGATCCGATCAGCAAACCGGATCGCAGCGGCAACTGCCTTAAAATGATCCCGTTGAATGGTGTCACCAATTTCAACAGTCGCATAAAGCGCGCGAGCGGTGGGCGGATCCGAGTGGATCGGAACGCCGTTTTCTTGTGCAACCTCACGAATGCGCGCGGCCACCAGATCGACCCCTTTGGCAACACATTCAGGCGCACCGCCGCCCGTCCGATCCCATTTGAGGGCAATCGCATAGTGGGTCGGGTTGACGACGATCACATCTGCTTCGGGCACATCGTTGAGCATCTGGTTCATCGCAAGTGTGATCGCTTTTTGCCGCCGCTTTTGTTTCATCGCGGGATCACCGTCAGAATTTTTGGCCTCGTCCGTGAGCTCCTTGCGCGACATGCGGTTCGTGCGCAAATGTTCCGCCCTTTGCCACGCGTAGTCGACAATGCCCAAGGCCAAAGCGATCATCAAAACGATTGACATGAGCGACGTGCAAAGCCTCAACAATGTTGCGATCACCTGTCCCGATGACAGGGCCATCGCACCCATGATGTCCGGCAAGCGGCCAACGAGAAAGATGAACAAGACGGTTGAATAAAGGATCAGTTTTGCAAAGCTTTTACCAAATTCAAAGAGTCCGCTGCGTCCAAATTTGTTCTTTGCTTGGGAGATGGGTGAAATGCGTGAGAGTTTAAATTCCAGCTTTGAGGGCGCGAATACAAAGCCACGTTGCATGATAATGGCGAGGATCACCATTGCCGCCGGAATGCCGAACCACGGCGCGAGGGTCGTGCCCAAACTGTACATCAAGCCACCCATCATCGGGGCACCGTTAGATGCAAAAACTGCCGCTGAAATTGTGTCTGAATGGCCCAATAGACCCGCAAGGACGGTGCCGAGATTGATCAACGAGAGCGCCCCAATTGTCAGGCCAACGGCCAGAATACCCCCGTAGGCGGCGGCCGTGTTCAGATCAACCGAACGCGGAAAGTCGCCTTTTTTGCGGGCTTCATCAAGCTTATGTTGTGACGCCTCATATTGCTTGTCATCGTCATTGCTGTCGTCGCTCATCCGGGGCCCCTGAAGGGATCCATGATGAAAAGTGCCATTGCTTCCACCCAGATCGACAGCATCAAGGGTGCAGCAAGCATCAGCAGAACCAAGCCACCTGCGGTGATTGCCGGCGCACCAACGAAGGCCACCATCAACTGCGGCATAGCCTTATTGATGACGCCGAGCGTGACGTTGTAGATCAATGATGCGATGACAAAGGGCGCTGCGAGCGTGAAGCCCAACGCGAATGCGCGCGAGATTTCGGCGATGCCTGCGCGCGATAACATGTCGGCCGGAATCACGTCGCCCATCGGGACAAGCGCGTAGCTGTTAATCATGAATTCGGCGATCTGTACGTGCAGGCCCATAATTGTAGCGAGCGCGAGTCCACCGATAACCAAGACGTGTCCCATTGCAGGCAGCGGGTCACCGCCTGCACCGCCGAACAATTGCGACAAAGACGTCGATTGCGCAGCGATTGATCCGGCCACCTGCAACGCGAGAATGAACAGGCGCAGCATCATGCCAAGGAAAAATCCAGTGAGGGTTTCAGCGAGAGCAAGACCGAGCGCTTGTTGGGCAACGTCAAACACAGGTGGCGCCGGAGCGGCAGGTGCAACGATGGCCGTGAACGCCAGCGCGAGGCCCAGTTTGACACGGGTAGGGACCGATTGTTCGCCAAATGCTGGCAGCAATGCGATCATCGCACCAACGCGGATGAAGACAATGGAGCCATGCCAAAGCGCGTCACGACTGATCGATGACAATTCGACCAAACCTTCGATCATGCGGGCACCAACCCAACGAGCGACGGTTTGGCATCGACACCGATTTCCTCAAAGCTCAGGACTGGATTTGGTATTCCTTTGGCGGTCAGGACTGTGCGCAGAAACCGGCGGCGTTTCATCGAGGTTACGATGGCAGGGTATGTGCCCGCTTCACCCGCGCTTGCGACTTTTTCTGAGATTGCTGTCGCGAGGCGGTTGAATACATCGGGCGGTAAAGCCACGTCACCGAGGCCGCGTTCGGACGTGATCTGATATGTTGCGAAGGTATCTTCCCATTCGGGTGCGAGCTGAACGAGTGGAATTGTTCCATCGGGGCGGCGCATTTCGGCGACCAGTTGAAAGCCCAAGCGCTGTCGAACATGCTCTGCGACGCCCTCAACACTTGAATAAAGCTGGCGGCCTTCGGCCGTTGCCTCAGCGATGAGAGGAAGGTTGCGGATCGACACGCGTTCTTCCAAAAGAAGCCGCAAAACCGACAGCAACATGTCGATTGGCACTTTGTCAGGGATCAGTTCGTCGAGCATTTTACGGTTTGCATCCGATCGCGCGGCGTCACTTAGGCTGCACATTTCGTCCAACAGACGGCGGAGCGCTTTGAGTGTCATGAGCCGGGAGAAGTTCTTTTTGATGACCTCAAGCAGATGGGTTGCCAGAACTTCTGTTGGGTGAACTGTGGTCAACCCGTTGAGCGACGCGGCCTCTTGATCTTCGGGGCTGATCCAACGCGCAGGTGCGCCGTAAACGGGTTCCTTCACATCCTGACCAATCGGCGCAGACGAGTCCGGGCCTGAGAGCAGTGCCAAGACACGACCTGGTTGCAGACGGTCGCGTACCTGTTCGACACCCTGCACAAGGATACGGTAGTGGCCGTCTGGTAACGTAACATTGTCGGTCAGGCGGATTTCAGGCAGGAGAACGCCAAATTCTGTCGCGACATGGTTGCGCATATTGCCGATGCGCACGTCCAGTCCAACGCCCGGATCCAGAACCATATCCACGAGATCAGGGGCGAATTCGACGTGAATATCGTCTAGGTCAAGAAGGTCGCCGAGGCTTTCGCGCGCAGCAGGTGTGTCGGGCAATGTGTTCGCCTTTTCAGCCTCTTGCGCTGCCCGATCTGCCACCTTCATACCAAACCAAGCAGCAGTGCCGAGGGTGGCTGCACCAATGACAAAGGGGATAAATGGCAAGCCCGGCACCAGCGCGAAAAGGAACATCAAGACGCCAACCGTCGCGAGGGCTGCAGGATAGCCGCCAAGTTGTGCCAGAATAGTCTTATCCGTTGCCCCCGTCGCGCCGCCACGTGCCAAGAGGAGGGCAGAGGCGATCGAGATGATGACGGACGGGATTTGGTTTACCAAGCCATCGCCGACCGTAAGAATTGCATAGGTTTCAAACGCGACGTTCAGCGGCATGCCATGAACGGCAGCGCCCATGATGAGGCCCATAACAAGGTTAAGCGCCGTGATAAGCAGGCCAGCAACCGCATCGCCTTTGACGAATTTCGAAGCGCCATCAAGGGAGCCGAAAAACGTGGTTTCCGCCTGTTCAGTCTCACGCCTGCGCTTTGCTTCGGCGTGGTCAATTGCCCCCGCGCTCATATCGCTGTCGATCGCGAGCTGTTTTCCAGGCATCCCATCGAGCGCGAAGCGGGCGCCAACCTCAGCCATGCGGGTAGCGCCTTTGTTGATAACGACAAAATTGACGATCAGCAGGACGCCAAAAACAACAAGGCCTAGAAAAACGCTGCCGCCCATCACAAAGTTGGCGAACCCTTCGATGACGTCGCCAGCCGCACCCGTTCCAGTGTGACCCTCTCCGATAATTAGTTTCGTTGACGACACATTCAACGAAAGGCGCAACATCAGCGACGCAAGAAGAATTGTCGGGAATGCAGAAAAATCCAGCGGACGTTCAATAAAGAGAGTGATGGTGAAAATTAGGATGGCGAGCGCAAAAGACGCCGCAAGGCCAACATCCAGAATCCATGACGGTACCGGCAAGATCATCATTACGATGATCGCCATAAGTGCCAATGCCAGCAAGATGGTGGGTTGAAAAATCGATTGGAGCGATAGGTTTGGCATCAGGTGTCCGCACCCCCTGATAAGGCGTCGAACAATGTCGATAAGGGTGCCCTTCTGGCAATATTCATAGCCCTGCACTTTCTGCTGCTGGTCACAAATGGTTAAACCGCGATCCTTTCGATTTGGTAACTAGGCGCGATTAATCTTGCCTTGTTGTTCCATCAAATCGCAAAAGTAGGCCTTGGACGGCGCGCCGGCTTTCTTGGGATTGCGTCAAGATTGCCCGACGATCTGCAAGCGTTTCGACAGCATCGATATTTGGCGGCTCCAAGACCGCCTGTGCGAACGACGCCAGGACCTCGTCGTCCTCAACGGTCAGACGTTCCCACGCCGCCGCGCGAAACTGCAACGTTGGCGTTGACCCCGTTTGATCGGGATTGAGGGCCGCCAAAGCTGCGCGATGTTCGCCTAAACCTTCGTATGCGCGGGCGCGCAAGGCGCGGGCGCGTTCATCTGTCATCCCCAAAAGTGAATCGATACCCCCAACGAAGTCCTGCGTTCCAATCGCCGCTTCTGCGCGCAAGTAGCGTCTGTTTGCAGCGGCCCCTCGTTCGGCAGGTCCTTGCAACATCGCGATAGCACGTTCTGGAAACCCCAAATCGATCAGGCGTCGAGCCACGATATTTTCAGTTTCTGGCGTCAGGCCCATTGGTAAATCGCTATATGCAAACTCCAAGAACGGTCCTGCCTCCGCTGTCTCGGTGATTGCGCTGAACGCCCTGTTGAGGATGGTGAAAGCCGACGCATCCTCACGGTCTTGGATAAGGTCTAACGCGGCTTGGTACTGACCGATTGCGACGCGCCCCATTGCTTCAATATCAGCGAGGTCCTGCGCGATTGGCGTGTCGCGGTGCTCATGTCGCAGTGCCGCAACCAAGAGAAGATTGGCCTCAGACGGGTTTAACCCTTGTTGCAACTCAAGCTCGATCAGCCTGATGAGGGACTGAGGAGTCGTGCGCACATTGTCCTCCGCTTCATGTGTCAGGACGATCAAGGCACCACTGGGATCGTTGAAACTCTCGGCAACCATCGCGCGGGCTGACTGCGCTTCGTGAGTGGCGCCAGCATCGCTGTTGTCAGCAACGCGCAACAAACGGCTCGCCACATCTGGTTCACCAACTTCTACAAACCGTTGGGCAAGACGCGGGGAAATCTGGCCCCGCAATGGTTGCGGAAGTGCAAAAAACTGTTGAATAAGCTGATTGCGCACGAATTCTTCTTGCGCCGTTGGGTCAACCAAAAAAGCCCAGAGTGCACCGGTTGTGGCGCATCCCGCTTGCGATGAAATCAGGGGGTAGAGACCTTCATAATCGTCAATGATTCCGGCAAGTTCAGTCAGGATCAAACGTGACCGGCTCGACGCCGTGTCTGTGGAAAGAACGGACTTCGCCTCTGCACCAAAGCCGAAGTAAATGTACAAACGAGCGAGCGTTTCTTGTGCCTCGCGCGGCTCCTCACCAAAATCGCCTGTGAGGGCTTCAGCCAATGCTGCGACTTGTGTATGAATGGCGCGGTCATCTCCCCAAGCCTCTATTTGAAACAGATCTTCATGCAAGCATTGCTGGTCAATTGATTGTTCTAGTGCAGCACCCATAAGGGCCAAATCACGATCCATGGCTGTCGAGATTCCAACACCTGGTCTGCCAACGGCAACGGGTGGATCTTGTCGGGGTTGGGCGATTTGTCCTTGGGCCACCATTGAATCGATTGGTTCGGAATTGGCTGGCTTGTCGATAGATGGTTCAAGAAACCCTTGGGTTGCGGCGCGGGCAATGCCCTGTGCGAGTGCGACTTCTGTTGCAGACAAATCGTTCGTTGAAGGCATTGGTTGCTGGGGCGATGGTGTCATCGCCAAATTGGCCTGAGCCGGCTGGCGAAGGTTCAGCATATTCGGCAACCTGAGCGGCGCGTCCGCTGGCAGTGTTGTTGTAGTTTGGATCATCGTCTCTGGAGCTTCAGGTGCCAATAGCGCACCCTCAATTTCAGGCGGAACAGGCACGTCGATGATATCAACAACCAATTCGCCTGGTCGCCAGAGGAAGGCATCATAATCACAGGGGCAGTTTAAGACCAGACGCAGAGAATCGGGCCCCACTTGCGTTACCTCGCTCAACCGGTCGCGTGGGATGCGATCGAATATCTCGGTTATATCGAAACCGTCTGATCGACCCGTCAATTGTACGATGACACTGCCGTCAGACGGTTCAATCGACCATCCCGTTTCGGCCCCAATTGAAAGGACCAGCCGCGAAAATGTGTCGTGTTCACCGCTTCTGATTGTCACGGAGTCAGCTGATGCAACAAACGGCAAAACCATTAGAACAAATACGAACCGGATCACGCTGCATCCCGCTTGGCTGCTTTCAGGGCTTCTTCGAGATTGGTAAAGCTCGGGCGGCAATGTCCGGGTGTGCTTTGTCGACCGACTTCGATGCAAATGTTCGGTGCGTGTTGGTGGAGATTGGCCACAAGGACTTCGCGGATGAGTTGATAAAAATGGGCGTCTTCTTCGACGACAGTTTTTACCTTTCCGGCGAATGGACCCACCAGTCCGTATGCGAGGAACACGCCCAAAAACGTCCCCACAAGTGCGCCACCAATCATTTTTCCCAAGACTTCCGGCGGTTGGTCGATCGAACTCATCGTTTTGATAACCCCTAACACGGCGGCCACAATACCGAGGGCAGGCAGGCCATCCGCGATTGTTTGGAGCGCGTGGGTGCCGTGCATGCTGTGGTGCATATTGGCTTCGATCCGCTTTTCCAAAACCTCTTCGACTTGGTGCGGGTCGTCATAGTTCATCGACGCGGATCGCAGGGTATCACAGATCAATGCAACAGCTTCTTTATCGGCGAGAACCCTTGGATATTTCCCAAAAATTTCACTCTCTTCGGGGGCTTCAATATGCGTCTCTAGGCCGATGGGGTTTGCACGGGCGATGCGGATCAATTCGAACAAGAGGCAGAGTAAATCTCGGTAATCATCCGGCTTCCACTTGGTGCCTTTGAAAACTTTACCCATGTCCTTGAGCGTATGTTTAATGCCCGACATGTCGTTCGAAATTATGAATGCGCCAGCTGCGGCGCCACCAATCATGATCATCTCAAACGGGAGCGCTTTAAGGATCAGGTCCAACTTTCCGCCGGCTAGCGTGTAGCCCCCAAAGACCATCACAAAGATTACTACAATGCCGATCACACCGATCATGATTCTTGCCCCAAATGTTGTTCGAATGGTCTTCGCACGAAAGTGGTTAAGGTTTCGTCTGCACCCTTACTGAGTCGGTGCATTTGCGTTGCGTCCGGCAATGATCGCGCTGATGGAATAGGCAGTGGGAGGGTCTAGCCCAGCCATGATTGCGGCCGCCACGTCCGGGCGCATCCGTACCAAAAATCCCGCTGCAAAATCCGGCGCCATTTCTTCAAACAGGCGCGCTGCATCTGCGGATTTCATGTTCTCGTAAACCGCCGTCAGACGTGCAATATCAGTGTCATTTGCGGTCTCCGACAGGGACAACGCGGCGGTCAAAGAGACCTCTGCAGCCTCAAGTTCGCTTAGGCGTTTTGTGAGTTCTTCTTCTGCGGCGATAAGCGCACGCAATCGGTCATTGATCGCGACTTCGCGGTCGGAAATGCGGACCTCTCGTGCTTGGAGTGCGGCAAGCAAAGGTTCAATCTGTGACATTGCTGACTCGGGTGCGGTCTGTGCGCCCTCAGTTTCGACCATCTGTTCTTCTGCGAATGCAATTGCCGGGCCCACACCCATCGCCAAGCGCACCCCACTGGAGGCAAGCAACAGTGCTGCGACAAAGACGAGGACTTGCTTTGGCCTTTGAACAACGGCCATATTTACGCCGCCCCATTGGAAACAAGCGGTTGGCGAACAAAGAACGGATCAATCGGGCTTTCGACTTTGACAGGCTCGGGTAGGTCATGCAGAGCGGCGATCAGGAGTTCCAAGCGTTTTGCAGCCGTTTCAGCGGATTGAGACTGCATCGCCAAACTGTTGGCGGACGTGGCTGTTGCGGCTTCCGCCCGTCGAAGTGCCTGTGACAAATCATCAACCTGAACAGAAAGTACCGCAATCGCGCCCCCGACGCCTGTTTCAAGATCCGTGAAACGCCGCAAACGACGTGACAGCACAAAGCAATAGAACCCCGCGGCCAATGCCCCTGCGGTCAGTAGAATATCTGCAATAAATGCCATAGCTGTTCCTTTCTAGTTCAGCACAAATTCCATGATGAGGACGTCCTTTACGCGACCATCCCCAACGACGACTTGGACACGGCGCAGCATCTGTGCGCGCAGCCTGATCAATGCAGTAGGGTCTTCTAGCTCAGCAACCTTTACGGCCCGTAAATAGCCGTTCAGAACATCCACAATTCGCGGCATGAGATCAGTCACTTCCTGCGTATAGGCAGGTTCGACTTCAAGCTGTGCAGTGAACAGCAGGTGCCGCGCTTGGGCATGCTCTGGCAGATTGATAACCAGCGTTTCCAGCGGAACGAACGCCAGATCAGGTAGGTCTTCGGCCACGGCGACGACTTCTTCTTCCACATCGTCTTGCGAACCACCAATCAGCCCCATTTGCACAGCCGTGAAGCCAGAGCCACCACCAAAAATAGCCAAAAATAGCCCGAGGATGAGCGGCATTTTTGAGCGCTTCTTAGGCGCGTCCGCACCAGTATCTAGGGCGGTTTTCTCAGATTCGGCCATGGGCGTAGTCCTTTGTTGTCCTGTCTTCAATACGGTCAAAGGCACTAACGGATTGTTAAGGCTGAGCGGTCTATTGAGGGTCATCGGCAGAATGCCAATGATAGGGAGAAACCCGCTTGGGAAGCGTAAACGCAGTTTGGATGACATTGGACGGACGGCGTCGAATCGCGATAATCGGGGCCACGCTTGCCGTTTTTGCGGCGGTCCTTTTTATGGCACGGTCTGTGGCATCAAATGATCTGTCATTGCTCTATGCAGGGCTTGATAATGCTGCTGCAGGGGATGTTATCACTGCGCTCGACCAACGCAGTATCGTCTATGACGTACGAGGTGGGTCGATTTTTGTTCCAACAGCGGAGCGTGATCGACTTCGTATGACATTGGCCAGCGAAGGGCTGCCAGCCAACAGCGCGCAGGGGTATGAGCTTTTGGATACTCTGTCCGGATTTGGCACGACGTCCCAGATGTTTGATGCCGCCTATTGGCGCGCAAAAGAGGGCGAACTGGCACGTACAATGCTTGCGAGCCCACACATTCGTGCTGCGCGGGTGCATATTTCCGCGACATCAGTACAACCTTTCCGCCGCGAACAAAGCCCGACGGCAGCCGTCAATGTTACCACGGTCAACGGATCAATGGACACCGGGCAAGCGGATGCATTGCGGTTTCTCGTGGCATCCGCTGTGCCGGGTTTGGCACCATCAAACGTTGCCGTAATTGACGGGGTTGGTGGCTTGGTCTCTGGCTCGGACGACGGGTCAACCATGCCCGACACACAAGAAAAAGTCGCCGAGTTGCGCAGTCGCGTGGAACGCATTTTGGCTGCGA
>JAGGNB010000057.1 GCA_017886375.1 Octadecabacter sp.
ATGCTGCCGACATCGCCCGCGCGATCCGGGTCAGATGATATATCGACACGAACGACGCGGGCGGCGATGGGCCGTGGTGCTAGCGATTTTGGCCGTTTGGGTTTGCGTTTTTTTGGCGTGGTTGGTCTTTAGCGTCGCGTGGGGGATTGCGGCGATCTTATTGGCCTTCACCCTGCCCGCACTGTGGGATGTCATCCGCGACAATCGCGCTTGGGTTGAGGTGTGGCCAAACAGGATCGTCTGGGCGTCTGCCCTGCGTGGTGGTGATCGCAGCGACATCGACCACGTGCGCATTGACCGGCGTTTTGATGGCGGCATGAAGATCACGCTGGTGCATGTCGGTGGGGCGCATACGCGGCTGCCACCTGACATCGCACCACCCGTTGATGTGTTTCAAACAGCGCTCAAGGACGCGGGGATTGTCGCACAGCGGCACCCGTTCTCCCCGTTTTAAGGGGCTGAACTGTCGTTCATTGTGGATAGGGTCGCCTGCACCGATGGGCGGGCTTGCGGGCGGATCGAAGACCGCGACACGCAATAATCCTGACTGCGCGTCCACGCCGCCATTTCCGCGATCTTGCTGCGGTTTGTCATTGGTCCCCAGTCCGCCGCGACACCGCGCCAACGGCTGTCGCGCACGGCAATGGCGTTGTCGCGCGGCACGGTCACGTTCATTATTCGGATCGCACAACTCAGGTTGTCTTCGGGGTCTTTGAGCGCCTCACCCGTCGTTGCATGACAGCCGTAGCGCCGCGCGGTGTCGGGGTAAATCTGCATAAGGCCAAACCACAAATTGCCACCCCCAACGGCCGTCGGGCGATAAGTGCTTTCGTGTTTGACAAGCGCTGACATCATCCCGACCCAGAACGCACGGCGCAGATGGGGTGGATTTTCCACATAGGCCGGACACCAGTTCGCGATATCGCGCGGCACAGTGTCCTGCAGGTCACTGCCGTGGCTGCGCAGGGCAGACAAGGCCGCGCGGGTCCAACTACCTGAATCACCACGAAAATCCCAGCGTGCGTCAGGAATATAACTGATCCGGGCCACGGGCCGCATCGTTGGATCTTGCGAAATCGTGACTGGATAACGGACCATGTAATCCGGGCGCACAGGTGGACGGAAAGCTGCCAAGGCCGCGCGCGCACTTTGGGTGCGCTGTTCAACCGCATCAAGACGGCTTAGGGGGCGTATCTGCGTCTCGGGTCCACCCACGGGCCATTCGGCCAGTGCAGCAGTTCCCAACGTGATTGCAAGAATCCCCCCCAGGAGAGTTCTGATAACAAACATCGCCAAAACATTTACGCGGTGGTTCAGCTATTGCAACAATTCTGTGCGATGTCGGTACTTCACGGGCTTTTTTTCGCCAACCCACACTAGATATAGCGTCCCAGCAGACCCAAACCGCTATGCCACCGCTGCAAGCCATCTTGAAGCTGGGCCAATGAGCGCCTATTCAAGCGGAAATACCGACCACACATCCAGATGCGGAGCGCGATATGCTTGACCTCACCTATGAGACACCGAAAGTAAAAACCATTGCCGGAGCGACCGGCGATTGGGAACTCGTGATCGGTCTGGAAGTCCACGCACAGGTCGCGACAAAAGCCAAACTGTTTTCGGGCGCATCGACGCAATTTGGTGCTGAACCCAACAGCAATGTCGCCTTCGTGGATGCGGGCATGCCGGGCATGTTGCCGGTGATCAACGAAGAATGTGTGGCCTACGCGGTGAAAACCGGCCTTGGCCTAAAGGCGCAGATCAATCTCAACAGCGCGTTTGATCGCAAAAATTACTTCTACCCCGATCTACCGCAAGGCTATCAAATTTCGCAGCTGTACCACCCTATCGTTGGCACTGGAGAAGTACTGGTTGAAATGGGTGACGGGACCGCACGCAACGTGCGCATCGAACGCATTCACCTTGAACAGGACGCGGGCAAATCCATTCATGATATGGATCCCGCGATGTCGTTCGTCGATCTCAACCGCACAGGCGTTGCCTTGATGGAAATTGTCAGTTTTCCCGACATCCGTGGCCCCGAAGAAGCCGCGGCCTATGTGGTGAAGCTGCGCCAGATCCTGCGCTACCTCGGCACTTGCGATGGCAATATGCAAAACGGCAACCTGCGCGCGGATGTGAACGTGTCGGTCTGTCGTCCCGGTGACTACGAAAAATTCCAAGCCTCCGGTGATTTCGGTGATCTTGGGACGCGCTGTGAGATCAAGAACATGAACTCAATGCGGTTCATCCAGCTCGCCATTGATTTTGAAGCCCGCCGTCAGATCGCAATTATCGAAGACGGTGGCAAAATCGTTCAGGAAACGCGGCTCTATGATGCCGACAAGAACGAAACACGGTCTATGCGATCCAAGGAAGAAGCGCATGATTATCGCTATTTCCCCGACCCCGATCTGCTGCCGCTCGAAATCGAGCAGGCATGGGTCGATGACATTGCAGCGTCCCTGCCTGAACTTCCCGACGCCAAAAAGGCGCGGTTCATCAAAGATTTCGGGCTGTCTGATTATGACGCATCGGTCTTGACCGCTGACGTCGACAGCGCGGGTTTCTTTGAGGCCGTCGCACAGGGCAGTGACGGCAAGCTTGCGGCGAACTGGGTGATCAACGAATTGTTTGGCCGTCTCAAGAAAGACGACAAGGATATTTCCGGCAGCCCGATTTCTGCGGCGCGATTGGGTCAGATCGTGGCGCTGATCAAATCAGACAAGATCAGCGGCAAGATCGCCAAGGACGTGTTTGAAATTGCCTATACATCAGACCGTGATCCGGTCGAGATCGTGAAGACCGAGGGCATGGAACAGGTCACGGACACAGGTGCTATCGAGGCAGCAGTTGACGAAATCATCGCCGCCAACCCCGATCAGGTTGCCAAGGCAAAAGAGAACCCGAAACTTGCGGGCTGGTTTGTCGGTCAGGTAATGAAAGCCACCGGCGGCAAGGCCAATCCCGCGGCGGTCAACAAACTCGTGAGCGAGAAGCTGAAATAGGCATCATCCTAGGCGTGAAATAGATATGGGGGTCGCTTACGCGCCTTACACCAGTTGTGGTGTGGCGAAAAATCCTTTGTTGTCTTGGCGTTGTGGGGCGTTCTTGATACAAATGCGCAACTAAGACACTGCGCAGGTGAGGTTCGTTATGACAGGTTTTGAATATAAAGTTGTTCCAGCGCCGCTGCGTGGGCTTAAGGGTAAGGGCATCAAAGGCACGCCAGCACGCTTTGCCAATGCGCTTCAATTGGTGATGAATGACCTTGGGGCGCAGGGCTGGGAATACCAGCGCACAGACACCCTTCCGGTCGAAGAACGCGTCGGTTTAACAAAAAAATCGACGTCGTTTCAAAACATGTTGGTGTTTCGCCGTACTTTAGAAATTAAGCATGCGGATGCGCCCGAAGTGGCCGCATTGATCGAAGATCAGACGTCGGTGATTGAAGACACCGACGCACAAGCGCTGGATCACGGTTCAACATCTGAAGAAACAAGTGTTGAAACCGCGAAAGTAATTGATGGTCCAGTTTCACTAGCCACTAAAGACCGTGTGAGCGAAACCCTTACGGCGCCTTTCGCATTCCCTTGGGACAAGCGGCGCACAAGGGCGCAGGCCCCCAAAGACGACGACAGCCATCTGGGTTCTGAACAATAACGCCTCTCAGGAAAACGCCTGTCAGGAGATCTGCAGCGACAGCGCGTGGATGCGTCCGATGATGTCCGGCCCGAGGGCTGTGTGAACCGCGCGATGTTTGGCGATGCGCGATTGACCAGCAAACGTTTCAGACTCAATTTCGACCCGCCAATGGCTTTGACCGGACCCGTCATCACCCGCGTGACCGGCGTGTTTGTGGCTTTCGTTGATGACCGCAAGCGACGTGGGCGCAAATGCCGCGTCCAAAGCAGTGCGAATTTCGGTGTCTAGCCCCATTATTTTCTCCTCTGCCCCTTCAATCCTCGCTCATATCTTCTATGGTCTAACGTCCGAGTCGGAAAGGTGTAGCCATGTCAAAAGATGATCCCTTTGGGTTTAATATGTCGGTTTCGGCCAGCAAAAAGAAGAACCCGCGCGGGCGGCGCGGCATGTCCGGTGCATCCGAGACATCAAATCGTGTGTGCGAAAAACCCGACTGCAAGGAGGCGGGCCAATATCGTGCGCCCAAGAACCCTGACGTGCTCGATGATTTTTATTGGTTCTGCAAAGACCACGTGCGCGAATATAACCTCGGCTGGAATTTCTTTGATGGCACCACCGAGGCCGAATTCAGGGCGCAGCAGGACAAGGATCGTGTTTGGGAACGTGAAACCAAGCCGATGAAAAAGTCCGACGAGCAACGCGCTTGGGCGCGATTGGGTGTGGATGATCCACATCAGGTGTTGGGCCAGAACGCGACCCAAAATCCGGGTAAATCCATCACTGGATCGACGCGCAAGCTGCCAGCAACAGAACGCAAAGCCATTGATATTCTGGAGGCAAAGGATCACTGGGCCAAGCCAGAAATCCGCAAGGCCTACAAGAAGCTGATCAAAGTCTTGCACCCTGACATGAACGGCGGCGATCGTTCACAAGAAGAACAATTGGCCGAAGTCGTTTGGGCGTGGGACCAGATCAAATCCAGCCGCCACTTCAGAACCTGATTTAGGTAAATCGCCCCCGTAGCCGCTGTCGCAGGCTATCGGGGTGGTCTGGTTGGCTCATCCTTGAGGGTGAGAAGATTGTATCGCGTTCACTTTGATAGATACCCAACAGCACGTGGGCGCCGAACAGGTTAAAGGCCCATAACATTGCCAGCAGTGGTGCCCCCATCAGGGTCACGACCACGATAAACGGTCCAAACATTGTGCCATAAAATGGCAGACCCAATGTCCCACCGATCAGCGCGCCAATAAATGTCACCCAGATTGCACCCGCCACCGCGCGCACAGCACCTGCTTGCCCGGGTTTTCCCATTCGATCACCAGACAAAAACAGCGCGATCATTCCGCCAAGCCCAGATGCGATGACAATCCAAGTTTGATACCAACTGAACTCTCCAAGGAATACCGCGTGGTCCAGATGTAATACGGCAAGGAACCCGAGCCCCGCACTGCACGCGCCGACCAGCACAAAGGCCAAAACGCGGGCGCGTTCGCCTTCTGTTAGGAATAATATTTTGCGCAGTGTTGGTCGCATAAAGCCTCCGATTGATTTGCAATCCATATGCTAGGACTTTGGGGCGGGCGTATGGCATCGGGTTCGCGTAGGGGAATATGTTTGTTTCGCGAAAGAGGACAGTGAACGCGGGATGCAGCCAAAAAACCGCCACTGTGGGGCAGAAAACGTCGCAAAAATTCGCGACGCAATCCGATACGAGCGACACCGACTGCCAGCCCCACAACCCCAGTGCCTAAAATAAGAAATCCCTCGTCCCAGATGTGCTGAGAGAGGGATACTAGGCGCGGGCAGTCACCGCCCGCGCAGGTCTAGTTCAGTGGGCTTATGCGGCGCGGAACACCAAGCTGACACCGTTCAGACAATGGCGTAGGCCTGTTGGGGCTGGGCCATCATCGAAAATGTGTCCCAAGTGACTGCCACAGCGATCACAGTGGCATTCAGTGCGCGACGAAAACAATGTGTCGTCGGCTTTCGTCTGGATCGCGCTTGGCAGAACATCAAAAAACGACGGCCATCCTGTGCGGCTGTCGAATTTATGCTCCGAAGAATAGAGCGCCTGATCGCAGCCACGGCAGTGATAAATACCCGCCGCGTAATTCTTATCCAACGGCGATGACCCCGACCGTTCGGTACCTTCCTCGCGCATCACGTTGTATTGCGTGTCAGTCAGAAGGGCGCGCCACTGCGCTGGAGTGCGCGTGATCTCAAACGGGCCATCGGCTGCAGCAACGTGGGTTGTGCCAAACGCGGCAGCGGCAAGGGCGGTGATCGAAAAGGTCCGGCGATTCATGACAAACTCCTGATTGTTCGGGAATGTTGTAAAACGTGCGCCGTGTCTCTGGGACAAAATACGACACAGCGCACGCAGATGTGACCGAAGGCTCCCCCTGGGATGGAATATTGCCCCCGGCCGTTCGTCCGATCTTAGAGGTCGGACTTACTGCTGGGGCAGCATCACGCGATCGATGACGTGGATCACACCGTTGGACTGATCAACGTCTGCGATTGTAACGGTTGCCATACGGCCGTTTTCGTCCGTCAACGTGATGTCGTCGCCAGACATTTTAGCCATCAACGTACAGCCGCCAAGTGTTGCAACTGGGTGTGCGCCGCCATCACCTGCGATCATGCCGCCGATTGCGTCTGCAAACACTTCAGCACCAACAACATGGCAGGTCAGGATCGTGGCCAGTTGCGCCTTGTTCTCGTCCATCATCAGCGCGCCGAGTGTCTCGTCAGTGATCAGGCCGAATGCGTCGTCCGTTGGGGCAAACACTGTGAACGGGCCAGGGCCGGACAATGTGTCAACGAGGCCAGCCTGCATAACAGCCGCCACGAGTGTTGTGTGGATCGGGGAGTTTACGGCGTTTTCGATGATGTTCTTTTCGGCCAGCATTTCTGCGCCGCCAACCATTGGGTTGGATGCGTGCGCGTCAGCGAAAGCCATACCTGCGGTTAGTGTAAGTGCAGCAGCGGTTGCGAATGTCTTAATGATCATGAAACGTCTCCAAATTGGTCTGTAAGGATCGCACGATTGCGATCCCGATGCCAAAAGCAACGCATCATATGGAAGGAGAGTTTCAGGACATTTCATAGGTTCACAGCGACGTGAAAACCACGTGACTTACAGCGTGGTGATTTCGCCCGCAGCAAGCACGGCACCGGTCGGCGCGCCAGTTGGTGATCCGCCAAAGGGTTCGTCAGAGATTGCAAGCGTCGCACCAACCATTTGGTCCCGAAGGTTTTCGGGGACGATAATTTCATCGATCGTTTCATCTATCGCCAGAATACCCAACGATACGGGGGCCGCGTCGCCTGCAATGACCCATAGTTCTAGTGAACGACCTTGCGCGCTGGCCCCGACTTGGCGTTCCACAAACAACTGGCCACTGTCCCCGACGTAGGCCGCCGCAACCACGAGGCTGTTGTCTTGCGCGACCACGCGGGCCACGGATGTCGGTGTAACAGTGTCGGGCTGCATGTACCCGCCAAATTGCAACGCCACCAACAGCGTGATCGCCGCGGCACCCGCGCACAAAAAGGCGGGCACAATCCCGAGATTTTGCCAAATGCGTTTCGGGCTTTCGGGATAGGCGTCTGCTTTAATCTTTTTGAACACGCCTTTGGGCGGCGCGACCGGCGCTATATCGTCCGTCAAAGTGCTGAAATGGATATCCCAATCTTCCACCAAACCCGCAAAGGTCTGATCAATGCGGGCGCGACGTGCGGCCTGCGCCAACTCATCCCCTGTGAGCAATCCGAGACTCAGTTCCGCCGCGAGCACATCGTCGCGCGGAATGTCGTCTTCTGGGTTGATGCTCTCATCGCTCATTTGCTCAAACAGTCTTTCAAACTTATCAGGCTACGTCGCAACCATGTTCGCATTGTATTTAGCGGTACGTCGAAACGCGCCGCAAGGTCAGCATACGTGTCCCCGTCCAGATAGGCACCGCGCACTGCTGCTGCGCGGTCGGGGTTTAATTCATCAAGGCACCCGTTGATCTGTGCGCGTTCGGATGCCGCGATCGCAAGGCCTTCTGGTCCCAGTCCCGGTTCTGCAATTTCTGGAGCATCCTCAAGCGGACTGCTGGGCCTTTTTTTCCGCAACCGATCAATTGAACGGTTGCGCGCGATGGTTGCCAGCCAACTGATCGGGCTGGCTTTGCCAGTCGCGAACGTTTCCGCCCCGCCCTGCCATAACCGCAGATAGACCTCCTGCAAAACCTCCTCCGCTGCGGCGCGGTCTTTCAAGACACGCAGAATAATGCCAAATAGTTTCGCGGAGGTTGCGGAATAAAGCGCCTCGAACGCACTGCGATCCTGCAGCGCGACCCTGAAGATCATGTCTTCGATGTCTTGTCGCGTCGTCATGTCGGGGCCGTCCTCATTGCATCGGCGCCATGATATAACGTTCTGTGAACACAAGACAACGAATGTCCCCTTCCCCTTGCGGCGCATCGCTATATGTTGCATCCCGAACCCCACAGCAATTGCGCAAATTTTGATAAGCAGAGGCACCCATATGGCCGACGGAAATCTTGACCCGATGATGAAACCAACCGAAGAAATTTCGGTCCGTGAGGTGTTCGGCATCGACTCGGACATGAAGGTCAAGGCCTTCCCCAAAGGCACCAGCGACCGCGTGCCTGTGGTTGACCCGACCTATAAATTTGATCCCGACACTACGTTGGCGATTTTGGCGGGCTATGGTTACAACCGCCGCGTCATGGTTCAAGGCTATCACGGCACCGGTAAATCGACGCACATCGAACAGGTCGGCGCGCGGCTGAACTGGCCGACGGTGCGGGTGAACCTGGATTCGCATATCAGCCGTATCGACCTGATCGGCAAAGACGCGATCAAACTGCGCGACGGTGTTCAGGTGACTGAATTCCACGAGGGTATTTTGCCGTGGGCACTGCGCAATCCAGTCGCGATTGTGTTTGACGAATACGATGCAGGACGCGCCGACGTTATGTTCGTTATCCA
The DNA here is from genome assembly GCA_017886375.1 of Octadecabacter sp. Classification (GTDB taxonomy): domain Bacteria; phylum Pseudomonadota; class Alphaproteobacteria; order Rhodobacterales; family Rhodobacteraceae; genus Octadecabacter. Next base: position 8,653 of record JAGGNB010000057.1, read on the forward strand.
GCGTGTGCTTGAGGCAGATGGCAAACTGACGCTGATGGACCAGAACGAAATCATCGAACCCAACCCCTATTTCCGCCTGTTCGCCACCGCCAACACTGTTGGTTTGGGTGACACCACAGGTCTTTATCACGGCACGCAGCAGATCAACCAAGCGCAGATGGACCGTTGGTCATTGGTCGCGACGTTGAACTACTTGTCCCACGACGCGGAAACGCAGATCGTGCTGTCCAAAGCGCCGACCTATAACAGCGACAAAGGCCGTAAGATTATTTCGCAAATGGTCACGGTTGCCGATCTGACCCGCACCGCGTTCATGAACGGTGATCTGTCTACGGTGATGTCGCCACGGACCGTCATGGCATGGGCCGAAAACGCACGCATTTTCCAAGATGTGGGCTATGCGTTCCGGCTGTCGTTCTTGAACAAATGCGACGAATTGGAACGCCAGACAGTGGCAGAGTTTTACCAACGGTGCTTTGACGAAGAACTGCCTGAAAGTGCTGCAAGCTTGAGCTTGGGATGAATTGGGTGACCAAAGTAATTGGTATTGCCGTTCCAATTAGCTTTGGCGCTTTTCTAGTATTTGGGGTTCCCCGTTCCGAGCCTAACGATGCAGATCGTAACGCCGCAATAAATGCTGCCGTTGCAAGTCACCTCGCGAGCCGAATCCAATCAACGATTACTGAGAGAGGTGGCGAATACGTAGAGGTGCCATTTCAATATGTGGACTTACAGCCTGACTGCTGCCATTTTTTCGAAACTGGATTTCAGGATCTGCATTTAGTCCCGAAGTCGGTTCAAAGGCGACGTGATTACTTAGGCTCTGTTTCGATTACAGAAACCCGTTTTTACATCGACAAACATGGTCAGGAACGGCAAGAAACGAGCGCCAGAGGCTATGCAGTTCGTCGCGACTACACTGTGATAGGTTCACTCGATAGCTTGGCAGATTGGGATTATTAATGAACAAACCATCCGACAACCCTGCTGATCCGTTCAAAAAAGCCCTCGCCGAG
>JAGGNB010000090.1 GCA_017886375.1 Octadecabacter sp.
ATGTTCGTGACCGGACCCGACGTGGTTAAGACCGTCACAAATGAAGTCGTCACAGCAGAAGAATTGGGCGGCGCGACCACCCACACCCGCAAATCGTCCGTTGCGGATGCTGCGTTTGAGAACGATGTTGAGGCGATCGCCGAAGTGCGTCGACTTGTCGACTTTTTGCCGCTGAACAATCGCCAAAAACCGCCGGTTCGTCCGTTTTTTGATAATGTTGATCGGATTGAACCAAGCCTTGATACGCTGATCCCTGATAACCCGAACCAGCCCTATGATATGAAAGAACTGATCCATAAGATCGCGGACGAGGGCGATTTTTATGAAATTCAGGCGGCTTTTGCGGGCAATATTCTGACTGGCTTTATCCGCCTCGAAGGGCGTTCTGTTGGCGTGGTTGCCAACCAGCCGATGGTGTTGGCGGGCGTGCTTGATATCGACAGTGCGCGCAAAGCCGCGCGGTTTGTGCGGTTTTGTGATGCCTTCGAAATCCCGATCCTCAGCCTTGTGGATGTGCCCGGTTTCCTGCCCGGTGTGACGCAGGAATACAACGGCGTCATCAAACACGGCGCCAAATTGCTGTTCGCCTATGGCGAAGCGACGGTGCCAAAGGTCACGATCATCACCCGCAAAGCCTACGGCGGCGCCTATGTGGTCATGTCATCCAAGCATCTGCGCGGCGACATCAACTATGCATGGCCCACCGCGGAAATCGCGGTGATGGGGGCCAAGGGTGCGACGGAGATCATTCACCGCGGTGATCTTGGTGACGCTAATAGAACTGCGGCGCACACAAAAGACTATGAGGCCCGCTTTGCCAATCCGTTTGTGGCGGCTGAACGCGGCTTCATCGACGAAGTCATCACCCCGTCCGCCACCCGCAAACGGCTTTGCCGTGCGTTTGCCGGATTGCGTGGCAAACAAATGCAGATGCCGTGGAAAAAACATGACAACATTCCGCTTTAAGATGCAGCGCACTAACATGAATATTAGTGTACAGGGTGTGTACGCGGTGTGTACGCTGTGTGCGGCGTCTGTTTTGGCTACTGGAACGAGTGCAGACAACATCCCTGTGCCGTCCGGCCAGACGCTGTCGTTCATCGAATTCATCTCTGAGGCGGAAGGCGACACAGTGCGCTTTCGCTTTCTGACACCTGACATTGGCACTACATTCGACTACATGGATGTGGCCGCAGATTTCCAAATGGTTTGCGACGACCAAGTGATACCCGTGCTGGATGCAAATGCGCTTGCACCCAGTCAGATCGTGCTGTCCATGTCGGCTGTGGATATCCCCTTTGGTGAGGATCATCCGGACGTTTTGCAGTTTTTTGAAATTTTTCGGCCTGAAAATGGCACCTGTATCTGGGAGGAATTCTGATGCATCCACAATATGTTGCGACCCAAAGCTCATCCGCATGGTTTATTGATGCAGCGGAGTCACAGGCTTTAACGTCGAAAACCGTCTCGTATCTTTTCAACAAGTTCCGCGCTAGTTTTCCACAGGGTTACACCCAAGTAGCCTACCCTCAGAATGCGTGGGGGAACCGACATGGTGTCGGCAACCTTCGCGTGGAAAACAGAGACAGGAGCCTACAATGCAAAAGAGCATCAAGAGCCTTTTTGCCGTTTCCCTGCTTGCCCTCGTGGCGGCATGTGGTGGCAGCAACAATGCAGGTGACGTGGAAGAATTTGTGGTCATTGACCCAGTTCCAGTCACCGTCGAGCCGGTTTTCACTGGTAAGTACAACTAAGCTACCATCGGGGCAGGCGGCAGCGCCTGTCCCAACCAACACAAGGTTGCGCACACCCCTTATCGGACGGTTTGCATAATGGAAAAGCACCGCGGATTTCCAAGCCGCCTTCCGAGTTCCGATTTTCAGTTCACCATTCGCCAAGCGGTCAAAAAGGGTCTGCCGGCCAAGTTGTTCAAACGCGAACGCTATGCGGATCGCCGACCTGCGGATCGCCGTGCGGACGAAGGATTCATGTGGGCCCTGAAAGAACACTTCGGCGATCAAACGTTTCCGCGTGGAAATCTTGATGCTGGCCGCTTGAATTTCGTCTTCGGACGCGAAGTCATCCCCGCAGAAGATCCCTTTGATCCTGAAAACTATGACGCGCTGCTCAAGCTCGACTTGCGCCGAACTGAACAATCATTCCCTGAGATTTTCCGGCCCGATTGGGCTCCTGGGCAAGACTGATGTCAAAACCGTTGAATCAGACCGGAATGGGCGACATATGGCCGACTGCAGCACAACTTTGGCGGGAATTTGCCCAATATGCATGGGTGTCGATCACTGTGAATGACAGATCGTTTGGACTGTGCAAATCTAGTCTTGCGGACAGGTCGCCCAGCAATCGGCCTTCCACACATTGTCAATACCGTTACCCTTCCCCTCGTCGGTCTGGTCCATCTTGGTCCAGACCGACACCCCTTTTGCATGATTTATCGGGGACTTTTCGCCGTTTTATGGGTCTGGTGCAGAAAACGCTTGTGTTGAACGCACAAAGTGCTGAATCTTTGGCAGATAGATCCAAGCAAAAAAAGGGCAGTAACCAATGTTTCACTTCCGTCTTATTTTCGCCGCTGCGGCCATCGCGTCGCTCTCGGCATGTCTTCTCGACAGCGATCTTGAGCGCGGCCTTGCCGGCGCTGCAGCCGGCGCTGTCGTTGCGGATGCGCTGGGTGGCAACGCTGTCACGGGTGCTATCGCCGGTGGCGCTGCTGGCGCGCTGTGTGACGAAGTCACGAGCATCTGCCGCTAAGCAAAAAACGCGCCTTTCTATCGGGGCGACTAACAACTTTGACCGCCGTTCAGGATATTTCCTGCGCGGCGGTTTTGCATTTTAAGGGGCCAAAATGTTCAAGAAAATCCTGATTGCCAATCGTGGCGAAATCGCCTGCCGTGTTATCAAGACGGCCCGCAAGATGGGCATCAAAACCGTCGCGGTCTATTCAGATGCAGACCGAAATGCGCTGCACGTTAGAATGGCAGATGAGGCGTATCACATCGGCCCATCGCCAGCCAACCAGTCCTACATCGTGATCGACAAGATCATGGAAGCGGTCAAAGCAACGGGCGCTGAGGCTGTGCATCCGGGCTATGGTTTCTTGTCCGAGAATTCCAAATTCGCCGAGGCGCTGGCTGCTGCGGGCGTTGCTTTTATCGGGCCACCTGTGGGCGCTATTGAAAAGATGGGGGACAAAATCACTTCCAAAAAGATCGCCCAAGAGGCGAATGTGTCCACGGTTCCGGGCCACATGGGGCTGATTGAAGACGCTGAAGACGCCGTGAAGATTTCCAAACAGGTTGGGTATCCGGTGATGATCAAGGCGTCAGCGGGTGGTGGTGGCAAGGGTATGCGGATCGCGTGGGACGATGCGGGCGCGCGCGAAGGCTTTCAATCATCAAAGAATGAGGCGGCGAATTCGTTTGGCGATGATCGTATTTTCATCGAAAAATTTGTCACTCAACCGCGCCACATCGAAATCCAAGTGCTCTGCGACACCCACGGCAATGGGATCTATCTCGGTGAGCGGGAATGTTCGATCCAAAGACGCCAGCAAAAGGTCATCGAAGAGGCCCCGTCGCCGTTTCTGGACGAAGCCACCCGCAAAGCGATGGGAGAGCAATCCGTCGCGTTGGCACAAGCGGTGGATTATGCATCTGCGGGGACAGTGGAATTCATCGTTGATGGCGACCGCAATTTCTACTTCCTTGAAATGAATACACGTTTGCAGGTGGAACACCCTGTGACCGAACTGATCACGGGCGTTGATCTGGTCGAACAGATGATCCGCGTCGCGTACGGTGAAAAGTTGTCCATGACCCAAGACGACGTCACATTGACAGGTTGGGCGATGGAAAGCCGCCTCTATGCAGAAGACCCGTATCGTGGTTTCCTGCCCTCCATTGGTCGCCTGACGACCTACCGCCCGCCGTCCGAAGTTGCGGCCGGGCCCATGGTCACAAATGGCAAATGGCAAGGCGACGCTGCGATTGGCAAGCACGCGGTGCGCAATGACACAGGCGTCTATGACGGCGGCGAAATCAGCATGTATTACGACCCGATGATCGCCAAGCTGTGCACGTGGGCCCCGACGCGCGCCGAGGCGATTGAGGAAATGCGACACGCGCTTGATAGCTTTGAAGTTGAAGGGATCGGTCACAACATCCCCTTTCTGAGTGCGGTGTATGACCATGAAAAGTTCACGTCCGGCAATATGACAACCGCGTTCATCGAGGAAGAGTTTCCGGACGGGTTCGACGGGGTTACATTGCCTGACGCGGCGCTTGATCGGATCGGCGCGGCTGCCGTCGCGATGTATCGTGTCTGCGAAATCCGGCGCGCGCAAATCAGCGGGCGAATGGACAATCATGAACGTGTTATCGGTAAGGATTGGACCGTTACCCTTAGCGGGCGCGTGCTGACGGCACAGGTTGAGGCTGACCGAGAAGGCGCGACCGTCACAATTGATGGCGCAGCATTCCGCGTCGAAGGCAATTGGACACCGGGGCAGCCATTGGCAAAGCTGTTGGTGAACGGCGACCCCTTGGTGATGAAGGTCGCCCTGATTTCAGCGGGGTTTCGCGTGCGGTATCGTGGGGCTGACCTTACAGTTCGTGTGCGCACGAAACGGCAGGCGGAACTGGCTGCGTTGATGCCTGAAAAACTGCCACCGGACACGTCCAAGCTGCTGTTGTGTCCGATGCCGGGATTGATCGTCAAAATTGACGTAAACGTGGGCGACGAAGTGCAAGACGGTCAAGTACTCTGCACCGTTGAAGCGATGAAAATGGAAAACAATTTACGGGCCGAAAAGAAGGCAATTGTGACAAAAATCAACGCCGTCGCTGGTGACAGTCTTGCGGTGGATGACGTGATCATGGAGTTTGAATAACTTTTGGATCTTGTCCTGCATATCGGCGCGCACCGCACTGGCTCGACTATGGTCGCGCAGTCGCTTGCGGCGACAATCGCGGCGCATCCTGATTGTGGTGTGGCGCTGTGGGGGCCACGTCGTTTGCGCGACATTCCGGGGTTTCAATTCGCCATGCAGCGATTGGATCAAGTCATTGATCCAATCGACAAAACCGCGGCGATCGGGCTGGATCAGTTGGCGTCCCTTATCGCGCGCGACGTTGCCAAGGAACGTGACCGTGGCGTCCGCACACTGATCCTTTCGGAGGAAAATTTCATCGGCGGGATGCGCAACAACTTTCTGACTGGTGTGTTTTACCCAGACGTTGCACATTGGTTGGCGTCTTTTGACAGCCTTTTGCCAATGTCGCCCATGCGGGTGGCCTTGGGCGTGCGCGATTATGGTGCTGTTTGGACGTCTGCCTATCATTATCTGCCGCAATCAGGCCGCGATGTTCCCGACATTGCGCTCGCGCGCGCCACTTTGATGGATAACAAACGCGGCTGGCCACAAGTCGCGAACGCCGCGCGCGAAGTTTGGCCCGATGCTGACCTGATGATGTGGCAACAAGAGCATCTGGCCCTGAGCGGGGCGCAAATCTGCGCGCAAATCATGGGGATTAGCGCGGAACAAATCGTGATACCGAACGGCAATGTGAACGCCCGCAAGTCAACCACGGCGCGCCCGACTGTGTTTTCAAGCAAAGAGCGAAAGGGTCTGTCGAACCGCTACAATCGCCACCTTAGGCGGATGCGGTCGGCAGGGGATTGCCTTTGGGTCGGAGGCGACCCCGAATGATGATTTACGGCAGCGCCCTGCGGTCATCGACCTCTTGCTCACGAAGCGGCATCTTGTCGATGGTTCGGCTGATTTCACGCACGCTCCATGGTCCCGGTTTGCGCAATTCGACTTCACCATCCTTGCCCATGATCACCAACATGAACCCGCGCGGTCGCAGGCGCAGGCGCAAATCGCTTCGCGCGTCGGGGTCGGTGTCGGTCACGACGATCACATCGCGTTCGGCCAATTCGTCAGGCCGCGCGGAAAGCATATCCATTTGCTGGCGAAATCGCGGGTCATCGGGGCTGTCTGCAAAGACAACAACCGGACGCGCCAGCCAAATAAAATCGTTGATATCCAGTGAAGCAGCATCAAAGGCGATTGATCTGTCGTCGTTCCACAAGACAGGAGCGGACGTGACCTCGGCCTCCTGCGCGACCGCAACAGTGGCCGCCAAACCCCAAGAAATTATAGCTAAAATTCGGATCATAGAACTCCCCTTCATTCCCGATATAGGGGGCGGGAGCCGAAAGGCTAAGGGCAATTCGTTCATTGCCCATAACAAATCCGACATCACCACCATCACAACGCCCCGCCAATATCACGATCATGGCCGTCTGAGCCGCGATTTTGTGTGGCTGACTGCCGATGACAGTGGGCTTGCCCGCGATCTTGGCACGGATACCCACACGGGTGGCCAATACCCGCAACGCGCCCTGACAGGGCTAAAGAAACAAGCACTTCGTCCCCGACGCGGTGAATTTGAGAGGACGAACTGATGGGATCGAAAAAAGAATGGGCCGAGCGGGCGCAAGCTGAACTTCGCGGCAGGCCACTGGACGATTTGACGTGGAAAACCATCGAAGGGATCGATGTCCAGCCGGTGTACGGCGCGGACGATATCGCAGGTCTTGATCACCTCGGCTCGCTTCCTGGCGAAGCACCATTCACCCGTGGCGTCAAAGCCACGATGTATGCGGGCCGCCCGTGGACCATCCGCCAATACGCTGGGTTTTCAACGGCTGGGGAAAGCAACGCGTTCTACCGCAAGGCATTGGCGGCGGGACAGCAGGGCGTTTCCGTTGCCTTCGATCTGGCGACACACCGCGGCTATGACAGCGACCATCCGCGTGTGGTTGGCGATGTCGGCAAGGCGGGCGTCGCGATTGATAGCGTCGAGGACATGAAAGTGCTGTTTGACGGTATCCCGCTGGATAAGGTCAGTGTGTCGATGACGATGAATGGTGCTGTGATCCCGATCCTCGCGAGTTTTATCGTCGCAGGCGAAGAACAGGGGCACGACCGTTCCGTGCTGTCTGGCACGATCCAGAACGACATCCTGAAAGAATTCATGGTGCGCAATACTTATGTGTATCCGCCAGAACCATCGATGCAATTGGTTGCAGATATCATTGAATTTACCGCCGACGAGATGCCGAAATTCAATTCGATTTCGATCAGCGGCTATCACATGCAAGAAGCGGGCGCGAACCTAGTACAAGAACTCGCGTTTACGCTGGCGGATGGGCGCGAATATGTGCGCACGGCAATCGCGCGGGGCATGGACGTGGACAAGTTCGCACCGCGCCTGTCGTTCTTCTTTGCAATCGGTATGAACTTCTTCATGGAGGCCGCAAAACTGCGCGCCGCACGCCTGTTGTGGTCCCGTATCATGGCGGAATTTGAACCGAAGTCCGAGAAATCAAGCATGCTGCGCACACACTGCCAGACGTCCGGTGTCAGCTTGCAGGAACAGGACCCCTACAACAACGTGGTGCGCACCGCGTATGAGGCGATGGCAGCCGTTTTGGGCGGCACGCAATCCTTGCACACCAATGCGCTGGACGAAGCGATGTCTTTGCCCACGGAATTTGCAGCCCGCATCGCACGCAATACGCAGTTGATTTTGCAGGAGGAAACAGGCGTCACCAATGTCGTTGATCCGCTGGCGGGGTCGTATTACGTCGAAAAGCTCACCGCTGATCTGGCAGACGCGGCATGGGAAATCATTCAAGAAGTCGAAGACATGGGTGGCATGACCAAAGCCGTGGCGTCGGGCATGCCAAAGCTGCGGATTGAGGAATCTGCCGCCAAACGCCAAGCGATGATTGATCGTGGTCAAGAAGTGATCGTGGGGGTGAACAAGTATCGATTAGACAAAGAAGACCCCATCGACATCATGGACATCGACAATGACGCAGTGCGGATCGGCCAAGTTGCGGGCCTGAAAAAGCTGCGCGAAACCCGCGATCAGCTGGCCTGCGACGCGGCATTGGTTGAAATTGAACGCCGCGCACGCGACGGCGGCAACCTGTTAGAGGCCGCGATTGATGCGGCCCGTCATCGTGCATCTGTCGGGGAAATCAGCATGGCTATGGAAAAGGTGTTCGGGCGCCACCGCGCAGAGGTAAAGACATTGGCGGGCGTTTACGGTGCTGCCTATGAGGGCGACGAAGGCTTCGCCGCGATCCAGAAAGACATTGAAGACTTCGCCGAAGTCGAGGGGCGCCGCCCGCGCATCTTGGTCGTGAAAATGGGCCAAGACGGGCATGATCGCGGTGCCAAAGTCATTGCGACGGCGTTTGCCGATATCGGGTTTGATGTGGACGTCGGACCCTTGTTTCAAACGCCGGAAGAAGCGGCGCAGGATGCTGTAGACAACGACGTGCACGTGATCGGAATTTCGAGCCAAGCAGCAGGTCATAAGACACTGGCCCCCAAGCTGATCGAAGCGCTGAAAGCGGCCGACGCTGAGGACATCCTGGTGATCTGTGGTGGCGTTATCCCGCAGCAAGACTATGAATTTTTGATGAAAGCTGGCGTTAAGGCAATTTTTGGACCGGGCACGAATATCCCCGATGCGGCGCGCGATATTCTGCGTTTGATCCGTGCGACCCGAAAGGCATAGGCTTTGCGGCTAGATCATCTCGCGATTGCGGCTGAGACGCTTGAAGACGGCGTTGCCTGGGCCGAAGACCGGCTTGGCGTGTCGTTTCTGGCAGGCGGCAAACACGCGCGATACGCCACGCACAATCGGCTTTTGGGGCTGGCGGACGGGCTGTATTTAGAAGTCATCGCCGCCGATCCGAACGCGAGCTGTGATGGTGCGCGTTGGTTCGGGCTGGACAAGTTTTCTGGCCCACCTCGATTGGTGAACTGGATTTGCGAACCGGATGATTTCCACGAATTTATGGTCTACGGCATGCGCAAAGTGTCGATGGAGCGCGGCGATTTGCGCTGGGATATGGGCGTTCCAGAGGATGGCAGTCTGCCCTTGGGTGGCGGATTTCCAACTATTTTGCACTGGCACACAGACAGACCGCCTGGTCGCAGTCTTGCCCCGTCCGGTTGCGCGCTGCAGACCCTCACAATTGCGCATCCGCAGGCAGATGTTATTAAAAATGCGCTTTCTAGTAAATTGATGGACCCGCGCGTGCGATTTGTTGTCGCACAAGAAATCCAGCTGAGCGCGGCGTTCGAAACACCGCGTGGCATGGTGACATTGTGATCGTGCGAACTGCGACGTCCGCAGATGCGGCATCGATCGCAGCAATCTGGAACCCGCAGATTCTAGAAACGGTGGTGACATTCAATTCGGTGCCCAAATCCGATCATGATGTCGCGGCGATGATCGCGCAGCGCCCGTGTTTTCTGGTGCTTGAAATCGATCAAAGACTCGCAGGTTTTGCCAGTTATGACCAGTTTCGGGGTGGAATCGGCTATGCACACACGATGGAACACACCATCATCCTTGCGGCCGAGGCGTCGGGGCGGGGCGCGGG
>JAGGNB010000196.1 GCA_017886375.1 Octadecabacter sp.
GGACGTTGATCGCGTCAATCTGCCGCTGATGTATGCGCCGGTCGTCCTTTGTTGGCGTTTGACGTGGTACGAAATAGGGACCTTCGGCCCGATGGATTAGAAACTTCTCGCCATGGCGCGCGGCAAACCGATGTTCTTTTAGACGCGGCCATTTATATCCCGCGCAAGCAGGAAGTAGGCCGTGTATATGGCAGCCAGCACCAAGTGATACGCGGATCATCGATTATATCGTGTGCGCCAACAGGTCGGCGGCGATTGCGGTTCCACTGGTCCACGCATCCTCGATCAGCGGCCCGACACACCAATCGCCTCCAAGGTACAGCGTGGCTTCGGGCGTTCGCGCAGTTGAACGCCAGCCCCGCCTGTTACACCCATGCGGAGCCACCATTTCGGGGCCTGTCAGGCTAACTGCTATTGCATTGTGATCAATGCCAGCGGATCGTTTGGTTCGCCAAGACGCGCAGTTGGCGCATCCCCCGACACGGCATCCATCAACGTAAGTCCAGCCGACATTTCAACGTCTGCAATTTGCGCAACCAACGGATGCTGTGCGCCTAAATTGCCAGCCACCTGCGGCGCGGGCACAGTTTTTACGACATGACGCGCGTCCAATTGGCCATCATCGCACTGCACACACCAGTCCGACCCGTTTGGCACCACTGCGCTAACCGGTGTTCCGAGCTGCACGACCAATCTTTCTGCCATGCCTTTGGCAATTACCAACATGCCGGAGGCTCCCACGCTCCAAACCTTGCCTGCATTATTGATCCACGGGGTGGCATGATTGTCATCATTTAAGCTGCGAAGTACGTTGGAAAATTGTCCCCTTTCGCACGGGCACGCCGCGTGGCGACACCGATCACGTTCAGGCCCGCGTCAGCCATGAGACGCGCACAGGCCAAGCCTGATATGCCCGCACCATTGATCCTAGAATTCGTCATGCCAGTCCCGTTTCTTCCAAGATACGCGGGATTTTTTTTCTGACTTTGAAAAAGCCCGCCGTGGCGTGCGGCCAGATCGCGTCATCCCATTTACGACGCTGTTCGCATAATGTGATGCCGTGTTGCGCGAGGATAGGTTCTGCAAGCGTTAGCCAATCGCGCAGTGGCCCGCGTGTCACGTAAGGTGTAAAAATTTGTTTGACGCCGCAGGCAACGGCCCAGTTTGCCAAATCCTGTGGATCATCGGCCTTTAATTGTGTTGGGCTAACGTCAAGGCGTGCGGCGGCGTCGGCCAGTGCAGCGCGTTCAAACGCTTCGACCATCGCGACCACAGCGCGCGGCGACCGAAGATGCGTACACGACAAAGTCGCCGTGGCGCGGACATCAAGGTGGGACAAATCAAAATCCTCGATCCGGCAATCCTCGTCTGTGATCAACAACGCGGTCGCAACATCTGGCGCGGGGGCGTGCATAACGCGCAGGGGCAAAACGATTGGCAACCCATCAGGTTCGGTGGCGTCTAACCCCTGCGTGACTTCGGCCAGATCGCGGTCGCGCGGGTTAAAACGCCCGCCGGTAAAGGTGGCAATATTCTGGGCGCGTGCAGGATAGGGTTTGCCGCGCGTGTGCAGCCCCGCCGCCCACCGCCAATTCAACGTGTTCGCCGCCGCGTCACCGTCTAATAAGTGGCGATAGAAAAAATCCGCTCCCAACCGCCACGGTAGACCAAGGGTGAAAATCCAGATCGACGCGAACCACATACGGGCGTGATTGTGCAGATAACCGGTATCGACCAGTTCCTGTGCCCACGTGTCAAAATAGTCCATTCCGGTTTGCCCCGTTTCGGCGAGCTCAAGATCGCGGCGCAGGCGTCGGTCGCGGTTCAATGACACGAGATCTGCATTCAGCCCAAGGACATAGCTATCCCAAACCTGTGGCCGCCGTTCAAGCCAGCCTTTGAAATATCCCCGCCAAATCACTTCTTCGATGAATACGCGCGCATCGTCGGGCCCATGGGTAGTAAGTGCCGCAGCGACAACTTCAGCCTCGGTCAATAACCGGCGACGAATGTAGGGCGACAGGACAGATACCGCAGAATGCTGGCCCGGACCATGATCGTAATTGCGCCCGATTTCGTACCGCTTCCCCATAGCAGGTATAAAGGCCTGCATTGCGGCGAGCCCCCCACTGCGGGAAATTGTTCCGTCAGACATATTGCAGTCCCTTTTAAATCCTAATCAGGAGGGTGACCCTGAACGCAAAGAGTTCAACCCCATGGCTGGCAACGCATCGTGTTTCTTTAGGCGCACTGACGCGATCTACGGGGTCCCAATGCATGACTGTATACCCTGCGATAAGTGTTTGAGGGACACTGCCAGAGCAATATCGGTTTAGGCGGGCAGGGAGAAAAATTAGCGTCGCGGGATGGCTTTGTTGCACAAATCATCTGATGGCAGATTTGTGCAACAAAGCCAGTTGGACCCACTTGTTCAGCGTCCAAAGCCCAACACCCAAATCCGATGAAACCTGCGGCCGCGTTAAGCCGCTACTAATCGCGATGCGCACCGCATCACGCCGAAACTTGTCTGTGTATCCCGTCGCCATTTCATTTCTCTTTCATTGCAAACATTGCTTGAAAGAGACCGGAACTCAAACGGCACAAAACCACGCTTACGTCAGATCCGCACATGCGCTCTTTTGTCGCACATGACACTGAAAAATTTGTCAAAACACCCAAATATTTTATTTTTATGTAAAAATTTAACGCTTGAAGCAAAGCCCTGCGACATCAAATCAGTCTGATATGCCATTGAATACACCTGAACCCGACTATTTTAAAATTCATGTTGTTAACGGGAGAAAACACATGGAAACTCTATCACTAGGTCAGTATGACCTAATCTTTAACGCCTTTTCCTTTGGCTTTGCGACGCTCGCTGCTGCAACGCTTTTCTTTTGGTTGGGCGTCGGCCAAGTAAAGGCAGAATATAAGACGGCACTTATTGTGACCGGGCTTGTAACGTTCATCGCAGCCTACCATTATTGGGCGATCGGTCAAAGTTGGCGGGATGCCTACACACTGGTTGAAGGTGTGCATGTGCCAACCGAAAAAGCCTTTAATTCGGCATATCGTTACGTCGATTGGCTTTTGACTGTGCCGCTTCTGTTGATCGAACTGATCCTCGTGATGAGCCTCAGCAGATCCGAGACAGTCTCGCGCGCGACCAGTCTTGGTCTTGCGGCGCTGTTAATGGTTGCCTTGGGATATCCGGGCGAAGTGTCGGACTCGGGCGGCGTCCGTTGGATCTTTGGTCTTTTGTCTATGATCCCATTCCTTTGGATCGTCTTCCAACTCTACGTTGGTCTGGGCAAAGCAATCGAAAGCCAGCCGGAAAATGCACGTGGTCTCGTCAGAACTGCACGTAACGTAACCGTTGGCAGCTGGTGTTTTTACCCAGTTGTCTACTTTGCCGGCGCAGTTGGCCTTGAAGGTGCCTTCGCCACGGTTGTTGTTGAAGTGGGTTACACCATTGCCGACATCATCGCAAAAGCTGGCTTTGGTGTACTTATCTACATGATTGCCATGCGCAAAAGTGAAGACACCAACGACTCCAAAAAGACAGCAGTCCCTGCTGAATAAACACTTTAGGCCGTCCCTGCTTTTGTGGGGGCGGTCCCTTCTGTTGATCCGATAGGATGTTTTCGATGTTCGATATAAAAGATCGATCGGCTGTTTTATTAACCGAAATTGACGCCGAAATTGACCGGCTTCTTTTGCCCAATCCTTCTCGAGTTGCAGATGCTGCTCGGTATCATTTTTCAGCTGGCGGCGCGCGGGTGCGTGCACGGTTGGGTCTTGATGCCGCCGCCGCGCTGAACCTGTCACCACAGGCGTCTCTTGCCTGCGCAATCGCGCCCGAACTGTTGCACAACGCCTCTCTGGTGCACGACGATCTTCAAGACGGAGACGCAATGCGCCGCGGCAAGCCGTCCGTATGGTCACGGTTCGGTAAAGACATTGCAATCTCGACCGGTGACTTGCTGATATCCGCGGCCTATATGGCCATCGCGGCACATCCTTATCCCGCGCTTGCCCTGCGTGCGATGCACGACGCAGTTTCATACACTATTGATGGACAGACGCAGGATTGCCGCTCGACGCAGCCAACACCTGAAGCATACGTAAACATTGCAGCCAACAAGTCTGGCCCGTTGTTAGCGCTGCCAATCCGCCTCGCGTTAATCGCCGCCCAAGCGCCGGGACAGGAGACCGTTGTCCACGCAGGTCGCGCGCTGGCAGTCGCTTACCAGACGCTTGATGACATAATGGACCGCGCTGACGATCTTGCGAAAGGGTCAACAAATATCTGCCTGTCTCTTGAAGCATTGGGCCACTCCCGCGAGTCTGCACAAATCATCGCCACGGCGCGCGCACGCGCAGCACTGAAATCTGCACGAAAGGACGCGAACGCCCTTCCCCACGGAGTAGGCCTACCGTTTATAGCCCTCGCTGACCGCCTCGAAACTCAATTAAAGGATGTGTCCAATGCCGCGTGATACCAGTTTCCCCATCACACAAACTGCCATTGTTGCAGGCGCTGGATTTGGCGGGATTGCAGCCGCGCTTCGCCTACGTGCAAAAGGCTATGACGTACACCTGATTGATCGGTGTCCACGTCTTGGTGGACGGGGTCAGGTGTTTGAAAAAGACGGATTCCGCCATGATGCGGGACCAACAGTTTTGACGGCACCGCATCTTTTTGAAGAGTTGTTTGAACTGTTCGGCAAAAAATTGTCGGACTACGTCACATTGGTCGTACCCGATCCATGGTACAGGTTTCAATATCACGATGGTGATACATTTGATTATGGTCCGACAGAAGCCGCGACCGAGGCCGAAATCGCACGTATTTCACCCGCGGACGTCGCAGGCTACCGCCGCATGGGCGCGTGGTCCAAGAAGATTTATGATGTGGGTTTTACCAAACTGTCTGCTGTTCCGTTCCATTCCATTAGCTTTATGACAAAGCAAATCCCAGACCTCTTGCGGCTCCGGTCTTTCGAAAGCGTGTGGTCAATGGTGTCGCGTCACCTCAAACACGACAAGCTGCGCCGTGCGTTTTCGATCCAACCATTACTTTTGGGCGGCAATCCGTTTTCGACAACTGCTATCTACGGCATGATCAACCACCTTGAACGTGAGCACGGCGTTTGGTTTGCCATGGGTGGGACCGGTGCACTGGTGAACGCATTTGAGCGCTTGATGGTTGAGGAAGGCATCAAAATCTCACTCGACACTACAATCGCGCAAATCAAGGTCGATAATGGGCGTGCATCCGGTGTCGTGCTTGAATCGGGTGAGGATCTTGATGCGGATGTGGTCGTATCGAACATGGACCCAGTCCATGTGTACCGCAACATGCTGCCTCAATCCGAGATTACGAACGTCGCAAAGTTGCGGTCTCGCAAGCCACGTTTATCGATGGGCCTGTACGTCATGTACTTCGGCGCCAAAAAGACATGGCCCGATGTTGCCCACCACACGGTGTGGTTCGGTGAACGCTATAAAAGCCTGCTGCGCGATATATTTGACAAAAAGAAACTTGCTGATGACTTTTCGCTTTACGTGCATCGTCCTACGGCGACTGATCCCAGCTTTGCGCCTGATGGTTGCGACAGTTTTTATGTGCTGTGTCCGGTTCCAAACCTTGCCGGTGGGCAGGATTGGGCTGTGGAAGGCCCCAAACTGCGCGACCGGATCATCGCGGCCCTTGATGCGACCATGTTGCCCGGTCTCACCGAAACGATAACAGCAGAATTCGCCATGACACCGGAAGATTTCAGTCACGACTACCTCTCGGTCGACGGCGCTGGATTTTCGCTATCGCCGTTCTTTACGCAATCGGCGTGGTTCAGGTTTCACAACCGAGCAGAAGGCCTGCGAAATCTGTATTTCGTAGGAGCGGGAACGCATCCTGGCGCTGGATTGCCCGGTGTCGTGTCATCCGCCAAGGTTCTAGAAACGCTCGTTCCAGTCGCGGAAACCGTCACATGACTCCGCAAGCAATCATGACCCATCACGCACGCAGCTTTGCACCCGCGGCACGTTTGCTGCACCGGCGCGATCGATTGCGTGTCGCGCGGCTGTATGCGGTGTGTCGCACGGTCGACGATATTGCGGATGAGATTGGTGGGCTGGTTGGGCAGGCACAATTGCAGGGGTTGTTGGATGATCTGAACAAGCCTGACCCGCAGAACCCGATTGCTGTCGAGGCGCAAGATTTATTCAAAGGTCATCCGCTGGGTTTGGCTGCTTTTAGACAGCTGGTGTGCACGGTGGCGGCTGACACCGACACGACCTGCATAACTGACAGTGCAGCCTTGGATATCTATTGCATGGGCGTTGCGGGCACAGTTGGCGTTATGATTTGCGCACTCTTTGACGTGGATGAGGCATACCTCGAAAACGCGACCGACCTTGGCCGCGCCATGCAGTTAACCAATATCTGTCGCGATGTGGCCGAGGATGCCCGCAGAGGGCGACGGTATCTACCGTTTACGCTATGCCCGCATTCCCCCGGAGACATCGCAGCAGGCGACCCCCAAGCCATCGCGGCAGCCGAAGCAGCCATGGCCTGCTTGCTAAATGAAGCGGATGAATTGTATCGGTCAGGCCGATCTGCATTTGAGGCACTTCCATGGCGACTTCGACTCGCTGTGGCGTCAGCAGCGGCAATGTATCAGGGCATCGGGACGCAACTGCGGGAACGTAAATTTAAACCTCTCGCAGGACGTGCGTTCGTCCCAGTAAAGCGCAAAGTTTATTTGGCAACGGGTGCAGTGTTGGCTGAACTCTTTCGTAAACGCAAAACCGAAGACGGGTCGGGGCATGCCCATGCCTGATGTCGACGTTGCAATTCTGGGTGGTGGCTGCGCGGGGCTGAGCCTTGCTGTGAGACTGGCAAAAAGCAATTTATCAGTTCGTGTTATCGAACCCCGCTCAGAATATATTGATGATCGCGCGTGGAGCTTCTGGCGCACGCAATCCGATCCTTTTGAGGATTGCGTGCGTCAAGAATGGACGTCTTGGACGGTGCAGGGTCCGCAGGGTCAAACGCTGCGCTCGTCCTCAAGCGTGCGCTATCAGACCGTTAAGTCTGGCGCCTTTTATAACCGTGCACTTGAATTGATTGAACAGGGCAATGACACTTCGATTTCTATGGGTACGCATGCCCACGGCGTTTCTAGGGTGGGCGATTGTTGGCAGGTTGATACGGACGCTGGCTCTCTCACGGCTACGAATGTCGTTGATACCCGTCCACCCAGCCGCGTTCCAAGCTATGGGCAGTTCTTTCTTGGCCGCGAGATCAAAACTGAACGTCCAGTTTTCAATCCAGATGTCGTGCAACTCATGCACTTTCGCCGCGCCCGAAGTGGCGGTGTTGATTTCGTGTATATCCTGCCATTCGCAATTGATCAGGCATTGGTCGAGGTCACGTCGTTCGCCCCACATAACCCCGGACAAGAGGTATTCACCAAATGGCTAGATGAAGAGATCAATGCGCTAAATCCTGGACAAACGGAGACTCTTCGTACCGAAGCCGGCGCATTACCGATGCAGGCAGGTTTTGCAGACCACAACCTGGACGGCATCATTCGCATGGGGTTGGGTGGCGGCGCAGCCAGACCTTCAACGGGGTATGCTTTTGCACGAAATCAGATACAGGGTGATCAAGTCGCAGCCGCACTTGTCAGTGGACAGGTTCCCGACACGCGGCTGGACAGCGCAATGACCCGTTTCATGGATCGCGTGTTTTTGCAGGTCCTTGCTGTGAAACCTGAACGTGGTCCCGCCCTATTTGAAACCTTGTTTCGCAATGTCTCACCAGATCGATTGGAACGCTTTCTCTCGGGCTCAACCCGCGCAGTGGATCTATTATCGCTCATGACAGCGTTGCCGCCGCTTCCATTTCTACATGCTGCCGCGTTTCCGAAGTGACAGTTCCGAAAATATGGCAAACTTGGCTTTTTGCGAGTGCGGCGATTTTAACAATTGTGGTGAGCTTGATTGGTCAACCAGTCTTAATCACGCAGTTGTTTATACTGGCTCCGGCAGTGGCAATTCTTGGCCTGCCACATGGCGCGTTAGACCTGCCCATCGCCCAAGCTTTATGGCCATTAGACGGCTGGCGCGGCAAACTGCGGTTTGTAGGCCTGTACGTTGGTCTTGCCGTGCTTGTGATCGCTGTCTGGATCGTCCTGCCGGGCACTGCCCTTTTCGCGTTTCTGATCTATTCGGCTTTCCACTTCTCAGGTGACTGGGACGGTGCAGGCGCTACCTTACGCTTTAGTGGTGGCGTCGCGACCGTTGGTGCGCCCGCTCTGTTTCAAACTGGAGAAGTCGCAACACTGTTTGGTTATCTGGCTCCAGAACCAGCAGCCGAATTAGCCGCGCTGCTCCTTGCGGTCGTTGCTGGAATATCTCTGGGCATCTTCGTCGCAACGATATCCTTGCGGCCGCAGTTGCGGAACAGCGCTGCCGGTGAACAGGGTATCATCTGGATCGCTGCGGCCTGCCTGACACCATTGGTCTATTTCGTTGTTTATTTTTGTATGCTTCATTCCGTGCGCCATTTTAGTAATGCATTCGCCTCTCTGGACGATCCACATCAAGGACTGCGTGTTGCCGTGCTTCTGTCAGTAGTAACGGTTTTTGCGGGGCTTATTGGATTTTTAGTCCTTGAAGGGTTCAAGCCCGAATTATTGGAACAAAGTCTTTTAAGGGTAATTTTCATAGGGCTCGCAGCACTTACAGTCCCCCATATGATCCTCGTGGACCGCTTCCAGCGCAAGTTAAAGTAGCAGTGACTCCCAGCCGCCTCGACTGTTGGGGAAGTTGAATTGATATTGAACTCAAAATCATGGACTTGGCACGCGCAAGGTTCGCGGGATGAAAGCGGAATTCAATCATCTGCAATTTGGCGAGCAGCGCATCGAGTATCGCGTGGTCAGGCGCAAAAGGAAGACCCTTGAGATAGCGGTGAACCCTGATGCTTCAGTTGTCATCACAGCACCAATGGACGCCAGCATTGAGGCAATCAAACAGAAGCTTCGAAAACGAGCGGCCTAGGTTACTCGGTAGCAAAGGTATTTCACACAGTTTCTGCCGCGCACCCCGGAACGCAGTTTCGTATCGGGCGAAACACATCTCTACCTGGGAAGACAATACCGACTGAAATTGGTCCCTAATGTACGACAAAGCGTGAAGCTAACCCGAGGTTTCATCGTGGTTCAGACGCTCCGACCAAGCCGAACTGACATTACGCGCGACTTGGTAGAGGGCTGGTACCGTGGCCAACGGCAGAAAAGTCCCGCAACGCGGTCATCCAACACCCTGCTTGAACAACAACACGGCTAACGGCGGGTTTGGGGA
>JAGGNB010000062.1 GCA_017886375.1 Octadecabacter sp.
GTCGTTCACAGATCCATCTGCAAAAGTCTGACGGACCCAGACATCGTATGTGCAGCTATCTGGATTTTGCTCAAGACCAATTTCGCGGCGTGCACTTGGCGCGATTGTCCGCCCTGAAGACGCCGGGTGGTCCAGTTTGCAACGTTATTGCGATCAAATTAGATTTCGGTAACCTCAAAATTGAGGCTGTTGTTCACTGTCATTGAAATTCTGTCAGCCGCTGCGGGCAGCGCGAGGGCGGCAATGCCAAGGGCGAGCGCCGTGGCGCGGAATGTCTTAAAATGTAAAATCTTATTTGCTTTTTAGAAATGGCCGTCCCCAATTAGTCTGGCGACAGGCGACAACTTGGCGTTAAGACTTAGTAATATTAAGTTGTTTTGCGAGTTTTAAATCGAAAATTTGGGCGTCTTAAGACCACTTCGGTGTCGTCATGGCGCGAAGGACTGGTTTGCGGACCGGCGCCAAAGTCTGTCCGATCCGCAAGGGGTGCGATGTGGTTAGCTGTACCAGCCGCCCATCTTTGCTTCGATTCCGTCGGGCAGCAATGCGGCGAATTCGGCAGGATCCTGTGTGCCGTTGTCGCGACCACGATAGTGGTAGGCATAGACATACGTCGGGGCAAATTCAGCGACCGCGGATGCTGCTGCTTCTGCGTCCATTGTGAATGGCAAGTTCATGCAAACAAACGCGAGGTCGATGTTTTCAAGGCCGCGCATTTCGGGCGTGTCTTCGGTGTCGCCGGAAATATAGACGCGGAAATCACGATAGGTCAGCACATAGCCGTTGTCGCGCCCTTGGGGGTGGAAGTTCAGGCGGTCTTCGGTGGTGTTATAGGCCGCGATTGCATCAATCGTCAGATCGCCCAGACCCATCGTGTCGCCGTTGGCGAGCGATGTTGCGCGGGCTTGCTGGTCTTCGGTCAGCATGGCGAACACGGCTGGATTGGTGATGAAGACGCTGGAACCAGTGTCGAGTGCTGCAAGCGTTTCGGCATCGAAGTGATCACCATGTTCATGGGTAATCAGGATTATGGCCGCCTCAGGTAGACCCGCGTAGTCCGCAGCATCACCGACCGGATCGACGTAGATTGTGCCATCAGCCAGTTCCAGCACAAGGGATGCGTGCGCGATGGGATGGACAGTCAAATCGCCCATCGATGTTGGAAACATATCAGGTGCATGGCCGTCGGCGCGCGCTGCAAACGGTAGCAATGTGATCGCCGCACCAGAGGTCGCGAGGAATGTTCTACGGGTGTGCATTGTGGTCTCTCCTAGTTTCAACTTTTATGATCGATAACGTAGTACGTTAAATTTTCTGTCTAGAGCGCACGGATGGTGTCCAAGACGTCTTCGACATGGCCCGGCACTTTTACTTTGCGCCAGATTTTGGCGATTTTGCCGTCGACGATCAGGAATGTGGCGCGTTCGATCCCCATAAAGACCTTGCCGTACATCTTTTTCTCGCCCCAGACGCCGTAACGTTCGCAGACGTCGCCGTCAGCGTCAGACAACAGTGCAATTTTTAGGTCGTGTTTGGTGATAAACTTTTCGTGCTTGGCGACGGTGTCTTTGCTGACGCCGAGGATCGTGGCACCGTTTGCGCCAAACGCGGCCAGTTGATCGGTGAACCCGATCGCTTCGGTCGTGCAGCCCGGCGTGTCGTCGCGCGGGTAGAAATATACCACGACGGGACCCTTCAGGTCAGCCAAGGTGACGGTGCTGTCGCCGTCACGGGGCAGGGAAATGGCGGGGGCTGTATCGCCTTCACGAAGTTCTGACATTTTGGGGTCCAATCAGGTTGTATTCCCTTTGCGTTCTAGCCCGTCAGCGGCGAATATAAACCCCAATGAACGAGAACAGTAACTCCACAGCAGAAAAGGACGTGCCGCAGGTGAAGACCCGCAGCCCGAAACCTTTGCGTCTGTGGTGGTGGCTGCGGGCCTTGATCCTGATGATCGGCGCGCCGGTGTTAATGGCGATTATCGCCGCGGTTCTGCTGATTGGACGCGAGGTGTCCGCGCCGTCATGGATTGTGCGCGACGTCGAAGTGCGCGCGGCTGAAGTCTTGGCCGGTGGATCGTTGGGGTTCGGCGCGATGAAAGTCACGATCGGGCAGGATTTTCACCCGCGATTGGTTTTGGAGAACGCGGTGTTGCGCGACGCTGAGGGCGGCGTCTTGGCCCGCGTTCCGCGTATCGAAGCCTTGGTGTCGCCGCGCGGTGTGTTGCAAGGGCGTGTTCTGGCGCAGGAAATTACGTTGCGCGGTGCGCAAATTTCGCTGCGTCGTGCCAAAGACGGCACAGTGGCATTGGCGTTTCACCAAGATTCCGCTGCCATTGGTGCGGCGGATGGATTTC
Organism: Octadecabacter sp.; assembly: GCA_017886375.1. Taxonomy (GTDB): domain Bacteria; phylum Pseudomonadota; class Alphaproteobacteria; order Rhodobacterales; family Rhodobacteraceae; genus Octadecabacter. The sequence goes on from JAGGNB010000062.1 coordinate 2,357, forward strand.
TGGACTTGTTGGATCAGATCGATCAGGTTTTCGACGAGGGCGCGCTTGAGGCGCTTGAACAGGTGCGCGCCACCGGATTGATCATCAATTATATTGATGCGCGTGCGGAGCGGTCCTGGATCATTGATGACGGACGCATCGCGCTTGATGTGCGCGATGGTGGGCTGGAATTGCGTGCGAGTGTCGCGTTGTTGTCGGGGCGGTCTTACGTAACCAACGCCGAACTCACCTATAATTCGCCGCGCAATAGCCGGACGGCGCAGATCGGGCTGGCGATCACGGATGCGGCGGCGGCGGACATTGCCAGCCAATCGCCACTGCTGGCGTGGCTTGGCGTTCTTGATGCGCCGATTTCGGGGGCTGTGCGTGGCCAGTTGAACGAGGACGGCGGTCTAACGTCCGTATCGGCCACGTTGCAGATTGGTGCGGGCGAATTGCGGCCCAACGCCCAAGCGCGGCCCATACCGTTCAATTCTGCGCGCACCTATCTCAGCTATGATCCCTTGGCGGAACGGTTGACGTTCGATCTGATTGAAGTGGACAGCGCTCTTGGGCGCGTGGCGGGGACGGCGCGCACCTACTTGCGTGAATTTGAAGACGGCTGGCCGTTGGCACTGTTGGGCCAGTTGCAATTTAGCGAGATTTCCAGCGCACCCGAGGTGATTTTCGACAGCCCCATTGCGATGTCACAGGCGAACCTGGATTTCCGGTTGCGGCTTGATCCGTTCACACTGGATATCGGGCAGGCGGTGTTTGTGAATGACAATGTGCCCCTGCGCATGCGTGGGCAGGTCTCGGCGGGGTCACAAGGCTGGTCTGTTGCCCTTGACGTGCAGACGGACGAAATTCGCTCCGATCAGGTGATCGCCCTTTGGCCGACAGATATGGCCGCAGGGACCCGTGACTGGCTTGTTGAAAATGTGCGGAGTGGCGATTTTTACGATCCCACAGTGGTGTTTCGCGCGCGGCCGGATGCGCTGCCGTCCTTGGCATTGTCGATGGAATTTCGCGATACGGACGTCGCGTTTTTACCGACATTGCCACCCATTGAGGACGCGAGCGGCACGCTGTCGATCATTGATCGTCGCATGGCGATGACGCTGGACAGCGGCCACGTGATTGCGCCGATTGGTGGGCGAATTGAAATGGCGGGCAGCACGATGGTGATCCCCCGAACAGGCATACCCAACCCGCCGACGCGGTTTGATTTGTCCTTGCAGGGGCGTTTGACGGCGGCGATGGCGATCCTGAACCTTGAACCGTTCAACGCGCTGCGCAATTCGGATTTACCGGTGGGTTTCGCGCAGGGTAACGCAAACATTCAAGTCGTGCTTGAAACACCACTGGGAAAAGGCATTACGCCAGATCAAAGGGCATGGTCTGCCAGCGCGCAGGTGCGCAATGTGCGATCTGATATTTTGATCCCGAACCGCACGATCAGCGCATCAGCGCTGCAAGTGAGTGCAGACGCGGACAGTTTGGTGGTGCGCGGGCCTGTGCAACTGGGCGACGTTGGCGGCGCGGTTACGTTTTCGCGCGCATTGGGTGAAGGGTCAGAGGGCACCGCGCGGGTTGACGCCAGCGTCAACATCGGACCTGCCTTTCTAAATGCGTTCAACATCAATTTGCCGCCGGGGATGGTCACGGGCCAAGCGCCGGCGCAGGTTGCCATCGACCTGAGCGACCCAAACGCGGCAGGGTTTCGTCTGACGTCTGATTTGCGTGGCGCGGAATTGTCGCTGGCCGGTTTGGGCTGGTCCAAAGCGCGCGAGGTGGCGGCAGCATTGACGATTGTCGGGCAGCTTGGTGAAACGCCGCGCATTGACGAATTGTCGATTACAGCGCCCGGTTTGCAGACCACGGGCACGATCCGGTTGGCGCCTGGTGGCGGACTAGACCGCGCGGCGTTTGAACGGGTGCGTTTGGGGGGCTGGCTTGACGCGCCTGTCGTGCTGCTTGGACGCGGCGCGGGTCGCCCTGTTCAGGTGCAAATTTCGGGCGGAACGCTGGACCTTCGGGCGGCGAATTTCGATGCAGGTGGAGACGGCGAGGGCGCGCCGCTGGACCTCGCACTGGATCGTTTGCAAATCACGGACAGCATCGCGATTGAGAATTTTCGCGGCACGTTTACATCGCCAGCGGGGCTTCAGGGGCAGTTTCAGGGCGACGTAAATGGCGCAACTGCGGTGCGTGGGACAGTGGTGCCGGTCAATGGGCGATCCGCCGTGCGCATTGTCAGTGATGACGCCGGAGGTCTGTTTCGCGCCGCGGGGCTTTTGCGCAACGCCTACGGCGGCGAGGTGCAGTTGACCCTGATCCCTGCGGGCGCTGAGGGCAGTTATGACGGAACCTTGGTTGGCACTGCGTTGCGCATCCGCGATGCGCCAGCGCTGGCGTCGCTTCTGGATGCGATTTCGGTCGTCGGGCTGCTGTCCCAGATGGGCGGACAGGGCTTATTGTTCACGGATGTCGATGCGCAATTCCGACTGACGCCAGATCGTGTGATCGTCACACAATCAAGCGCGGTTGGTCCGGGCCTTGGCATTTCGCTGGACGGAATTTACAGCCAAGGCACGGGAACGATGGATTTTCAGGGGGTCGTGTCGCCGCTGTTTTTAATCAACGGGATTGGTGCGATTTTTACGCGCCCCGGAGAAGGGCTGATCGGGTTCAATTTCAATTTGCGCGGCCCCGTTGACAACCCGTCGGTTTCGGTCAATCCGCTGTCGGCACTGACGCCGGGAATGTTTCGCGATATTTTCCGCCGCCCACCCCCCACCGTGGGCCAATAGGACCCAAGATCCATAGGACGCTGACAATGAAGCTGAGCGATTTTGATTTCGATCTGCCCGACACGCTGATCGCGGTGCGCCCTGCGCGACCCCGCAGTTCTGCCAAATTGTTGGTGGCAGACGGGCCTGAAACGCACGATCTACAGGTGACAGACCTAAGATCGGTGCTGCAGGCGGGCGATCATCTGGTGCTGAACGACACCAAAGTTATTCCCGCGCGGCTGTTCGGGGAACGCATCCGCAAAAGCACGGATGGCGCGGGGCTGGCCAAGATCGAAGTCACGTTGCTGGAACCACAGGCCGATGGCACGTGGGCCGCATTGATCAAGCCGCTGCGCAAAGTGCGCGACGGCGAACGGATCGTGTTTTCGCAAGATCTATCGGCCATGCTGGTGCACCGCTACGATGGCATGGGCTATCTGGAATTTAACGTCAAAGACGATGATTTTGATACCGCCTTGAACGCGGTGGGTGCGATGCCGTTGCCGCCATATATTGCCGCAAAACGGCCAGCGGATGATCTGGACAAAGACGATTATCAGACGGTTTGGGCCCGCGCATCCGGGGCTGTGGCCGCACCAACGGCGTCTTTGCATTTTGAGCAATGGTTGCTGGATGACCTCATCGCGATGGGCGTGAAAATCAGCTATGTGACGCTGCATGTGGGGGCCGGGACGTTCTTGCCGGTGAAGGTCGATGATGTGGCCGATCACGTGATGCATTCTGAGTGGGGACAGGTCAGCGCGCTGGCGGCGTCCGACATCATGGCGACCAAGGCGGCGGGTGGCCGTGTCATCCCCGTTGGCACAACCGCGTGCCGTCTGATCGAAACCGCAGGGACCTCTGGAACGCTTATGGAATGGGAAGGCGAGACGGATATCTTCATTACGCCGGGGTTCGAATTTCAGATCACCGACGGTCTGATGACCAATTTCCACCTGCCGAAATCTACGTTGATGATGTTGGTGAGCGCGCTAATGGGCACGCAGCGCATCAAGGACATCTATGCGCACGCCATTGCCAATGAATACCGGTTCTTCAGCTACGGTGACGCGTCCATTTTGTTGCCAGAGGATTAACAGATGCCGGTCAAGGTTGAACAGGTGCCTAACGTCCTGCTGGCCTTGCGCTGGGGCGTGCTGGTGCTGGCACTGATCGCGCTGTTTGTGCTGGACTGGTCCGGGGTCGCGTTTGCGTTGATCATGATCGGGCTTGGCCTGAGTATGGCGTTGCGATTTGCTGGCGCGCGCCGCTGGATCGCGTCAAAGCTGACAAATGGTAAATCCGATCAAATTCCAAAGTAGGCGCGCCACATCGCAGGGCGCAGCGCCATGGTCATAAAACTGCAATCACTCTTGGGCTAGAAGCCGCTTGTCGTCCAAAATGACGGCTTGCGGTGTGAATTCGTCGTCTTTAGGGGCGACGCAAATTGGTGACACGCGCAAGTCGTAGTCAGCGGAAAGATAAAGTCTGGAAGGGCGCACGATGCTTAAGGTTTTAATCGGGTCATGGGCGCTGTTCCTTGGCATGTTCATGTTGATGGTTGGCAACGGATTGCAGGGGACACTGCTGGGTATCCGTGGCAGCATTGAGAACTTTTCGACCTTCCATATGTCGATCATCATGTCGGCCTATTTCGTCGGCTTTCTAGGGGGATCACGCCTCGCGCCGGAAATGATCCGTCGGGTCGGCCATGTGCGGGTGTTTGCCGCCCTTGGATCGACGATTTCTGCCGTGTTGATCCTATATCCAGTCCTGACCGAAGTCTGGGCGTGGACATTGGGCCGCGTTGTGATCGGGTTCTGTTTCGCGGGCGTTTATGTGACGGCGGAAAGCTGGCTGAACAACGCCGCGACCAACGAAAACCGTGGAAAATCGCTGAGTGTTTATATGTTGGCACAGATGTCGGGCATCGTTGTCGCACAGGGTATTTTGAGCGTCGGTGACGTTGGCGGCTATGTCTTGTTCATTATCCCGTCCGTTCTGGTGTCGCTCGCGTTTGCACCGATTTTGCTGTCAGTGTCCCCAACACCGTCGTTTGAAACCACGCGAGCCATGAGCATCCGTAATCTCGTCAAGATATCGCCTTTGGCATCTGTCGGGATGTTTTTGCTGGGCGGTGTGTTTGCGGCGCAGTTTGGTATGACGGCGGTTTACGGCACGCAAGCCGGGCTGAGCGTCGGGCAGATTTCGCTACTGGTCTCAGTGATTTATGTCACGGCTTTGGCGGCGCAGTATCCAATCGGTTGGGCGTCAGACCGGATGGATCGACGGATCCTGATCATCGGGCTCGCGGCGTTGGGTGGTGTGGGGGCGTTGCTGTCGGCGATGTCAGGTGGTGATTACTATATCATTCTGGTCGGGGCCGCGATGGTCGGGGGCACGTCGAACCCGCTTTATTCTCTCTATATTGCTTACGCGAACGACTTTCTGGAACACGAAGACATGGCAGCGGCGTCCGCCGGATTCATCTTTATCAACGGTGTCGGGGCGATCATGGGCCCGATTTTGTTGGGCTATGTGATGGGTGCCTTTGGTGAGGCATATTTCTGGGTTGTTGTGGCATTCCTGATGCTCGCGATGGCGGCCTATGGATTGGTCCGTGTTCTGCAGCGGCCAAGCGACACTGCCGTTGCGGATCAGGTGTCTTATTCGCCGGTTTTGGCCAGTTCGTCCCAAGTCGCCATGGGTGTTTCGCAAGAGATTTACATCGAAACAGAACTGGAAGACCAAGCTGCAGAGGCAGATCAAAATACCTAGAGGTTGCCAGAGCTTACGGTTTCTGTAACGGTCTAAGATGGGGCACGAGTTGGGATCGAAAGGGACAGCAATGGTCACTCCTGAACAAGTATTATCATATTGGGTCGATGACGTGGGGCCGGTTGGTTGGTACAGCGGCAGCGCCGAACTTGACGCTGAGGTGCGTGAGAAATTCGCCGCCACTTGGCGAGAGGCCCGCACTGGCGCCTGTGGGCTTTGGTTGACGTCACCCGTCGGAACACTTGGCTATATCGTGCTGACCGATCAATTGCCGCGTAACATGCATCGCGGCACCGCTGATGCGTTTGCGACAGACAAAAGCGCGCGCGCATCGGCCAAAATTGCCATCGAACGCGACTGGGATTTGCGTATTCCCGAACCGGTGCGCCAGTTCTTTTATATGCCCTTGATGCATTCTGAAAACCTGATCGATCAAGACCGATGCTGCCGGTTGATGAAGACGCGGATGCCGGAAGGCGGGCCGGACAGTTTACGCCACGCCCGCGCCCATCGTGAGATTATTCGCCAGTTCGGGCGGTTTCCGTTTCGCAACGAAGCCCTTGATCGTGCGACTACATCTGCAGAAGCGCGCTGGATGAAAGAGGGTGGATACGCATCGGCTCTTCGGGTTGTTGATGCAAAAACGCCTGCCTAAAACGCGCCTTTAACCGGATCGTAACGGGCTGTGGTGCAGGTTCGCCGTTTATCGGCAAGGGACCAGCATGACCAAACCAGAAAAGATCCAGATTGGCGCGCCTGTGTCTTGGCAAGACATTCGCTGCGACGATACCGGTGATCTGATGCTGGCCACCCAAATCATGAATGTGATGGAGCAGGGGGTTATCGCCTGACGGCACCTGCGAATTGCACAACACACGTGTTATTGATGTTCTTGAACTTGAACGCGATGCAATCGGGATCGGCACCAAGCGGGTTGATTTTTTGGACGCGGCCTGCGCGCGCGGCGAATTTTCCACTGATATATTGGCGAACACAAACGCCGCCTGTCGGCGCATGTTTCATTTCAATTTGATCGCACCTTGCCATCTGGTCGTGTGGTGGCAACCTA
>JAGGNB010000218.1 GCA_017886375.1 Octadecabacter sp.
GATACCCCTAAAAATAAGAGCTGAAAGCAACTTACACTGATGGTATGAAATGTGAAAAAATGTGGTAGTGGCGGATCGACAGGGATTCGAACCCTGGAGACGGTCTCCCGCCTACACACTTTCCAGGCGTGCGCCTTCGACCACTCGGCCACCGATCCGTTGGCGCGGTTTATCCAACAAATGACATGCTTTGCAAGAGGCGTTTGGCACTTTGGGCCTAGTTTTTGCGCGTGCTCAAAAGCAGTACCGCAATCAGGGCTTCACCCATCGCTGCCATCAGGATCATCGGCGAAGCAATGCCTTGCATCAGGGCGATCAATCCAGTGATGCAAACGCCTGCAAACATAGCCGCAACACCAAGGGCGACAGCGTCGCGCAACGCACTGCGCGGCGCACTAGAGGCGGCCCACAAAATGATCATCGCAGCAAGGAACATCGGGGCTGCGCGGCGGGTCATGAATTGCGCACTGACATTCGTCTCAACCCCGTAAAGCGGCGAATATGCCTGCGGCGCAAACAGAAAAATCGCGAAAAGCACGGCGCACACGGCGGCGACGAGGCGGGAAATAAGTTGAAATGTCATGTGTCTAACTGCAAGTAAACGCGGCGGTTCTGCTTGCCCTTTTTCTCGACCTTACCCAAACGGACACGGCCTATTTCAGAAGTATTGCGCACGTGGGTGCCACCGCAGGGTTGATAATCGGCAGTGTTTTCACCTGTACCGATACGCACCATGCGAATACGCCCTGCCCCTTTTGGCGGTGCGACGGACATGGTTTTCACCAACTCCGGATTTGCGGCAAGTTCGCTTTCGTCGATCCACTCAGTCGAGATGTCAAAGTCGCAATCGATCAGCTCATTGAGCGTGTTTTGAAGTGCGGTCTTGTCTGCAATCGCGTCGGGCATATCGAAATCAAGACGGCCCTTTTCGGCGCCAATAGATCCACCGGTCACCGGCAGCGGGATCACGACGGACAGCAAATGCAGCGCGGTGTGTACGCGCATGTGGCGATGTCGGCGTTCCCAGTTTAGCGACTGCGTCACCTTCGTTCCGACTGCTGGCAGCGGGTTGGGCTCGGCGGGGACCAGAATGATCGTGCCCCCCTCGCCCTTAACGGCTGTTGCGATGTCTATGGCACCACCTTGCCATGTCAGCCTGCCACTATCGCCCGGTTGCCCGCCACTGGTCGCATAGAAAATCGAAGCGTCCAGAATAATCCCGCCTTCATCGGTCACCGCGAAAACCCGCGCATCCGCGTCGCGCAGGTAGGCGTCGTCAATAAACATCGGCTTGGTCATGACGTTACATCGTCCTTAGGTGGCTCATCTTTCGGCGTCTCAGCAGATGGCGTTTGCGCCGGACGCGTGCCACTGAAATCCAAGACCTCGGGATTGCGCAGCCAGATATCGCGCTGGCCGAACGGAATTTCGATGCCTTCCGCGACAAAGCGCTTGGCGATGGCGTGGTTCATGTCAGACTTGACGTGCATCACATAATTGACGTCACGCAGAATGGCGCGAATTTGAAAATCGAGGCTGTCGGCCCCGAAGCCGATAAACATCACCGCAGGCGGCGGGTTCATGACCACCATCGGATGCGCCTCCGCGATTTCACGCAGGATACTTGTGACCCATTCGGTGTCGGTACCATAGGCCACGCCAACAGGCACAATTGCGCGTCCAACGCTGTTGCCACGGGTCCAGTTGATCACCTGATTGCTGATCAAATCGGCGTTCGGCACGATGACATCGGTGCGATCGAACGTTTCAATGCGGGTGGAACGCACCGAAATGTCACGCACATACCCCATCTGACCACCGACCTCGATCCAGTCACCTTGGCTGATCGGGCGTTCAATCAACAAAATGATGCCGCTGATAAAATTGCTGACAATATTTTGCAGACCAAAACCAATACCGACCGACAGCGCACCTGCAACAATCGCAAGACCGCTAAGATCAATCCCAGCCGTCGTAATTGCGATCAAGGCCGCCAGAAAAATCCCGATGTACCCCAAACCCGAAACAACTGCGTTTTGCCCACCAATATCCAGTTTGGTGCGCGGCAAAATGGTAGTGCGCAGTGCGCCTTGGATCAGGCGTGTGATGGTGTAACCAAGAATGAACACCACCGCGAAAAATAGAAAATTGGACGGCGAAATCTTGGTTTCACCGATGTTGAACCCTTCGCGGAACCGCGCCCAAAGTTCAGTCAAATCAGTGACCTGCGCACCCCAGATCAGAGCTAGAACCGGCAAAGATGCCAGCACCAACATGAACCCGATCAACACCGGCATCAGCGCATCCTGCGCCGAACTATCCGACTTGGACACCAGCGTGTAGGCATCCACCGACAAGCGCTGGAGCAGCAACAGCAACGCCAATACTAAAACGGTCATCGCAGCCGGATACGTGATGGAGTCAAATGCATTCGAATATCCAATCGCCGCCAGTCCGGTCCCCAGAACGGCCGCCCCCATCAGGCCACGACTGATTGCAGATCGCAGCGTCACGCGGACCGAACGCTGCACATCATCGGTATCAACAATCGTGGAATGTCGCATGATATGGCCCAACCAGTACAGCGCCCACGCCATCACCACTCCGAACGGGAACAACACAACCACCGACGCCACCACATGAAGCGTGTTGACCGTCACAAAAACCTGCGCCAGCCCAAATGCCATCATCGCGTAGCCCAAAAGAATGAACCGCCTGTGTGCGCGCGCGGATTGCTTGGGTGACAAGCCCATAGGATGTGCGTCATCGGGGGCGTTCGTCGGAAGCAACTGCCCGGCAATCCAGTGCGCAAGTATCGCCAAAAGCCCATATTGCGGCAAGACTTCAATGATCGCCGACAACCGTCTGCCGGGCATGCCAGACAGTTGCAGCGCCGTGACAAACGCCATCAATCCAAGCAGCGGAATGACAATCTGCCCCAGCGACAATACAAACTGCACAACTTTTTGACCACGTCGCGAATGGGATACGATCAGACCCGTGACCCAGCTAAACCACGCCCGTCCACGCAGCACGAACACGACAGCGACCGCAAGCAACACGAGAATCGCTGGCAACTGGCTAAGCATTTCAGCGCGCAGTCTTGGATTATTAGCTTTGACTTGAATTTCGCCTTTAAGCGAGCCAACAGCCGCTGTCAGGGCATCCCAGGTCCGGCTCCAGCCGTTTGGATTGAGCGGCGATTGCGAGCGTTCCAAAAAGAGTTCTGTTTGGCGATCGCGGATGATGCTGTCAATTTCACCGATTTGACCATTGGCTTGGGTGAAGGCTTCTAGTGCCAAGGTTGCCGGTGCCCGCAAGTCGCTCAGCTTGTCGTTCAGAAGGGCGCGCCGCGCCGCGATGCGCACGTTTTCTTCGCCGGTTTCTGGGACCTGCCCTAACGCAGTAATCTGCGCCCGCACCGTGGTGATGCGCGATTCATTCAGCGTTTGTCGCGCCAGAAACTTGTCGCGCCAGTCCGCAAGTTCGCTGCGCAAATCGCCAAACGCGGCGTTTGACGCAAGTCCTGATAGCAGTGCGGCGTTGGCGCGTTCAGCAACCGCGTCCCACTCCGCTTGATCAGCAAAGGCTGTGTCTTGAACGGCCACGCTCGCCGCGTCTCTGGATGGTGTGTTGGTGTCCTCGACAGTGACGTCAGTGTCTTGCGCCCACGCTGGCGACACTGCCAAAAGCAGAACGAGCCATAAGAACCTAAATCGCATCAAACATTTTCCATCACATTCGGAATGTCGCGGGGCGCTTTGTCCAGCCATGCCGGAACCGGCAGACCTTTTTCGCGCAAGAATTCGGGATTGAACAGTTTGGCCTGATACCGCGTGCCGTAGTCGCACAGAATGGTGACAATCGTATGCCCCGGCCCCATATCGGCCGCCATACGCATAGCGCCCGCGATGTTGATGCCGCTTGATCCGCCCAGACACAGGCCCTCATCGGCGAGTAGGTCAAAGACAATCGGCAAGGCTTCTGCGTCGGGGATTTTGTAGAAACTGTCCGGTGTGAACCCGTCAAGGTTGGCCGTAATACGCCCCTGCCCGATGCCTTCGGTGATCGAATTTCCGCCAGCGTCCTTGCCGGTGTAAAGTTTGTACAGGCCCGACCCTTCTGGATCAGCCAGCCCGATTTTCACGCCATTGGGTTGCAGCGCCATGCCGACGCCCGCAAGCGTACCACCAGACCCCACTGCGCAGACAAACCCGTCAACGCGGCCATTGGTCTGGTCCCAGATTTCGGGTCCGGTCATTTCGATATGGGCTTGGCGGTTGGCGACATTGTCAAACTGGTTGGCCCAGATCGCGCCGTTGGGATCGCTTTGCGCCAGCCGTTCGGCAAGGCGGCCGGAATATTTCACGTAGTTATCAGGGTTCGAATACGGCACCGCCGGTACTTCGATCAATTCCGCACCCGCGATGCGGATCATATCCTTCTTTTCTTGGCTTTGGGTGTCGGGGATCACGATCACCGTCTTGAATCCCAACGATGCCCCCACCAGCGCGAGCCCGATGCCCGTGTTGCCCGCCGTGCCTTCTACGATGGTGCCGCCAGGGCGCAGTGTGCCCTTGGCGACGGCGTCGCGAATGATATACAGCGCCGCGCGGTCCTTGACCGACTGACCGGGGTTCATGAATTCAGCCTTGCCTAGAATCTCACATCCCGTCGCTTCGGATGCGGCGCGCAGGCGGATCAGGGGTGTGTTGCCGACAGTGTCAGCAAGATTTGTACGGATGGTCATTTTTGCAGCCTTTCGCATTTGATGTCCGGTTTAGGGGAGCGTCCCCAAACCTGCAACGGGGCACCGTCAAGCGGATGCGCGCAAACCGTCACGATTGCGCGCAAGCCAATGCCCCGCGACCAACAATGGCAACAGGCGGAATTCGCCCGCGTTGAGGGCTTTATCAAAATCCGCCCAGTCCATGATCTGTGACCGGATGTCTTCCGCTTCGCTCAGTTTTCCCCCGACGCCCGCCGACCCGTCCGGCAGGTCCGCGATGCCGACGTAGATGAAGAAATGCTCGGTCGTAGACCCAGGGCTGGGATAGGCCGCGGACACGCACTTAAGATCTGTGAGCGTGATCCCCGCCTCCTCCAGCGCCTCGCGTCGTGCAGCGTCTTGGGGTCCTTCGCCGGGGTCAATGCGCCCCGCGATGGGTTCAACTGTCCATGGGTTTGGATCACCGCGCAGATAGGCGCCGGTGCGGAATTGTTCGACCAGCATCACGCGGTCGCGCACCGGATCATATGGCAACACAATTGCGCAATCGACACCGATAAAGACCGCACGGTTGACCGGATCGCTCATTGATCCGTCAAAGCGGCGAAAAGACAAGTCCAATTCCTCAACGTTGAAAAAGCCCGCATAGCGTTTGTGCGCCCCAATCACGTGCACATCGCTGCGCCCCATGCGCCCGCTTTGATTAGAATTCGGTCCACTAGAGTTTGCCGCCCGCTGGCGTGACGCAGCCCGCGCCATCATATTGGGATAAAGCTGGCCCATCTGCGCCGCTGACATGCTGTCCATGGTGGCCATCGCCTCAACGGCGGTCATCGTCGTGACCTCACCGTAGGACGCAATCCAACCCTCACGGTCCCAAGTCTCTGCTGGGTTCCAACGGCCAACGGGCGGCACAAAGGCCGTTACATCACGGGGTCGTTGGTCCTGATCCAGCACCACAAATTCGATCCGCGCGTAATCAAACGCCTTTTCGTAGTAATCCAGCCGCGCCATTTCGCCATTATCAAGACCTGAGATAATGATCCCTTCGGCCACACCAGTCGGGTCATCGTGCATGATTGGAAAAACGTGACCCTCCACTCGGCTCACACGATATTCAGGCCGCACGGCCCACGAAATGCGTTTGGCTATGTCAGGATCGCCGCTCACGACCCCGAGAAGCGGCATGTGCAGCAATGTGCCGAAAATAAACAAATCCATCAGCTAAAGCGCCGTCCGAAAAATTCTGTAATGAGCCCGCCCGCAAAACCGCCGATCAACAACGTCGCAAGGATGTCCGGCGTCAGGATCATCGTTCCATGTTCAACGAACAGCGCGAACACATCCGTCACCGCCTCTCCGGGGCCATCGTAAAGTTTCCGCATGGATCGTTTGAGCATCACCCCGAACGAATTGAAAAACAGCGCCATAACGACCATGGCCACCAAAGCGGTCAGACCATAGCTGAACGCAGCCACATATCCCGTACCGGCCCGTGGTCCAGCGATTTTCCAGCCCGCAACCAGACCGCAGATCGTGTTGATCTCTTGAAACCAGCCCATGGGCGCGTCTTCTGGAAAGAGTGGCACGATCAGCGTGCTAGCGTACCACGCCAGCGCCCCGAACAAAATTGCCCCGATCAGTCGTCCCATAGTCGGCATGTGCTGTTCCTTTGCCCGAACGGTGCCGCCTGCTTATATGAATTCGACCTTTTACGAATTCGGACGTGTCACCGTGATCTGCGTTACATCGCAAATACCCCCGCGGAAGGCCCCCGCGCAAGAGGCGAGGTAAAAGTTCCACATCCGGCGGAACCGATCATCAAACCCCAATGCGGCCACTTGGTCCCATTTTTCGTTAAACGTTTCGTGCCAGCGGCGCAGCGTATCCGAATAACTCTGGCCAAATTCCACCGATTGCGTGACCTCTAATCCGGCCTTGCGGATCGTGTCGCGCAGGATCGTCGGCGCGGGCAACATCCCCCCGGGGAAGATGTACTTCTGGATGAAATCGACGCCGCGTTTGTAGACGTGCCAGCGTTTGTCCTGAACCAGAATAACTTGGAATGTGCCGCGTGCGCCGGGTTTCAAACGCGCGTGGACCGTCTTGAAATACGTTGGCCAGTATTTCTCACCCACGGCCTCAAACATCTCGATGGATGCGATACCATCATAGGTGCCTGTTTCATCGCGGTAGTCTTGCATCTTGAACGTGACCAAGTCGGATAAACCAGCCTTTTCAATTCGTTCCACCGCGTAGTTATACTGTTCTTGGCTGATCGTCAGGGCCGTAACGCGCAGGCCACGTTCCTTGGCCGCGTATTCCGCAAAGCCCCCCCAGCCGCAGCCAATCTCAAGCACATGATCGCCCGCCTTCACGCCCATTTCATCAACCATGGATGCGTATTTCTGCGTCTGGGCGCGCGCCAAATCTTCTTGGCCGGTTTCAAACTTGGCAGACGAATAGGTCATCGTTTCATCCAGCCAAAGGCCGTAAAACTCATTGCCCAGATCGTAGTGATAGCTGATGTTCTTGCGCGCTTGGCGTTTTGAATTGCTCTGCCACCAGAACCGCAGCTTTTCATAGCTCCTGATCAAACCCTGCCCGGGAAACCCGTCATAAACTTCTTCGGCGTCATCGCTGACCAAATCCATAAACGCCATCAAATCCGGCGTTGACCACCAACCATCAAGATAGGCTTCCGAGAACCCAAGGTCGCCTTCGCGGATCAATCGGGCGAATAAATCGTCGTTCAGGACCTGCAAAACTGCAACATAGCCCGCCTCAGCGGCCTCGGCGCGAAACGTGCGGCCATCTGTCAGCACGAAATCCACACGGCCACGCGGCAGGTGTTTCATCATTGCGAAAACTTGACTGAAATAGCGTGGCAAATCAGATTGCCCGTCGGTTGTCGTGAAGATCATCGAGACTCCCAAAGAATTGGCCGAAAATGGCTGCCCGGATTTTGCCCAGACTTTTTTGTTCCTACTAGATACGGGGCTCGGAACCCCTTGGTTTCACAATATGTTAACGGCCCAGCAAAAAACTGTCACGCTGGATTTCCGCCAGCACGCCCCCAGAACGGCGCAATCAAAAATCGCGGTCCTTATATGCCTCCAGCGCGCGTTGGCGGCCCGTTGCCATATCGACCACGGGTGCTGGGTAGGCATCGCTTGGCGCCAAACCCCAACTTTTGGGAATAGCGTCAAAATAGGATAGCGCCGTGTCAGGTGCTTTGCCCTGCCCTTCGGCGATCCACGTGCGCGCATACAGCCCCGCACGGTCAAACTTATCAAGCTGCGTCACCGGATTGAACACCCGAAAATATGGCGCCGCATCGGGGCCTGATCCGGCAGCCCACTGCCAACCCATCGCGTTGCTTGCCGGATCCCAATCCGTCAGGCAGTCGTCAAACCACGCCTGTCCAACTTTCCAATGGGTCATCAAATGTTTGGTCAGATAAGACGCCACAATCATCCGCCCGCGATTGTGCATCGTGCCACTGATATACATCTCGCGCATGGCGGCATCGACGAACGGAACACCTGTGCGCCCCTGTTTCCAAGCGATCACTTCAGCAGTGTCATCGGTGTTCCACGGGAACGCATCCCAGCCTTCTTTCCAATTGCGATCAACGATATGGGGCGTGTGGTGCGCCAAATGATAGGCAAATTCGCGCCAAACCAGTTCTTTGCAAAACACCTCAGCCTGCCCTTTGCCGTTGTGAATGGCCGCCCAGCCTGCATGCCAACACACCGCAGGGCTGATTTCACCGTAGGTCAGGTTTTCGCTTAGGCGCGATGTGCCCTCCACGCTCGGCAAATCGCGATTGGTTTGATAGCTCTGCACACGTTCATCGATAAATGTATCCAGCCGCGCGCGCGCCGCCGCTTCACCGACGCAGATGTGGCTCGCCAAAACATCGCGCCCTCGCCTCATTGCAGCGCCCAATTGCCAATCTTCCAACCGATCGGATGTGGGCCAGACATCGGGTGCGGGCACAGATACAGGTGCCGCAATTGGCGTGGCGACATCGCGTCCGCGAACGGTTTTCCAAAGCGGCGTAAAGACGCGGTAAAATCCGCCAGTCTTCGTTTCAACCGTCCAGGGTTCAAACAACAAATGCCCCGCAAATGATGCCACCTCGATACCGTCGTCTTTCAGCGCCGCCTTCACGACCGTGTCGCGCGCCTTGCTTGCGGGATCATACAGCCGGTTCCAATAAATCGCCAGCGCACCGGTTTGCG
>JAGGNB010000043.1 GCA_017886375.1 Octadecabacter sp.
AATACGGTTCACATCGTCGCCAATCAGGTTTTCCATGATGACGTTTGAATGGCGCGAGCCGTCGCCCAAGGGCCAGCCTGCAATGGCACGGATGTGTTGTTCGAACTGATCGATGGCGCAGCCCGCTTGGGTCCAGTGGCCGGAATTGTGCACGCGCGGCGCGATTTCGTTGACCATGAGGCCGATTGGCGTGACGAACAGTTCGACACCCATGGTGCCAACATAATCCAACGCATTCAAGATATTAGCGGTCAGCAGTACGGCGTCTGTCCGCTGGGAGCGGGTGAGTTTGGCGGGTACGGTTGTGGTGTGCAGGATCCCGTCGCGATGCACGTTTTCACCTGGATCAAAGCACGAGATTGCGCCATCGGCGCTGCGGGTTCCGATGACCGAGACTTCGACAGAGAAGTTGATAAAGCCTTCAAGAACGGCGGGTGCGCCCGCCATGTCTGTCATCGCTTGCGCTGCGTCATCAGGTGACATCAGGCGCGATTGGCCCTTGCCGTCATACCCCATGCGGCGGGTTTTCAGGATCGCGGGCATGCCGATTTGGTCGATCGCTTGTTCAAGGTCTTCGCTTGTTTGCACTGCCGCGTATGGCGCGGTTTGCAAACCGATGCGGGTCAGGAAATTCTTTTCGGTAAAGCGGTCTTGCGATGTGGCGAGTGCGGCGCGGTTCGGGTGGATCGGTGTGATCGATTCGATGATATCAAGCGCGTCGGTCGGGATGTTTTCAAATTCAAACGTGATGACATCGCAGGCATTGGCGAATTCAGTCAGTGCGTCGGTGTCGGTATAGTCCGCCTTGTAGTGGAAATTTGCCACATGGGACGCTGGGCAGTCGCCTTGTGGCTCAAAGATACAGGTCTTGAAGCCGAGGCGCGATGCGGCAACAGAGAGCATGCGCCCTAACTGGCCACCGCCGAGGATGCCAATTGTCGCGCCGGTTTTCAGCATTTGATTTTGGGGATCAGTCATTGGTTGGTTCATCCGGAATTGAGGCGGACAGGGCGTCGCGCCATGCATCAAGGCGCTGGGCGAGGTCGGCGTCTTGCAAGGCGAGAATTGCGGCGGCCAACAGGGCGGCGTTGGCCGCACCAGCGGCACCGATTGCCATGGTTGCAACGGGAAAGCCTTTGGGCATTTGTACGATAGAATACAGGCTGTCGACGCCTGACAGGGCCTTGGTTTGCACCGGTACGCCGATCACCGGAATGCGGGTTTTCGAGGCCATCATGCCGGGCAAATGTGCGGCACCACCAGCGCCAGCGATGATGACTTGCAAGCCGCGTGGTGCGGCATCTTTGCCGTAGGACCACAGTCGGTCGGGGGTGCGGTGGGCTGAGACGATCTTAGCCTCATAGGTCACGCCCAATTCATCTAGAATCGTGGCCGCTTCGCGCATGGTGGGCCAGTCGGACTGGCTGCCCATAATAATGCCGACGGATGGTGTCATATCTGCGCCTTTCATCGTGAAGGGGCTTTATAGCGTGGCGACAGCGGGGTGCAATCAGGCCGTGATGTCCGGAACAATCCGGTCTTCGAGAACGGCGATCCGGTCTTTCAGAGCCAATTTCTGCTTTTTCAGGCGTTTTATCGTCAACATGTCGGCCTTGCCCGTGTCCTGAAGGGCGTGGATCGCATCATCCAGATCGCGGTGTTCTTGGCGAAAAACACCAAGCTGGATGCGCAAGACATCAAGTTGTTCCATGCGCGCGCTGCTGTTCATTCCGAATCCGACCTTATTGTTGTGACGAGTGCCCCAGAGGCCAGAACGTAAGCGCAAAATCACATTTTACAAAGGGAAACCGCCCAGTGCGGACTTGCAAGCCCATCCAATGATCCCCATATTTTATTTGTGGTCGCCAAAACGGGGCCAGATAGCAGACTGTCGCTTGAATTAAGGACGTGTCGTATGACGAAATTGACCTTGGGAACGCATCCGTTCCTGCTTGGCTTTGAAGAGTTGGAGAGGCTGGTCGAACGGACCGCCAAATCCGGCAATGATGGCTATCCACCTTATAATATTGAACAATCTTCCGCCACGTCCTACCGCATCACGCTTGCCGTCGCGGGGTTTGCGGACGACGAATTGGCGATCACCGTTGAAGACAACCAGCTGGTGATCCGTGGCCGCCAAAGTGATGACAGCGACGGGCGCGTGTTCTTGCATCGCGGCATTGCGGCGCGGCAATTTCAACGCTCATTCGTGTTGGCCGAAGGGGTCGATGTCGGTGAGGCGATCACGGAAAACGGGCTGCTGCACGTGGATCTGACCCGATCAGTTCCGGATTCAGTGGTGCAAACGATTAACATCAGGAAGGGCTAAGTCATGGATACCAAATTCGATTTTTCAAAATTGGGCGAAAACAAGGGCGACCGTGTCGTCTACGTGAAATCCGTTGACGTGTCGGGCTTGCCCGATGATCTGCGTGAGGCGGCCGGAAATCGCGCACATTTGTTTGCGGTGCATGACAGCAACGGACAGCAATTGGCGTTGGTGGCGGATCGCAAAATGGCGTTCACGCTGGCGCGCCAAAACGATATGCTGCCTGTTACGGTCCACTAGTATTTGAATTGGTAGGGCTTTTTACGGCGAAGGCCGGTCAGCCAAAGGACGTCGTATGCCCAATAGAAAACCATTCAAATTCGCCGGAGATGTCATTGAGGGGGGCACGCGCCGCACTGTCGATGTGCCCGTCTCGACCTTGTCAGACCACACGCCCGTCAGTTTGAGGGTCCATGTGATCCACGGCAAACGCGCGGGCCCGACTGTCTTTGTCAGTGCCGCCGTGCACGGAGATGAGGTCATGGGGGTGGAAATTGTGCGTCGCATGTTGCAATCAAGCCTGCTCGAAAACTTGCGCGGAACGTTGATGGTCGTGCCGATCGTGAACGCATTCGGGTTTCATAATCGGTCACGATATTTGCCGGATCGCCGTGATCTGAACCGGTCCTTTCCGGGGTCGAGCGAGGGATCTTTGGCGTCGCGATTGGCAGGGATATTTCTGGGCAAAGTGGTAAAGCGCTGCGATCTCGGGATTGATCTTCATTCAGCCGCCATTCACCGCACCAACCTGCCACAAATGCGCATCAGCACGGACAATCCGCGTACTTTAGAACTGGCCGAGGCGTTTGGCGCGCCGGTTATTCTGGCGTCACCCCTGCGCGAAGGCAGCCTGCGCGCGACCGCGAAAGAGGCGGGCGTTGATGTATTGCTCTACGAGGCGGGTGAGGGGCTGCGATTTGACGAAATGGCAGCGCGTGCGGGGGTTGCGGGTATCCTGCGGGTGTTGCGCAGTTTGAACATGTTGCCCGCAAAAGGCATCGCCAAGGCGCGGGCCAAACCGCTGTATTGTGAATCGAGCAAGTGGCTGCGCGCGCCTGCGGGCGGGTTGTTGCGGACCTATCGCGGTGACGGTGATGTTGTCGTGCAAGGTGATGTCTTGGCCTCGATTTCTGACCCGTTCGGCGAAGTCGAGGTCGATTTACTGGCCCCGTATGCGGGAATCATCATTGGCCGCGCGGTGATGCCTGTCGTGAACGAAGGCGACGCGGTTTTCCATTTGGCCCAGGTGGTTCATGATGATCCGGCGGGGGCGGTTGAGGATTTGGCGTCGCAGTTGGAGACGTCGCCGTTGTTTGATGAGGACGAAATAATTTAGATTATTCTGGCTGATGGACGGGCTTTGCGGTGCAAATCCCGTCCACTCACTGAATATTTCGAAGGCTTAGTCGGCGGCGATTAGTCCCATGCTTTCAAGCTTCAAAATCACCTGATGCGCACAGTTGTCGACGTCGATGTTCTCTGTCTGCACGCTCAGCTCAGGGGTTTTTGGCACATCGTAGGGATCTGAAATACCAGTGAATTCCTTGATCTTGCCTGCGCGCGCGAGCTTATAGAGACCCTTACGATCGCGCTTTTCACATTCCTCAATGGATGTGGCGACGTGGATTTCGATGAAGGCACCAAAGGCTTCGACGTCTTCGCGCACCGCACGACGGGTCGTGGCGTAGGGCGCGATGGGCGCACAGATAGCGATGCCGCCGTTCTTGGTGATCTCAGACGCGACATAGCCGATGCGGCGGATGTTCAGGTCGCGGTGTTCCTTGCTGAACCCAAGCTCGGAAGACAGGTTCTTGCGCACGATATCACCGTCAAGCAGCGTCACCGGACGGCCACCCATTTCCATCAGCTTGACCATCAAAGCGTTCGCAATGGTCGATTTGCCAGAGCCGGAAAAGCCAGTGAAAAAGACTGTGAAGCCCTGCTTGGCCCGTGGTGGTTTCGTGCGGCGCAGTTCTTTGACGACTTCGGGGAAGGAAAACCATTCAGGGATTTCCAGACCTTCGGACAAACGGCGGCGCAGTTCGGTGCCGGAGATGTTGAGGATCGTGACGTTTTCTTTGTCCTTGATCTCGTCCATCGCCTCATATTGTGCGCGCTCGGCGACCCAAACCATGTGTTTGAAATCGACCATCTCGATGCCCATTTCTTCTTGATGGGCGCGAAACAGGTCCTGTGCTTCGTATGGGCCGTAGAAATCTTCGCCTTTGGAATTGTTGCCAGGACCTGCATGGTCCCGACCGACGATGAAATGCGTGCAGCCGTGGTTTTTGCGGATCAGACCATGCCAAACCGCTTCACGTGGACCCGCCATGCGCATGGCCAAGTTCAGAAGTGACATGGATGTCGTGGACGCGGGGTATTGATCAAGTACTGCCTCATAGCAGCGCACGCGGGTGAAATGGTCGACATCACCGGGTTTGGTGAGGCCCACGACAGGGTGGATCAACAGGTTGGCCTGCGATTCTTTTGCGGCGCGAAATGTCAGTTCCTGGTGCGCGCGGTGCAGCGGGTTGCGGGTTTGGAACGCGACCACTTTGCGCCAGCCCATTTTGCGGAAAAATGCGCGCAGTTCGTTGGGTGTGTTGCGTTTGCCGCGAAAATCGTAGTGCACGGGCTGCTGGATGCCAGTAACTGGACCGCCAAGATAGATCTTGCCCGCCTGATTGTGCAGGTAGTTCACCGCAGGGTGCGCATCGTCGTCGGCACCAAAGACCTTTTCGGCCTCGTGCGCTTTGTTCGGCTCCCACTTATCGGTCACGGTCATCGTCGCAAGAATTACGCCTTCTTGGTCGCGCAGGGCGATGTCCTGGCCAACTTCGATTGTGTCTGCCTCAGCCTCAGAGACGTCCAGATTGATCGGGATTGGCCAAAGCGTGCCATCGGCCAAGCGCATATTGTCGACCACACCGTTGTAGTCTTCTTGCGTCAAGAAACCCTTAAGCGGGTTGAAGCCGCCGTTCATAAGCAGCTCAAGATCGCAGATCTGGCGCGGCGTTAGATCGTGGCTGGTTAGTTCCGCCGCTTCCACTTTGAGTTTCTGGGCGCTGTCGTATGAAACAAATAGTTCCGGGATCGGTGCAAGGTTCGTCTGCATTAATTTAGTCCTACTTTTTAGAGGGTTGAGACCGGTTGTTGTACCAGTAAGTTCTGCGTGAAGCGCGTCGTATTCAGCGAATTTACGCGCGAGAAACTGTTCGGTGAGCCGGTTCTTTTCGGCGCCACCACGAGAGGTGATCGCATAGGCAAAGCGGGCGCGCTTATCAGGGCCGTCGCGATCAGAGACATTGACGAGGCCGGTGTCTGTGGCCGCGCGCAGCAATGCGTTAAGCCGACCCAATGACACACCAATCGCCGTTGCCATCACGCGCTGTGAGGCGTCGGGTGCGACATCAAGCTGGCGCAGCAGACGAAACATCTGGTCCTCTTGCTCGCCTTTTGACTTCGTGGGCGTGATTTTAGTGGGCGACATGGCCATGGGTATGCGACTCGAAGTTTGTTCAACTCTGAACATACACAAAAAGTCTGTTCATGACAGAACAAACTTGGGGCTAGCTTGGAAACAGTGTGTTTTGGGCAACGTAGCGCGCGACGTCTGCTGTGCCGGACTTTGCAGTCCTTCACTGCACGGATATCAATGTCCGGTTTGGCGAACCGTTCAACAAACAGTAGTTTTTGGAAGGGTACTAAAGTTGGACGTAAACTTAACCTGACGGACAGACTAAAGAGACGCTAAGCGTTCCTGCCCATCTTCGGGGAATGGATCCAAATACCAGACCTGTTTCAGCACCAGTTCTCCATCCGCACCAGACTCAATTTCCGCCACGTAGTTGTCGTTGAAGCTGAGGTGTGCGTGCATGATCGAAAACCCTACACTTAAATTCGTTGAAAGATCATCCATTGTAGTAAACTCAAGGCGCGAAGGGTCAAACGATGAACTCGAGCCAAATGCAATGAGCTGTAGCTTCGTATCTGAGGCGACGAATGGTGCAAGAAAATGTCTGTAGGCTCCACTG
This sequence comes from Octadecabacter sp., assembly GCA_017886375.1. Classification (GTDB taxonomy): domain Bacteria; phylum Pseudomonadota; class Alphaproteobacteria; order Rhodobacterales; family Rhodobacteraceae; genus Octadecabacter. The sequence continues at coordinate 6,364 of JAGGNB010000043.1, forward strand.
GCGTCCTGCATTGCTGCGCGCTTTTCGCTTCCGGTCAAACCATTCGTAACGGTCATCGCGGTATCGTTCCAAATCTTATAGTCAGCACAAAAGCTTCGGATAAATGAAACAGTGTCCGATCTATCTGGCCCTTGAAAATTCCAATTCAATCCATCCACCTCGACCTTTTGATGACTGCTCGTTCATCATAGAGGTCTTTACCATCGGTTCAACTAACGCTCCTTTTGGGAACATGCCCGTACTACTCCGTTTGAAGTCGCCACAAATCCTGTTCAGAACCAAACCAGTTACTGAAGGTTTTTGGCTCTCTTGCGGTAGCAGCCTTTCGCGGCAGCGCTGTACTTCGGTAGTCTGGGCTCCAAGCTGCCGTTCGTTGCGCTGGAACACTTACGCCGCCGGTCACGCCCGCCCTCAGTCGGCTTGTTCGGCCAACCAGCGTTCTGCCTCAAGCGCGGCCATGCAGCCCATGCCCGCGGATGTGACCGCTTGGCGGTATTTGTGATCGGTCAGATCGCCCGCCGCAAACACCCCGGGGATGGATGTTTCGGTGCTGTCGGGTTTGGTGACGACGTAGCCACCCATATGGGTTTCCAACACGTCTTTGACCAATTCATTCGCGGGCGCGTGGCCGATGGCGATGAACACGCCCTTGGCTGCAATATCGGTGATTTCGCCAGTTTTGACGTGTTTCACCTTGATGCCTTCGACGCCCAGTGGGCTGTCGCCGCCGTAGACTTCTTCCAACTGGTGATCCCAGAGGGGGACAATTTTCGGGTTCTTCATCAAACGATCAATCAGGATGGCTTCGGCGCGCAGTTCATCGCGGCGGTGCACCAGCGTCACTTTGGACGCGAAATTGGTCAGGAACAGCGCCTCTTCGACAGCCGTATTGCCGCCGCCGACAACGACGATTTCTTGGCCACGATAAAAGAAGCCGTCGCAGGTGGCACAGGCCGAGACGCCGAAGCCTTTGAACTTTTCCTCGGACTCCAAGCCAAGCCATTTGGCGCGCGCGCCCGTGGCAAGGATGATGGCGTCGGCGACGTATTCGGTGCCTGAATCGGACTGGCAGACAAACGGACGCTTGGAGAAATCGACCGACGTGATGATGTCGCCAATGATTTCACAGCCCATGGCGCGGGCGTGGGCTTCCATGCGGATCATCAGGTCGGGGCCTTGGACCTCAGAATCGCCGGGCCAGTTTTCAACCTCCGTTGTGGTGGTCAACTGGCCACCCGGTTCGATGCCTTGCACAAGGATCGGGTTCACCATGGCGCGGGCTGCATAGACGCCTGCGGTATATCCGGCTGGGCCGGAGCCGATGATCAGAACTTTGGTTTTACGTGTCTCGGCCATGTGCTTGGTTCCCCTTGGAGTTAGGGACCATATACGTCCGCGCGGTGGCGGGTAAAAGGGGGTGTCTCAGACTTATCACGACGCGACGGATTGTTGCGGTGTCGCGAAATATTGTTGCGTAGGGTTGGTGTTCGGCGTATGAAATGCGACAGCGACAAGGGGACGAACGCAACATGCCTGGGCAGAAATTAGATGACATCGACCGGATGATCCTGTCCGAGTTGCAGGCGGATGGTCGGATGACCAACGTCGAACTGGCCAGACGTGTCGGTATTTCCGCGCCCCCGTGTTTGCGCCGTGTGCGGACGCTGGAAGAACAAGGGTTCATTCGCGGCTACCACGCCGACGTGAACGCCCGCGAGCTTGGGTTTGAAGTGCAGGTGTTTGCGATGGTCGGGCTGGTGTCACAAGCCGAAGTCGATCTGAGCGCGTTCGAGACAAAGTGCAAAGGCTGGCCGCTGGTCCGTGAATGCCACATGCTGAATGGCGAAGTGGATTTCGTGCTGAAATGCGTCGCACCGGATTTGCGAACGTTCCAGAATTTCCTGACTGAACAGCTTACATCAGCCGACAACGTTGCCAGCGTAAAGACGTCGCTGGTGATCCGCGGCGCCAAGGACGAACCGGGTGTGCCGTTTGATGTGCTAGAGGAACGGCTAAAGCGAGACGCCTAGGCGCAGCCACGCCACGACCATTAGCGCGCAGCTAAGCCACGTCTCCAAAATCGAGATCATGTAGCGACAGGCGCGGGTGCATCAGCAGCCCGAAATCCTCAATCCGTTTAACGTGCGGGAACAGACCCAGATAGAGATCAAGCATATCGCCGCGCAGTCCCAATTCGTGGCGCGCGCCGGGGTTGTGGCTGTCAACTTCAACGCCGTTCACCGCGATCCGTTCGTGCGCTCCAAAGCCTAGCTGGAACACTTGAACCGGCGCTTGCGGCTGCACCTCGACGATGTTCACGCCGTCCAAAAAATCCACTGCCGGCACAAAGGCCGCCGTGTGGCCAGTCACCCGCTGCAAAGCAGGTGAATGCTGATACAGACGCGCAGACGGACCGAGCAGGAGGTCCGGAATCGGGCGACCAATTCCAAGCGAGTCCGCAGAAAACCGGATCAGTTTTCCCATCCGAGCGTCCTGACCGGGGGCACCGGGCATCAACGTCATGGCACCGCGCCAACAGACGGTCTGGAAATCGTTGGTGACAGTTTTCACTTTGTCACCAGGAAGGATATCTTCGATCGCGACCACGCCGCGGTCGGTCTTCAACAGCGCGCCACGGGCAAGAGACCCAAAGCTGTCCTCAAAGGCGCGATGCGCCGGAGCGGTACGGGAAAATTCATCAATGTCGCCATTGGGAGTCAGATGGACGACCTCATATCGGCGCATAAGTGACTGCGCGCGCTGAGGTCGTCCGTCTCGTTGAGTAAACCGGGCTGAGGAGGCCACCGGTACTTTGTGTCTTGCCGCCGCGAAACTTGCGGGGGCGTTGGGGGTCATATTCGTCATGCGATCACCTATCAGGTTGTCACATCATCTGTTGGCCCCCGCCAACAACATCTGAAGATCTGTTCGTTGGAAGCTTTGTGCGTGAATGTGGCCCGTCCGGTCAAACATTTCGTCGTTTCGGGCGGTTTGCGGGATCAATCAACGCAAATTGCTGCGGATTGTTCCGGTTTTGAAAACAAGGCCGCCATATTTGGTGACACCTGCGCGGCCAAAATAGGGGCAAGGCACCCCAAAAACGCGAATCGCCGCCCCTGCAGAATGCATCAGGGGCGGCGATTGCGTGGCTGGCGGGGAGGCACCAGCAATGAGGGGTTATTTATGCGGCAGGACGAACCGTGCGCATTTGACTATCCGCGAGGGCGGCAACAGCGCGGCGGCCGGCCATAAAAGCCTCGCGGCGCAAACCACGTTCCCATGGCAACTTTGTTGTGCAGGAATTGGCTTCGGCGATTGTGGATTGCATCCAACGGGGTGTCTTCATCATGGGTTTTTCCTCACGTATGTTGTCTAACTTGATGGTCCTAAGGTGACGACGCAAAAGGGCATGAGTTGGGCCAGTCGCAAGAATTTTAAGAAAAATTGCGCGTTGGGACTTGGGAAATGTGGCGCGGTCTGCTGTGGCTGTTGGGCGGATGCAACGCCCTGCCAAATAAGGGCTTTTCGCATTTCCGTGAACAGTCCCCCCTATTTGGGGCGGATTGTTTCGCTTTGAGTTTGACCAAGACGTGGCAGGTTTTGCCCCATTGTTGTCCAGATTAGCCCGCTGCCCCTAAGGTTATCGCGGCGATCAGGCGACCGTAGTCAGCTTCTTTATGATGGGTCGCGCGGCGGAAGCTGTAGAATCGCGCGGGGTCGGCGTAGGTACAGTGGCGCGTCCATTCCGCCGACTTGACGCCCGCTTGGCGCAGGCGATACAGACCCAAGGCGGGCAGATCGAATTGGTATTTACCGGTCTCACCGTTGACAAAGAAGCGCGCGAAGCCGGAGTCCTGCGCGATAAAGTCTTCAAAGAACTCCGGCCCGACCTCATAGGCGGTCTGGCTTATGGACGGGCCGATGACGGCGTGGGTGTTCGCGCGGGCCGCACCCAAGGCTTCCATAGCGTCTAGCGTCGCCTCAAGCACGCCACCAAGCGCGCCTTTCCAACCGGCATGCGCAGCACCAATGACGCCCGCGTCGTGATCGGCAAACAGCACGGGCTGGCAATCAGCGACCAGAACAGACAGGGCGAGGCCACGGGTTGCGGTAACGAGCGCGTCGGCCTTTGGACGTTCGGCCGAGGGTTGCGTGATGGTGATCACATCTGCTGAATGGATTTGGTGGACACCCATCAGTGCATCCAGCGATACGCCCATGGCGTCGGCAACGCGGCTGCGGTTGATCGTGACGACGTCATGTTGATCAGAACTTCCAGTGCCGCAATTGAGACCCTCAAAAACGCCGGACGACGCACCACCACGGCGGGTGAAAAACCCGTGGCGCAGGGGCGCAAGGCTGTCGGCCGTGATAATTTCGAGCGTCATGGTTCCAATCCTGCAGGTGGCAGAGCGTTGGTGGGATAAAGCCCCAGCACTTTGAACAGCGAACCCATTTCCGAGGGGTGCGTCAAGCGGTGGTGTGCGGCGATGTGTGCATCAAGCGCGTCGCCGCTTAGGTTTGCTGCCAGCGTTTGGGCGCGCTGCACTATGCCAAGCCGTTCCAAAAACACGCCTTGGGTGGTGAGGCGGGTGTATGTTACGCCGCCATTGGTCCATTCTGCGGCCATGGCAATGGCTTCGAAATCGACGTGTGCTGTTATGTCCGCTTCGCCCGGGTTTGCGAAGGGATCGCTGATCGCGTGATTTTGCAGCGCTTGCAACGTGTCGCCGAGCGAGCGCCAGTCACCGTAATCAATGATCAGCGCAGCGCCACCACTGGTCGCGATGCGGGTGGCGATGTTTTCGATAATGGCCGCCAAAGCGGTGCAATGTTCGACAATGTCGCCCGCTTTGGTGTCGCCCAAACGGTGTTCGAGGAAGACGATCAGTGCAGCGGCGGACAGGCCAGCAACAAGCGTGTCGTCTTTCAGCCCGATATGCAGTTCGCGCCACCCAGACCCGTCAGCGGGCGCGGCGCGGTGAAACTGGCGGATCGGCAGCGCGTCAAAGAATTCATTGGCCACAAGAAAGAGCGGCAAGTCGGGCAATGTGCTAACATCATCATGCCACGTCACGCGAGTTTGTGGGCCGCTGATACGCTCCGCCTGCTTTTTTCGCAGTGCCGGAGAGGTTTCGACGAGGTGAACCTGTGCTGCGTCAACAAAACCTGCAACCTTGGCCGTGGCGCGCAGGATATCGGCCATTAACGTGCCGCGCCCGGGGCCGAGTTCTACCAGTGCAAAGGCGCTTGGCTGGCCTTGGTCGATCCATGCTTGCGCCAGTGACAGCCCGATAAGTTCGCCGAACATCTGACTGATTTCCGGCGCGGTGGTGAAATCGCCTGCCGCACCCAGTGGATCGCGGGTGGCGTAGTAGCCGTATTTCGGATGCATCAACGCGTCGGCCATATAATCAGCAAGCGTGATCGGTCCACTTGTCTGGATGCGTGCGGCAATCAGGTCGTGCAGCTTGGTCATTGGGTGCTGGGACGCGATTTTTTACCGGGGCGGGTGAGGAAGATCACGATCAAGCCGCCAAGGATCATCGGGATCGACAGCGCTTGGCCTTGGGTCAGGCCCCATGCGCCAAAGTCGTAGGCCCAGCCGATCGGGTTGTCGACACTGGTGAACTGGACGTCCGGTTGGCGCACAAATTCCACCGCAAAGCGCGATAACCCGTAGCCCAGCAAAAACACCGCAACGAGCGACCATTTGCGTTTCAACCAGCCGCGCTGGAATGCCAGAAAGAGAATAATCGCGCCCAGCAGCAGGCCTTCGAGGCCCGCTTCATAAAGCTGGCTTGGATGGCGCGTGGGTTCATCGCCGTGATAAAACCATTCGCCGACGGTCGTGCAAAGCTGGCGCGACGGATCGAGACATATCGACGGGAACTTGACGCCCCACGGCAAGTCCGTGGCGCGGCCCCAGAGCTCTCCGTTGATGAAATTCGCAATCCGAACGAGGAAAATCGCTGGTGTCGCGGTGAGCGCGAGAATATTGGCAACATCGCCCAAGGGCGCGCCGTAACGACGCGAACAAGCGATCACGGCCACGCAAACACCAATGAAGCCGCCGTGAAACGACATGCCGCCGTCCCAGATGCGAAAGATCGACATCGGGTCGTCGGCGAATTGCCCGTTGCCGTAAAACAGCACGTAGCCAAATCGCCCGCCTGCAATAACGCCGATGATCACCCACGTGAGCAGGTCTTCGATCTGCTCGCGCGACAGAGGGGGGGTGTGATCGGTCCAAAGGGTGGTGCGCTTGATGGCTTGTGCGGCGATCCACCAACCGATGATGATACCGACGATATACGCCATGGCGTACCACCGCAGCGCGAAGGTGAAACCAAAGAGCGTAACTGAGAAAATTACGGGTGATATATCGGGGAACGGAATGGCTGCTAACATGGTGCCTGTTGTGACGCAGGGTGCGTCGATGTCAACCACGCTGACAGGGTTGTTATAGGGTCAAGGGTGCCCATATAAAGCGATATAGACAGGAGATTGACCATGCAGAGCCGCAACAAAGTCTTTGACGATATTTCGCAACTGATGACCAATGCCATGGGCGTGGCCCAAGGGGCCAAGGACGAAGCGCAGACAGCGATGTCGTCCATGGTGGATCGCTGGTTGGCGGATCGTGATTTTGTCACCCGCGAGGAGTTTGAAGCCGTCCGAACGATGGCGCAAAAAGCCCGCGAAGAGAACGCGAGCCTTCTGGCGCGTATCGAGACGCTAGAAGGTAAGTAAGCTGTGCGGCTTTGCCGCGCGCGATGATGTGTTGGATGGGGGCTGCCGGTTGGTTGCCCCCATTTTCGTTGGGTGGGGGGCGATTGGGTGTCGGGGCGCTGCCCCGCTTCGCTCCCCGGATATTTAAAAAGCAAAGACGCGGGCTAAAGGCGTTGAACGGGTGGCACCATGGTGCCACAGACAAGGCGGGTCAGGATGCGTGGTACAGGCGGGATCTGTGAGGCCGGAAACAGCACGCGGTCGCGCAGGATAGGTAAAATTTTGCTGTCGGATTGATACATTGGCGTGAAGGCCCACGACATGGCCTGATAGATTTTCGTGTGAAGGCGGCGCGCGCGGGCATAGGCTGGCAGGGCGTGTTCGACAGGGCGGGAGTTGAGGGCGCGTGACAGCGCCAGCGCATCCAGCAGTGCCATGTTGGCGCCTTGGCCAAGCTGCGGTGAGGCGCGGTGGGCGGCGTCACCGATGTGGACCAAGCGTTTGTTATACGGGCGTTTTAGGGTGCCGTGGCTGTATCGCGCCATGGTCATTTGATCTGGATCGGTGATTTGATCTAGAAATGGGGTGAGGGCGGGCCAGAGGGCTGTGGCCTCGGCCTTCCATGCATCCAGCCCTGCGTTTTGCCAGCTTGAGTAGCCGTCGCTTGGCAGGGACCAGAAGATAGCGGCTTTGAAGTTCGCATCATCGGGGAGCGTTCCGATCGGCAATGCGCCGATCATATGCGAGGCGGCAACGTAGCGCTGGCTAAGGTGGTGTTTGGGCAGGTCGGTGTTTTCAGGCCAATCGACTGTTCCCCAGATCGCGCCATAGCCCAATGGTTTGCATCTGATCGGCGAGAGCGGTGAGCCCGCTCCGGAACTATCGATCGCCAGATCATAGGGGCCGTGCACAGTATGATTTGCGGTGAAAACTTCAACACTATCAGGGTCTTGGCGGATCGACGTGACGTCTGAATTGGCGATGAGCGTAATGCGGTTGCGGGTCTGCGTGGCCTGCCAAAGGGCATCAAATAACGCGGCGCGGTGGATGGCGAGGCCGTAGGCATCGGGATCGACGAGATCATAGTGCACATCAAGAACGCGCGCACCGTTGTTTGCCTCAATCCCCAGCATGTGGGTGACGCGGTTTCCGTAGGTAAGGGCTTGATCTAGCGCACCAATTTCCGCCAAGACCGCTTGGCCTACAGGTTGAATGACCAGACCTGACCCGACAGGTTTCGGGGTGTCGAACTGATCAAAAATCGTGATCTCGTGGCCCTGATCCGCGAGCAAACTGGCCGCTGCCAGCCCGCCTATTCCGGCCCCGATAATGGCGATGCGCATGGTCTTAGGTCCCTGAAATCATGTGGCACACTGCGTACACAACCTGTACACACCCTCTACACAGGGCATATGTACGCACGTGCACGCCACAGAGTTAATGCCGCAGGCCGGCGGTTGGATCAATGGCGCACTTTACCACGGCGGCTGGCGTGCTTATAAGCCCGATATGACCCCCTGCGTGATCCAGATAATTCGAATTATATCGCCGGCGCTGTGACCCACACAGGCGTCGGATAAAAGGTGTCTGTTTGATCCGCACCGAAGCTCAATAAAAATTTTATGAAATGACTGACCCGAAGGACGCCTCACATGTGCGCCGATACAACCGATACCCCCGAATACAAATCCACGTTGAACCTGCCGAAAACCGATTTCCCGATGCGGGCTGGATTGCCGAAACGCGAACCCGAATGGTTGGCGCGCTGGGCCGAGATGGACGTTTACGGCCAGCTGCGCGAGAAGGCAAAAGTTGAAGAGCGTCAGGCGTTTACGCTGCACGATGGACCGCCCTACGCAAACGGGCATTTGCATATCGGTCACGCGCTGAACAAGATTTTGAAAGACATGGTTGTGCGGTCCCAGCAGATGATGGGAAAAGACGCGCGGTATATCCCCGGTTGGGATTGCCACGGTCTGCCGATTGAATGGAAGATCGAGGAAAAGTACCGCGAGAAGGGTCTGGATAAGGACGCCGTGGATGTTGTGGAGTTCCGTCAGGAATGTCGTGAATTTGCGACCGGCTGGGTCGATATCCAGCGTGAAGAATTCAAGCGCCTTGGCATCACCGGCAATTGGGCTGATCCCTATCTGACGATGAACTTCCACGCCGAGAAAGTCATCGCGGAGGAGTTTCAGAAATTCCTGATGAACGGCACCCTGTATCAAGGGTCCAAGCCCGTGATGTGGTCACCGGTTGAGCAAACAGCGCTGGCCGAGGCCGAGGTCGAGTATCACGACAAGAATAGCTTTACGGTTTGGGTGAAGTTTGCCGTCGCCACAGAGGGTGATTTGAAAGATGCGAAGGTCGTGATCTGGACGACGACGCCTTGGACGATTCCGTCCAACAAGGCGGTCGTGTTTGGTGCGGATTATTCCTACGGATTGTATGAGGTCACATCGACGCCGGACGAATGTTGGGCTGATGTGGGTGAACGGTTCTTGCTGGCCGATAAGCTGGCGGGCGATGTGTTTGGCCGTGCGCGGTTGGACGACGACATGTGGACGCGGGTTCGTGGCGTGACTGGCGATGAGCTGGCAACACTTGATCTCAAACACCCGTTGTCGGGTTCTGAAGGGTCAAACGGCGAATGGGATGATCTGCGTGATTTCCGTGCCGCTGATTTTGTGACCGACGACGAAGGCACTGGGTTCGTGCATTGCGCCCCATCCCACGGCATGGAGGAGTTCGAGCTGTATCGTGACCTTGGGATGTTGCAGCAGGTCATCACCTACAACGTCATGGACGACGGCAGTTTCCGCGAAGACCTGCCGTTCTTTGGCGGCAAACGCATCTTGCGCGAAAAGGCCAAGAAGGGCGATTGGGAGGGCGATGCGAACGGCGCTGTCATGGCGAAGCTGGCCGAGGTTGGCGGGCTGTTGGCGCGTGGCAAGATCAAGCATTCCTATCCACATTCGTGGCGGTCCAAAGCGCCGATCATCTATCGCAACACGCCGCAGTGGTTTGCTGCCGTTGATAAGACGGTTGGCGACGGGCAGGACACATATGGCACGACGATCCGTGAACGGGCGTTGCGCAGCATTGATGAATTGGTGACGTGGACGCCGCAAAAGGGGCGCAATCGCCTGTATGCAATGATCGAAAGTCGACCCGATTGGGTGCTGTCACGCCAGCGGGCGTGGGGCGTTCCGTTGACCTGTTTCACCAAGAAGGGTGCTGCGCCGACGGACGACGATTATCTGCTGCGTGATCCGGCGGTGAACGCACGGGTTTTGGAAGCGTTTGAAGTTGAGGGCGCGGATGCGTGGTACAAAGACGGCGCAAAGGCGCGGTTCCTTGGGGGCGATCACAACCATGATGACTACGATCAGGTCATGGATATTCTGGACGTCTGGTTTGATAGCGGATCGACCCATGCGTTTACATTGCGCGACCGTGAGGACGGATCAGAAGACGGGTTGGCCGATCTGTATCTTGAGGGCACCGACCAGCATCGTGGGTGGTTCCATTCATCCATGTTGCAAGGCTGTGGCACCATTGGCCGCGCGCCGTACCGCGGGGTTTTGACCCACGGATTTACGCTGGATGAGAAGGGCATGAAGATGTCCAAATCCATCGGCAACACCATCGTGCCCGAAAAGATCGTGCAGCAATATGGCGCGGATATTTTGCGGCTTTGGGTGGCGCAGGTTGATTTTACCAACGACCAGCGGATTGGTGACGAGATCCTGAAAGGCGTGGCCGACAGTTATCGCCGTTTGCGCAATACGGTGCGGTATATGCTTGGATCGCTCGGTGATTTTGACGCGTCGATGGCCGTGGCGCGCGATGATATGCCCGAGCTTGAGCAGTTGATCCTGCACAAGCTGGCGGTGCTGGATGGTGTCGTGCGTGAGGGCTATGCCAAGTACGATTTCCAAGGCGTATTCCGTGCGATTTTCGATTTTGCCACGCTCGATCTGTCGGCGTTCTATTTCGATATCCGCAAGGATGCGCTGTATTGTGATGGCGATACAGAACGCCGCCGCGCGGCGCTGACGGTACTGGATCATCTGTATGCGCGCCTGACGACTTGGTTGGCCCCGATCCTGACATTCACGATGGAAGAGGTCTGGCTGGAACGCAACGGGCCAGACACATCGGTGCATTTGGTTGATTTTCCGGACACGCCGGATGCGTGGCGCGACGATGAACTGGCGGCGCGGTCTGAAACCGTGCGTGCGGTGCGCCGTGTGGTGACAGGCGCGCTGGAAGAACAGCGCACGGCCAAGGTCATCGGGTCGTCATTAGAAGCATCACCGACCGTGTATCTGAGCGAGGAATTGGCGGCGATCATCACCAACCCCGCCACGTTCGCGGACCTGTGCATCACCAGCCAGATCACAATCGTGCAGGGCGCGGCCCCTGATGGTGCGTTCAGCTTAGACGATACGGCAGGTGTTGGCGTGGTGTTTGCAATGTCGGATGGCACCAAATGTGAACGCTGCTGGAAGACCTTGCCTGACGTTGGCACCCACAGCCATTCCGGTGTTTGTGCACGGTGTGAAACTGCGCTGGGCTAAAGCGCAGGATTCGGATTGCTGAGACGCTAAAAATTGGTGAGGGTGGGACATGCCCAGCCTCACCGTTCCTACGCAATTCGGCCCCTTAACCCTTTGGGAAGACGACGGGGCGATTGTGCGTGTGGACTGGGAGGGCGCGGGGGTGGATCAAACACCGCTGCTGCTAGAGGCGGCGGGCCAGTTGCGGGCTTACGGCGCTGGCACGTTGGAGGTATTTGATTTGCCACTGCGTGTCGCCGGATCGGATTTTCAGCGCGCGGTGTGCAGCCAGATGTCCGCGATCCCGTTTGGTGAGACCGTCACCTATGGTGATATTGCCAAAGCGCTGAAGCAATCACCGCAAGCTGTCGGGTCAGCCTGTGGCGGCAATCCTGTGCCAGTGATTATCCCGTGTCACCGCGTGATGGGAGCCAAGGGGCTGACAGGTTTTTCTGGCAAAGGCGGCGTAGAAACCAAAGTCGCATTGCTACGCCATGAACGCGCTGGCGGCTTTCTGATTTAGCGGCCGCGTTATCCGTCTTGCCCGTGCAAAACCTGTTGCAGCGCGCCTGCGCCAAGCAGGTAGATTGACGTGATCATCAAGCCCCAAAAGACCCCGGCGATGGGGGCGAACCCTTCCCACGCAGCGAAGCCTGCAAAGACGGTCCACGCCAAGGCCATTGGCAGGGAAACCACGCGCCAACGGTCAGTGCGAACCGGGTGGATGAACTTGATCGGCAGGAACATTGTCACAGCAAGAACCGCCACTAGGATCAGGCATGCCCACCACGGTGGTGACAATGCGAACAAAACCAGGATCAACATGTTCCAGCACCCCGGAAAGCCGGAAAAGGAATTATCGTTTGTTTTCATTCGTGTATCGCAGAAATACAGCGCCGAGCCAAAGGTGATTACGATGATCGCCGCCCAACCTGACCAGCCATCCATCAGGCCGGATGCATACAGCGCGTAGGCGGGGATAAACACATATGTGAGGTAGTCTATGATCAGATCAAGCAACACGCCGTCGAACTGCGGCGCATATCGCTTGACGTTATAATGGCGTGCCAGCGGGCCGTCGATCCCGTCAACGGCAAACGCCACGATGAGCCAGACAAACATGGATGACCAGTCTTTCTGGATCGCTTCGAGCATGGCCAGCATGGCAAAGACCGCGCCCGTGGCGGTGAGAAAGTGGACACTGAGGGCTTTGGCTTGTGCATTCATTGGGATGTCATGACCCAATGGCAGGGAGAGGGCAAGTGAGGTTTAAGCGGCGATTATCCGGCAGCGCGCGGATGGGCCGCGTCGTAGACTTCCATAAGGCGCGCGGTGTCGACCGCCGTGTAGCTTTGGGTGGTGGACAGCGACGCATGGCCAAGCAATTCCTGGATAGACCGTAGATCACCACCGGCATTCAGCAGATGGGTCGCAAAACTGTGGCGCATGGCGTGCGGTGTGGCCGTTGCGGGCAGACCCAGCTGCATGCGCGATTTTGCCATGACGTTCTGAATGGCCTTGGGATACAGCGGACCACCGCGGCTGCCGCGAAAGATCGGCTGATCGGCTGTCAATTGATGCGGGCAGGCGTCCAGATAGGCATTTACGGCCGCGCGTGCGGCGGGGATCACCGGCACGAGGCGTTCTTTGCCGCCCTTACCGATAATGCGCAGCGTCGCGGGCAACGGCACGTCGGTGGGGGTCAGGCCAAGCGCCTCGGAGATCCGCAAACCGCAGCCGTACAACAGGGTCACGACCGCAACATCGCGCGCGGCAATCCACGGCTCACGCGCTTGCAATTCAACCGTGTCGATCATGGCGCGCGCGCCGTCCACGGCCAATGGGCGGGGCAATTTTTTCTGGAACTTGGGCGATCGGGTCGACAAAACGGCAGTGGGTTCAAACCCTTCGCGATCTGCCAGCCAACGGTAGAACGATTTTACCGCCGACAGGCTACGGGCCAAGGAACGCGCCGCAACACCGCGCCCGCGTTCTGACGCCATCCATGCCCGCATATCACTGACAGTGATCCGCGAAATCGGACCCAAGCCCTGCGCTTCGCCGTGATAGGTGGTCATAAAGTTCAGAAACCCCAAAAGGTCAGTCTGATAGGCTGTTATGGTGTTGGCGGCTGCCCCGTTCAGGGCGCGTTGATGATCCAGCCAGTCGCCCAAGGAGGATGACATGGCAGGTGAGATCATCAGCTTAACCAACGCCGCATGACCCGTTCAAAAACGCCCGCAAAGAACGTCAGCAAATCAGTGCCTTGTTGCGGTGTAAACTGGTGTGGATCTTCGGCCCCGAAAATCAACATACCAGGAAGGCGCCCTTCACCAAGGTTGAGCTGCAAGCATGCCTCAGAGCGGATGTAGCCTGCTTTGTCGCCGAAAATGGTTGTGTCGTCCGTGCGGACTTGGCGCAGCGTCACCTGTCGTGATGGGGTCGCGCGGCCATGGGTGATGTAGTCGCGCACAAAGCCCGGTTCGGCAACCGACAGCACATCGCCAAGGCGCGATACCGCAGGATCGGCGTCCGGCACTGCTGATTCCAGCACCAAGCGCACCGCATCGACGCGCAAGATGTCAGACACTTCCCCGCGCAGTTCGCGCAAGAACGGTTCAAACTGGGTCGCATCCATCATCCGCAAAATCGCACGGTTGATTTGGTTGGTTCCGGCCAGGTTTTCATACGCTGCGGCAATCACGTTGCGATGGGTGTCTTCAAGGCGATCAAGGCGCGCCTCAAGCCGTTCCATCGCGATGCCGCGCAGATCGACGATATTACCGCCCATGGTTTTTTCGTTCGCGGCAACAAGTGCGCGCATAATGTCCTTATCTTCCAGCAAAGCGGCTGGGTCAGACATAATTCTGGACCGAACATCGTCAGTCAAAATGGCGGTATTCAGAAGTGGATCGCTACTCATGCTTGTCTCATCTCATTGCTTGAAACAGGGTTTAGCAGACACAGGTCCGATCCTGCTAGGATTATTTAACGTTGATACAAAGTGTTGCAGGGCGGCTTTGATGTAACGCTTTGTTTGTCATTGCATCGAAAAAATCTCGAGGGACCTGCATCAGCGCTGGCGGGGGCAGCCCCCACCAGCACCCGAACGCAGCGCGCAGGCTTAAACGATCTTAATGTTCGCCTTTTTGGCGTCGGCAAGGAATGCGGCCAAGCCGTTGTCCGTCAGCACATGGTTCGCCATGGCCTTGATGACACTCGGCGGTGCCGTGCAAACGTCCGCGCCGATTTTCGCACATTCGGACATGTGGTTGGCGTTGCGGATGGAGGCGGCCAGGATCTGTGTCTCGAACCCGTAGTTGTCATAGATCAGGCGGATGTCTTCGATCAATTCCAGCCCGTCGAGGTTGATGTCGTCAAGGCGGCCAATAAATGGTGAGATGAATGTCGCGCCGGCCTTAGCCGCCAGCAGCGCTTGGTTGGCAGAAAAACACAGCGTCACGTTGACCATGTTTCCTTCATCCGACAGCACTTTGCAGGCCTTGAGGCCATCCCATGTCAGCGGCACTTTGACGGCGATGTTGTCGGCGATTTTGGCGAGCTTGCGGCCTTCGGCGATCATCTGTTCGGCGTCTGTGGCGACGACCTCGGCGGAGACGGGACCATCGACAAGGTCACAAATTTCCTTCGTAACTTCGAGGATGTTCAACCCCGATTTGGCGATGATCGACGGGTTTGTGGTGACGCCGTCAACCATTCCGAGGTCGTTAAGTTCTTTGATGGCGGCGACGTCTGCGGTGTCTACGAAGAATTTCATGGGTTTCGCTCCTGTTGAAGATTGGGGGGCTGATGTTAGGGCTAACGGGGTTCGTAGCTGACATACCGCAAAGTGCTGGGCACGGGAAGGGGCGGTTGTGCGCGTTCCAGCGCGGGTGTCTAATAGACTCCTCAACCTCGCGTACAGGAGATTCCCCCACATGGACCTTTCACTTTGGACGACGTTCGTCGCCGCAACGGTGGTGTTGATCATCATTCCCGGCCCGACTGTTGTGTTGGTTTTGACCTATGCGCTGACCCAAGGTCGCCGCGTAGCGGTGGCGTCAGCAGCGGGCGTGGCGCTGGGCGATTTCGTCGCGATGACCGCTTCCTTGGTGGGATTGGGCGCGTTGGTTATGGCATCGGCGACGATGTTTGCCGCGCTGAAATGGGTCGGCGCGATCTATCTGGTCTGGATGGGCATCGGCATGATCCGGTCGGCTGGAAGCGTATCGGCGATCCGGATTGAGGACGCGCCGCACCTAAGCGAGCGCGAAGTGTTTCGCAACGCGGCAGTTGTCACTGCGCTGAACCCCAAGGGAATCATATTTTTCATCGCTTTTGTGCCGCAGTTCATTCGGGCGGACGCGGCATTGGTGCCGCAGTTTGCAATCTTGATCGTGACCTTCGTTGGTTTGGCTACGGTCAACGTGCTGGTTTACGCGCTGCTGGCGGACCGCCTACGCACCACCATACGCAAACCGTCGATGCTGGGCTGGATGACCCGCATCGGGGGCGGTGTCTTGATCGCAATGGGTGTGCTGACCGCGACGCTGCGCAAAGCTGCCTAATGAATCAAGAATTTTTCCACGAAGGTGATTTGGTGAGCGTGCAGACCGCTCAGCCGATTGATCGTATGCTGGATTACAAAGCCCCAGAAGGCGGCTGCCATTTGGGCGCGTTTGTCGAAGTGCCGCTTGGCCCCCGCAAGGTGCTTGGCGTGGTTTGGGGTGCGGGCAAGGGCGACTTTGACTACAAAAAAGTGCGCAGTGTAATCCGTGTGCTTGATGTTGCGCCGATGGCCGATGAGATGCGGCAATTTTTGATCAAGGCGGCTGATTATACACTGACCCCGATGAACGCGATGTTGCGGCTGGCGACCCGCGCACCGGGGCTTGGTGACGCGCCGTCTATGCGCAAGGTCTACCGGCTGGGGACGGACGAACCCACGCGGATGACGGATGCGCGCGCCAAAGTTCTTGGGGTATTGCGCGATTACGGCGGACTTGCATTCACCCTTAAGGAGATCGCGGAGTCTGCTGGCGTCACGACGTCCGTTGTCAAAGGGTTGGTCAAACTGGGCGCGGTCAGCGAAGAAGACGCGCCGCGCGATGTGCCATACCCACGGCTTGATCCCGACCGTGGCGGCAAGGAATTAACCAGCGATCAGGCGGTCGGTGCCAAGATATTGAGCGAGGCTGTGCGGTCAGGCACCTACGGGACCACGCTATTGAAGGGGGTCACGGGGTCGGGCAAAACCGAGGTCTATCTAGAAGCCGTCGCAGAATGTTTGCGTCAGGGCCGCCAAGCCTTGGTCCTGTTGCCCGAAATCGCACTGACGGCGGAATTTTTGACACGGGTCGAAGCGCGGTTCGGCTGCAAGCCCGCCGAATGGCACAGCGGCGTGACGATGACCGAACGGCGGCGGTGCTGGCGCATGGTCGGGCAAGGCGATGCGCAACTGATCGTCGGCGCGCGCTCGGCCTTATTTTTACCGTTTCGCGATCTGGGGCTGGTCGTCGTTGATGAGGAACACGACACGTCCTACAAACAAGAGGACGGGGTGCTATATAACGCCCGTGATATGACGGTGCTGCGCGCGTCACTGAACGCAGCACAGGTGGTATTGGCATCCGCCACACCGTCGTTGGAATCCTGGGCAAACGTCGAAGCTGGTAAGTATGCGCGCGTGACTTTGGCGTCGCGATACGGTGCTGCCGTGCTGCCGAAGATGTCCGCGATTGATATGCGGATTGAGGATTTGCCCGGTGGTCGGTGGGTGTCACCGAGTTTGCAAAAAATGGTTGAAGCAAGGTTGGAGCGGGGCGAGCAGTCGTTGCTGTTCTTGAACCGTCGCGGCTATGCACCTGTTACGATCTGTCGGGCGTGCGGCCATCAGATTGGCTGTGATGATTGTGACGCGACGATGGTGGAACACCGGTTTTTAAAGCGCCTGATGTGCCATCAATGCGGGGAAACCAAGCCCATGCCGACGGTGTGCCCGTCTTGCGAAGCCGTGGATCGCCTGGCCCCGGTTGGTCCCGGCGTGGAACGCATGGCCGAAGAAGCCCAAGCGCTGTTTCCGGATGCGCGCGTCGCGGTTTTGAGTTCAGATTTGTACGGATCTGCGCGGGCGCTGAAGGAACATATCCAAAGCATCGCACGCGGTGAGGCGGACGTGATTGTTGGCACGCAACTGGTCGCCAAGGGGCATAATTTTCCAAAGCTGACGCTTGTTGGTGTTATCGACGCCGACCTCGGGTTGCAGGGGTCGGACCTGCGCGCCGCCGAACGCACGTTCCAGCTGATGCGTCAGGTCGCAGGGCGTGCAGGGCGCGCCGAGATCGCGGGCGAGGCGGTGTTGCAGACGTTCCAACCCGAACATCCGGTTATTCGCGCTATTTTGGGCGGTGACGAAGAGGCGTTTTGGACGGCCGAAGCGGCGGAGCGTCGCGCGGCGGGCGTGCCGCCCTATGGGCGCATGGCGGGGATCGTGTTGAGTTCGCCCAACGTGCAAGAGGTGTTCGATTTGGGCACGCAAATGGCCCGTATGGACGGCCCGTTGCGCAAAATCGGCGCGCAGGTTTACGGCCCCGCACCGGCACCGATCGCGCGAATACGCGGGCGCCATCGTGTGCGGTTGTTGGTGAAGGCAGAAAAATCCGCGCCGCTACAACAGGCGCTAGTGGCTTGGGCGGCGCAGTTCAAACTGCGCGGCGAGTTGCGTATGGCGATCGATATTGATCCCCAAAGTTTCTATTAGGTGTATGTGTATTGACCCTGCAGTAAGAGGGGCCAGCCCCCGTCGCGATGCGACTCCCCCGGGATATTTTAAAAAGCAAAGACGGGGTTAGGAGAAAGAAGCGCAGGGGTTTGGTGGCGGCGCGTTTGATCACGCTTTTGGCCCCAAGGTCGAGCCGCACGGATTTTTCCCACCAGCCTCGTTTATCGCCACATGGAAATATGTCGTTGGGCAGATGCGTTAGGGTGGTGGATTTTATATCAGCAATTGTGAGGCCGGAGGCGTCTTTCGTCATAACGCGCAACATTGCGTCGCGGACCGCGTTATATTTCACCGCGTTGAGCTGATGTGTCTTGCCCGGTGTGTTTATGCCCGGTGTGTTTATGTTTTCGACAGCGACCATGTCTTCAGATGGATTTTTCATGTGATGCCTCCCCCACCTATTTTGTACTGAATTCTGGGTTCGACAATTCTGGCGGGCAGGGGTAACGCTATTTGGATGAAAACCATCTCCCTTTCTGGCGCGCAAAGCCTGCCGTTTTGGCGCCGGCCCGTGACGCTGTTGTTCTTGATGGCAGCGGCGATGCCGATTGCGTTTTCGACGTGGTCGGCGTTGTTGAATAATTTCGTGATTGAGGTCGCGGATTTTGATGGCTCCGACATCGGCTGGTTGCATACCGTGCGTGAAATTCCGGGGTTTCTGGCGGTCGGCGTGATCGTCTTGTTGATGATGTTTCGCGAACAGGTGCTTGGGCTTGTGGCCTTGGTGATGCTTGGCGTGGCTACGGCGCTTACGGCGCAGTTCCCGAGCATGGGCGGCATCCTGACAATCACGATGCTGAGTTCGATCGGCTTTCATTATTATGAAACTGTGAACCAGTCGTTGCAGTTGCAATGGATTGATAAGGCCCGTGCGCCGCAGACTTTGGGCTGGATCATCGCCGCTGGTTCGGCTGCGACGTTTCTGGCCTATGTGCTGATCGTGCTGACGTGGGAGGCGTTCGATCTATCGTATTCCATTGTCTATTGGCTGTCGGGTGGGTTGACGGCCTGCATTGGTGTGTTCTGCCTGCTTGCCTACCCGCAATTTGAATCGCCCAACCCGCAGCGCAAGCAATTCGTTCTGCGCAAACGCTATTGGTTGTATTACGCGCTGCAATTCATGTCCGGCGCGCGGCGTCAGATTTTCGTAGTCTTCGCGGGTTTCATGATGGTTGAGAAGTTCGGCTTTGCCGTGCATGAGGTCACATCGCTTTTTCTGATAACCCTAATGGCCAATATGGTGTCCGCGCCGCTGGTCGGCAAAGCGGTTGCGGTGTTTGGCGAACGTCGCGCGCTGGTGTTTGAATATGTCGGGCTGGCGGTGATTTTTTTCCTCTATGGCGGGTTGTATTTCTTTGGCTGGGGGGTGGTTCTGGCGTCGGCGCTTTATATTTTCAACCATATTTTCTTCAGCCTTGCGCTGGCCCTGAAAACCTATTTCCAAAAGATCGCCGATCCCGGGGACATTGCGCCCACGGCAGCAGTCGCGTTTACGATTAACCATATTGCGGCCGTGTTTTTGCCAGCGGGTTTGGGATATTTGTGGCTGGCGTCGCCGCAATTGGTCTTTTTGGCGGCGGCAGGTATGGCGATTGTGTCGTTGGGGCTGGCGCTGATGATCCCGCGCCATCCGGTTGAAGGTAATGAGACAATTTTTGTGCGCCTGCGTGCACCACACCCTGCGGAGTAGACCATGACCACATTTACAGCATTGACCACCATGATGGGCAAACCTGCCGCGCAAGCCATGAGCGACGCGATGGAGGGCATGGAGCCTGCACCAACGGGTGTTGGAGTTTTTGAAGTCGAAGACAACAGCGGACTGTGGGAAGTTGGCGGTTATTTTGAGGCCGCACCTGATGGCGCGTCGCTGGCGCTGCTTTCAGCGACGTTCGGCGCCAAGCCGTTTGTGGTCAGTGAGTTGCCGGAAACCGACTGGGTCGCCCATGTGAAACGCGAATTGCCCCCCGTCGAGGCGGGGCGGTTTTTTGTCTACGGATCCCACGATGCCGATGTGCTGCCCGACGGTCGTGTGGGCCTGCTGATCGATGCCGCGATGGCGTTTGGCACGGGGCACCACGGCACGACGCTGGGCTGTCTGCGGGCGTTTGACCGCTTGCTCACCGACGGGGAGGAGTTTGGCGATGTGGCCGACGTTGGATGCGGCACGGCGGTGCTGGCGATGGCGGCGGCCAAGACCACGGATGCAAATGTCATTGCCAGCGATATTGATCCGGTGGCCGTTGAGGTCGCTGTTGTGAACATGGCGACCAACGGCATGGGTGATGCGGTGGTCTGTGTCACGGCGGCGGGTTTTGATGATCCTGCACTGGCCGATGCTGCGCCATTTGATCTGATATTTGCAAACATCCTTAAGGGGCCGCTGATCATGCTTGCGCCGGATATGGCGAAACATGCCAAAAAAGGCGGATTCGCGATTCTGTCGGGGCTTTTGAACGAACAGGCCGACGAAATTATCGCGGTTTATGCACGATCCGGGTTCAATCTGGTCCATCGCGATGAGATTGTTGACTGGACCACGTTAACCCTACGGCAAGAAACTTAGAAAAACCGCATTCGAGCGCGTTTTTAATCTAATTTTAGGGGTTTGCCACATTTTCGCCCCATTTGGGAGGGAAATTAGGGACGTTCGGTGGGGGCCGAATTTCTACGTAAGGCTGTCCCATGACGATTGATGCTTCCCTAGATAGACGCCTGTACAAGATTGTGCGCACCCATAACCGCATGCGCCGCAATGGTGTGGTGCACCGTGTCGGCCGCGATGGTTTGATCCGGTCACGTCCACGGCTTGTGCGGCCACGTTTCCCGCTGAAAGGCGCGCTGATTGTTGTCGCGCTGCTGGTTGTATTCAAAGCGTTGTTGTTCGCGCAGTTGGGTGCGGGCGGCTATGCGCTGAAAGTTGATGCGCTTCGTGGTGGTTCAATGGTCGAACAGGCGGGTGCGTTTATCATGCAAGAAGAACCCGTAACTGTGGCGATTGGCGGGTATCTCAAACAGCATATCTTCCTGCGCTAAGGCGCCGCGATTTTCGTTTCTTTCTCAGGCACATGAAAAGGCCGCGCTCTCAGGGGGCGCGGCCTTTGGAATTTTGGTCTGCGTTTGCGACAGGTCCAGCCTGTCAATTTCGCCGATGGGCAGAAACTAGCGGATCAATGCGCCGGATGCGATGGCTTCGATGTCGCCACGTACGAGGCCGATATCGTCCAGCTCACGTGTTGTGAGCTTGCTGAGCGAATTGCGCGTCATGCGCGCGTCATTCCAAGAAACCACAGATGCGATCATGGAAACAATTGAAAAACCAGTTTTTACGGATGCGGTGCGGAAGTCGATGGCGGCCATGATGAAATCTCCTAATGAGTGTGGGCGGGCGCTGTTTTCTATCTACGTTTGTGTAACGGGCAGGTAGGATGTCTTTCTGCGCTGTACCAGAGCCATTTGGGCATGGGTGATATGCGCCCGCTGCATGGCAGAAGGTAACCGCCTTG
Organism: Octadecabacter sp.; assembly: GCA_017886375.1. Taxonomy (GTDB): domain Bacteria; phylum Pseudomonadota; class Alphaproteobacteria; order Rhodobacterales; family Rhodobacteraceae; genus Octadecabacter. The sequence continues at coordinate 27,945 of JAGGNB010000043.1, forward strand.
GCCTTATAAATAAGGTATGAAACGACGCGACGGCACGTCGTGGATGTGGCGCGGGATGACGTTTTCAGACCTCAATTGTGGCCATTAGACGGCGGCCCTCTGTGGCCAAAATGACGATGAGGGATTGGCGGGTGTTCGCCTTTTGTGCTAGGCGGTGGGTTAATGAATAAAAAAAGAGGGCAGTGATGCGGGTATTGGGCATAGATCCAGGGCTGGTGAACATGGGATGGGGGGTGATTTTGGTGAACGGATCACGCTTGACCCATGTGGCCAACGGCGTTTGCAAGTCTGGCAAGGGCGATTTGGCGCAGCGTTTATTGGCGCTGCATGATCAGCTCGTCGCGGTTATTGCAGAATTCGCGCCGGATGCAGCGGCGGTCGAACAGACATTTGTGAATTCTAACGGTGCGGCGACACTGAAGCTGGGCCAAGCACGCGGCATCGCGATGCTGGTGCCGGCACGCGCTGGACTGGTGGTTGGCGAATATGCCCCGAACGCAATCAAGAAGGCCGTCGTCGGGGTTGGTCACGCGGATAAGGCACAGATTGCGCATATGGTAAAATTGCAACTGCCGGGTGTTGAACTGGCAGGGCCGGATGCGGCGGACGCATTGGCGATTGCGATTTGTCATGCGCATCATTTGCAGTCGGCGTCGGCGAGAGTGAAAGTTGTCGTGCCA
>JAGGNB010000010.1 GCA_017886375.1 Octadecabacter sp.
GGGTGGGGGAAGGATGAGACTATATACGATTTTAGGTCTGCCAAGTAAGAGCGCTTACTTAGTTCCGTTGAGTCCGCCCTGAGCGAGCGCATTGATTATTTGGCGCTCACGATTGTTTAGGTCGGCTGGAATGCAATTTTCAACGATACGAAGCCATATTGGAAGGCCGTTCACCACGGCATTGGCAAGTTCTTGGTGAATGGTTCTAAAGCCATCAGGTTTACTTTTCCTATAAGGTCGGCCACCCAAAAGATTGTCCACATTCCTGTTGTACTCAAGCAGCGGACGGCTCTTACGAGTGAACTTTCCAACATAAACGCCGACGCCTTCGATGGTCCAAGTATATATGCCGGGAGCGTCTAGAGTTACTTCGTCCGCCACTGTGAGCGTTCTTACGTCATTCAGTTGCAATTCAACTCTCGCTCAGTGCGACCTTCATGTCTTTGACGATGTAGATGACCTCGCCGTCAGCCTCAACAATGCCGTCGGCGACGCCCATAGTCAGGCGGCGGGTCTGGATGGCTTTGGTGAAATCGATTTTGTAGGTCAGCATTTTGCGATCAGGGCGCACCATGCCGGTCAGTTTCACTTCGCCAACGCCAAGCGCATATCCGCGCCCCTGCCAGCCGCGCCAGCCGAGGTTGAAGCCGGTGAGTTGCCACAGACCGTCAAGGCCAAGGCAGCCGGGCATGATCGGATTGCCGGGAAAGTGGCAGTCAAAGAACCACAGGTCAGGTTTGATGTCGAATTCCGCAATCACGTGGCCTTTGCCGTGTGCGCCGCCATCGCCGGAAATTTCGGTAATGCGGTCCATCATCAACATCGGGGGTTCGGGAAGCTGGGCGTTGCCTTCGCCAAAAAGCTCGCCTCTGGCGCATTTTAGCAGGTCGTCACGATCAAAGCTGGTTGGATATTGCGACATGGTGCCTGTATTCCCTGTTCTTGATTATTATGGCTTGTTGCGCATTTAGCACCGCGCGCCAAACGAGGGCAAGGGCGGGGGGTAATCTGGCCTATTTGCGTTTGAGATTGAAAGATTGCACATTTCCCCCATATCATAGGCAAGTAAGGCACAGGACCCGATGATGAACCAGCAAGAACACAGCGGCCAAACGGAACGCAGCACAGATTGGCTGTCAGGGGCTGGATTGCGCCCGACGCGTCAGCGCATGGCATTGGCAGGTTTGCTGGTCGGGGACGGGCGTGACCGCCATGTCACCGCCGAGAGCCTGTTTGACGCGGCGGCCAACACTGGCGAAAAAGTTTCGTTGGCGACGGTTTATAATACCTTGCGCGCGTTTTGCGATGCGGGGCTGTTGCGTGAGATCACGGTGGACGGATCGAAAAGCTATTTTGACACCAATATGACAGATCATCCGCATTTCTATTGGGAAGACGAGAACCGCCTGAGCGACGCGCCAGCCGATCAGCTTGAAATTGCGCGGGTGCCGGATGCGCCTGCGGGTGCTGAAATTGCATCGGTGGATGTGGTGATCCGGTTGCGACGCAGCTAATTTTCGTTGCTGCTTTTTACGAAATGTTAACTGTGATTGCCCCAGTGTTGGTGCATGACATATCACATGCCGCTGCCCCTCCCTGACCGTAAATCCCGGATTACCCTTGCCATGCTGCGATTACGCTGCGTTTGAAAAATGGCCAGAGTGATCTGTTGGTGCGCCGTATCAGGCTGTTGCGCGATTGTGTGGCGCTGTCGAAGCGACGATGGGACTTTGTGATCCAAGCGGCGGCGGTGCTGCCGGCGGAAATGCATCTGCTGTGCGCGTTCGCGGGCGGACATCACGACGTGCGCGGCGCAATCCGCCTTATTGCGTCGACGTTTGATCGTCATGTATCGGACCATCGCGCCAGTGTGTGGTCTGACGCATGCGAGGTGATCAAGGTTTCATCCCGCGTTGCGCAACTGCGGCGCAGCTTTGTTGAGGCGGCGCCGGTGCGTGCGGGGCTGGTCCGCAACGTTTGTGATTGGCCCTACAGTTCAGCCCATATGGATACGGTGCAATCATGCGATATGGGCGTCGCGGTGGTCTAGATCATCAAAACCATTGGCCCGGTTCCATCAACCCCAGATCAAGGAGCTGCTGGCTGTGCCATTCGAACGGTGCCGAGTTGTGCCACATGAACGTGTCGATTTCAAACGTCGATCCCGGATTGCGCTTGAGCGCCTTAGCTGTGCGGAACGAACAAACCGCCGCCGTGAGATTGTTGTGCCATGGGCAGGCGTAGGTGTTGTATTCTGGATCATTGAAGGTGTAATCGGGCTGAAACACCAGCCCCGGTTTGTTGCGAAAGATCGACACACGGTCGATGCGGCGGCGCTGGGCGGGGATGTGTTCTTCGAACCGCCAGCGCAGCCCGCCGAAAAAATCCAGCTGTCGTTCCAGATCGTTGTTCAAGCGATCTTTACGGGCCAAGGCGTAGTATCCGGTTTTGTCCAGATGCGCGTCTTCGATGCAGACCGCGTTGGTATTCTGCCATAGATCGCCAGTATAAAGATCGACCACATAGGTCATCACCGATTTGCGACGTTCTTCGATGTTGAACGCGATCATTTCCCCCACCGTGCGGTGTTCGTTGAACGGGTAAAACAGGAATTCGGCGTTAAAGCAGTAGTAAATCCAGATGTCGCCAGTTGCGGTCATCACCGAATTGAGGGCGATTTCAAGCGCTTTGGGGGTCAGCATGTCATAGCTGACGCGGACAATCCGGTCGGACACGTCATCAGCAATCGCAAAGTCTGGCATGGCAAAGACGACTGTGTGCAAAAAGCCCGCGTTAAGGTGATGGCGGATTGTGGCGTCCAGTTCCACGTTGTCTTCGGCAAAGATAAGCGCGACCGGTCCCATTTTGAGCAAGGGTGCGCCGTCTTTGAGAAAGGCGGAAAGGTTGGGATAGGTGGTCATTTTGATGCTCTGCCTGATTGGGGTAAATGTGCGGTAATTTCCGCTTCATTGCAAGCGGGGTTGGTGTGGGTTAAATGCCAAGCTGATCCATTAGAAAGCTGCCCCTATGTCTGACTCTGACTCCAACGCTGGCCCATTGCCAAAGAAGCTGTTTATCAAAACATATGGCTGCCAAATGAACGTTTATGACAGTGAACGTATGGCTGAAAGCCTTGGCACACAGGGGTATGTGACAACGGACGTGGCAGCGGATGCGGACATGATCCTGCTGAACACCTGCCACATTCGTGAAAAAGCCGCCGAAAAGATGTATTCTGAACTTGGGCGCCTGAAGCCGCTTAAGGCCGACAAGCCGGACCTGAAAATTGGCGTGGCAGGATGTGTGGCGCAGGCTGAGGGTGCAGAAATTATACGTCGCCAGCCTATGGTTGATCTGGTCGTCGGGCCGCAAAGCTATCACCGCTTGCCCGCGATGGAGCAGGCTGTGGCGCGCGGGGAAAAGGCGCTGGACACGGATTTCCCCGAAGATGATAAATTCGATACGCTGAAATCACGATCCAAAGCCAAGCGTGGACCGACTGCATTTCTGACTGTGCAAGAAGGCTGCGACAAGTTTTGTGCGTTCTGCGTGGTGCCTTATACGCGCGGAGCCGAATTTAGCCGTCCGGCGGATCGTATCATCCGTGAAGCGCACGAACTGGTTGAAGCTGGCGTGCGCGAGATCACGTTGCTGGGCCAGAACGTCAACGCCTATCACGGGCACGCGGGCGGATTGGCGGGATTGATCTGGGATCTTGATAAAGTTGACGGTTTGAAACGGATCCGGTTCACCACCAGCCACCCCAATGACATGGATGATGCGCTGATAGACGCCCACGGGACCTGCGACAAGTTGATGCCCTATCTGCATTTGCCGGTGCAATCGGGGTCGGACAAAGTGCTTAAGGCGATGAACCGCAAGCACACGCGCGACCAGTATTTCGCACTGATCGAACGGATTCGCGCAGCGCGCCCTGATTTATTGTTGTCGGGCGATTTCATTGTCGGCTTTCCAGGTGAGACCGAGGCTGATTTCGAGGACACGATGGATTTGGTGCGCACCGTTGGCTACGGGCAGGCCTATTCGTTCAAATATTCCACCCGCCCCGGCACGCCTGCTGCGGAACGTGCGCAGGTTGATGAGGACGTGAAGCTAGAGCGTTTGCATCGGCTTCAGGCGCTGCTCGGGGATCAGCAACGCGAGATTCAGGCGTCGATGGTCGGGCGCACGGTGAAGGTGTTGTTCGAAAAGAAGGGACGCGAGTCGGGGCAGATGATCGGTAAATCCGAATACCTGCACGCCGTTTTTGCGGATACGACAGATGTGGCAATCGGTGAGATGCGCGACGTAAAGATCGTTAAGTCCGAAAGTAATTCACTTGGTGGCGAAATCTGCTGATCCGATCTTCAGGTGAACTGTGCCTTCTAAGCGGTTGACGGTTGTGGCGATTATGACTTGCCCACAGGCCAATAACCTTTGCTAGCCCTGCATTGTCGCCAAATCGGACACAATATGTGGTGTTTTTAACTTCCAATATGTCTAAAGTTTGTTAATCATGTGCTTATGATGTGACAAAAGTTCGCTTGGGGGGCACTCAGAGTGTTCAGTGTAGGGGACAGACAGAGGAAGAGGCTGTGGCGACGATGAAAAATAAAATGGGCAAAACAGTACTGACGGGGTTTGCTGCCGCGTTCGCAGGGGCGTTGATGATGGCGACACCTGCAGCTGCACAACAGACAATCACCGGAAAAAGCTATGAGCCGACCATCTGGGTCGACCCCGATGGCTGCACCCACTGGGTGATGGATGATGGCGCCGAGGGCTACATGTCGCCGCGCCGTAATCGTGATGGATCGCCAATGTGTATGCGTAGCGAGATTTGTGGTGTGATCCCGACGGACACGCTGTTCGAGAACGATGAGCCATGGGTTTCCAATGCCGACAAGCAGCGTTTGATGGCGTTTTTCCAGCAAGCGGATGCATTCGGGTTCCTGATCTATGGACACACCGACAGCAACGCGTCTGACGAATATAACATCAACCTGTCCAACCGCCGCGCCAACATGGTCGCGGGGATTGCACAGGATGCAGGCACACGCGTCGTTGACGTTCGCGGCTTTGGTGAGCGTCGCCCGACCGCAACGAACGCCACCAGCGCGGGACGTGCAGAAAACCGGCGCGTCGAAATTTATTGCATTCGTTGAGGAGCAGAAAAGATGAAAATACTTAAAATTACTGCTCTGACGGTTTTGGGCCTGGCAGTATCAGGGTGTACTGACGGATATATCGACGGCGGTCAGCGCACCGGATCCGAACGCTGGGTCGACGCCGGCGTTGACTCCAAAAGCCTGACGCAGCTTGTCGCGGGCATTTGGGTTGATCCAAATGGCTGTGACCATTGGATCATTGACGATGGGGTGGAAGGCTATCTGTCCGAACGTCTGACACCTGATGGTCGTCCGGTTTGTTCTGGTGTGGCACCTCCGTCGACGGCAGTCGGGCCGTTTATGGGTGGCACAACAATTAGTGACCCGCTCTGAATTTTGAGCAAAATGAGAACCATGGGGTCGCAGCGCTGTCTGCGGCCCTTTTTCGTTCTAAGTTACGTCAAATGCGCTTGCGCGTTGGCGCGCGAGTTGCCACCATTGGATAAACCCCAAATTTCGGAGAGTTGATTGGCCATTACCGCAACGCCCCCAACCGCATACGAACTGGACGCAGCACCTGTGGTGCTTGAATTTCCAGATAATTTTTTACTGATTGATCTGTGTGGAGAGCATGACCGCAACCTTGCGGATGTTGAATTGAAACTTGGCGTGCAGGTTGTGAGGCGGGGTAATCATCTGTCCATTCACGGCGATCCTGATGCATCCAAAGAAGCTGGTGAGGTTCTTACCGCGTTGTATGAGCGCCTTGAGGCGGGGCGCGCGGTTGAGCCGGGTGATATCGACAGAGAGGTCCGCATGGGCGCGTCTGAAAAGGGGACGGGCACGCCTGTCGGGGATCAGATGGATCTGGGTGTCGGTGATCGTGTGGAGATCAAAACCCGCAAGAAGATGGTCGAGCCGCGCACCGCAGCGCAAAAGGCCTATGTGAAATCGCTGTTCAAGAATGAGCTGGCATTCGGCATTGGTCCCGCCGGAACGGGCAAGACCTATCTGGCTGTCGCGGTCGGTGTGAATCTGTTTATCGGCGGGCATGTGGACAAGATTATCCTGTCGCGTCCAGCCGTCGAGGCGGGTGAAAAGCTCGGCTATCTTCCGGGGGACATGAAAGACAAAGTCGATCCGTATATGCAGCCTCTTTATGATGCGCTGGATGATTTTCTGCCGAAAAAGCAGGTGGAAAAGCTGATTGAGGAAAAGAAGATCGAAATTGCGCCGCTCGCGTTTATGCGGGGTCGCACGTTAAGCCACGCGTTTGTGGTGTTGGACGAAGCGCAGAATGCCACGACGATGCAAATGAAGATGTTCCTGACCCGTCTGGGCGAGGGATCGCGCATGGTCATCACCGGCGATCGCACCCAGATAGATTTGCCGCGCGGTGTCAGTTCCGGCCTTCGCGATGCCGAACGGCTTCTGTCACATATCCCGAAGATTGATTTCAATTACTTCACATCCAAGGACGTGGTGCGCCATCCTCTCGTGGCGGCGATTATCGAAGCCTATGAAGCGGATGAACCTGCGACGTGATTGTCGAGTGTGTGATCGAGGACACTCGCTGGGTCGGGCTGGACGCATTGGCTGATCGCGCCGCACGCGCCGCACTGTCGGGTGTAGGATTGGAGGCCGCGGCGTTCGAGATCTCCCTTTTGGCTTGCGATGACACCCGCATCTGTGCGTTGAACGCTGATTTCCGCCAAAAAGGTACGCCGACGAACGTTTTGTCATGGCCATCAAACGAACGCAGCGCTGAGGCTGACGGTGACATGCCGGTGCAGCCGCAATTGCCGCAAGACGCCGAATTGGGCGATATCGCGATTTCGTATGATACCTGTGCGCGTGAAGCCGCCCAATCGGGCACGCCGTTTGCGGACCATGTGACGCATCTTATTGTGCACGGAACCCTTCATTTGTTGGGGTTCGATCACCTGCGTGACCTTGATGGTGCATTAATGGAAAGATTAGAGACAGAAATCCTTGGTAAACTGGACATCGCTGACCCATATTTGTAAGGACAGCTTCTTGGGCGCGCAACCTGCGGCCCTTATTGGATACGGAGAGAATGGGCGACACGACAGACGGTTCTTCTAGTGCGGCGCAAAGCGCGCTGCCAGACACCCCAACGATTGAGCGCGGCTTTTTTGGCCGTATAGTCGAGGCGCTTAGCCCCTCTGACACCCCCGAAGATGTGACCCCTTTGGTCGGATACGTCCCGCGTGAAGCGCACGGGATGATGAACCTGCGCCGTATGCGGGTTGAGGATGTGATGATCCCGAAGGCCGATATTGTGGCCGTTCCGGTGACGATCAGCCGCAATGATCTGGTGCAGGTGTTTCGCGACAATGGCATGACGCGACTGCCGGTTTTCGACGGCACGCTGGATACGCCCATCGGATTCGTGAACCTGAAAGATTTTGCGCTGATGTACGGGTTTAACGGAAAATCCAAGACATTTGATCTGCGCGATCTGTCGCGTGAATTGCTGTTCGTACCACCGTCCATGCCGCTTGGTGTGTTGCTGCAAAAGATGCAGGCAGAGCGGATTCACATGGCGCTGGTCATCGATGAATATGGCGGTACCGACGGGCTGGTGACGATTGAAGACCTGCTTGAACAGGTCGTCGGAGAGATCGAGGACGAACATGACACCGATGAAGACGCGCTTTGGGTGGAAGAAAAGCCGGGCGTTTATATGGTTGAGGCCAAGGCGCCTTTGGATGAATTCGAGGCCGAGATCGGGATGCCCCTGACCGAGCATGACGAGATCGACGAAGAGGAAATCGACACCTTGGGCGGCTTGGTCTTTATGTTGGCAGGTCACGTGCCTGCGCGTGGTGAAGTCATTCAGCACCCCGAAGGCCCCGAGTTTGAGGTCGTAGAAGCAGACCCCCGCCGCATCAAACGGTTGCGCGTGCGCGTCGCCGGATCTGCAACAAGCTGAGCATGCCATGACGCTGCACCCCCGCGATCTGAGCGCGCGGTTCGCAGCGTCGCCGCGGATCGTGCGGCGGCTGGTGCCAATTGGGTTGGGCGCGTTTGCAGCCCTTGGTCATGAGTCGTGGATGTCAGGGGTCTTGGCCGTCACGGCCGCCTTGGTCGTCGCGTTTTTGATCGTGCCGGACAGCCGCCGCGCTGCGGCTTGGTTCGGCTGGTTGCTTGGTCTGGGTTATTTTGCCGTGACGATGCGCTGGCTGGTCGAACCGTTTCTGGTGGACCCTGAACGCCACGGCTGGATGGCGCCCTTTGCGATAATTTTGATGGCGGGGGGGCTGGCGCTGTTCTGGGCGCTTGCGTTCTGGCTGGCGCGATGGATCGCGGGGCGCGGGGCGTTGGTGATGCTGTGGCTTCCGATAGCGCTCACGGCGATGGAGCTGGCGCGTGGCCACGTATTAAGCGGATTTCCATGGGGCTTGCTGTCATACACATTGATTGGCGGTGCGGGCAGCGTTCTGTTTGCCAGTGTTGGCCCCTATGGCACGTCGCTGGTGCTGGTCGCTGTCGCCGGATCAATCGCCTATTGTTTGTTCGCCGGACGCTGGAGTGTCTGGGCCGGTCACGCGGCGGCTTTTATCGTTGTTGTTGGTTTGATGATTTGGTCGGTTGCGGGGGCGATTTCAACGGCACAGACACCGCAAACGCTTGTCCGGCTGATCCAACCCAACGCGCCGCAACACCAAAAGTGGGACCGCGACTGGATGGCGGTTTTCTTTGATCGCGCGATTGAACAGACTGCTGCGGGGGACGCGCCGGACGTAGTGATCTGGCCGGAAACGTCGATCCCTGCCATGCTGGATTATGCCCAGCCGTGGATTGAACAGATGTCGATTGCCGCGCGGGG
>JAGGNB010000081.1:0-82500 GCA_017886375.1 Octadecabacter sp.
TCGAGATCGATAGACGCAGCAGCCATCAAGCCGTTGTCGAGTTCAGCTGCCAGGCCGATTGTGATTTCCAAGTCAGCGTAAAAGCCAACGTTGTCGTCATCAACAAAAGTGTCGTCCACGTCTGTGTCGTTGTAGCCCAAGGACGCAACACCGGAGAAGGTGACGCCAAGGTGGCCGTCTGCTGCTGCTGCGCCAGCGAAGGCGAAGACGGCTGCGGAAGAAAGTAGGATATTTTTCATTTGATAATTCCTCGTGTTTGCATTCTGCGAGAATGCCAGTTCAACTAGCATTGATGAGGTGTTTGCCCCCAAAGGCCTACACACTCAAGGTAATTGGCCGCTGACTTTGGACCTGCTGCAAAAATGATGCAGACGGGTCACACACCAAATAGGGGCATTCGGGCCGTGGCAGACTGCCAATAACAGTCTAGTTAGCAGTGAAACATGAATCACACCAAGTAATCAGGAGGTTGCCGTGTCCCTGCCAGAGATCAAGAAACGCATCAGCGCCGCAGAGGCGAAGGCCGGGCGCAGCGATGGGTCAACCAAACTGATAGCTGTTTCCAAAGTACAGCCCAACGAACGGGTCCAAGCGATTCTCGAACAGGGCCACCGAATCTATGGTGAAAACCGTGTGCAGGAGGCAGCAGACAAGTGGCCCGCGTTCCGCGAACAGTTTGACGGGATCGAACTGCACATCATCGGACCCTTGCAAACCAACAAGGCACGGGCGGCAATGGAACTGGCGCAGGCTATTCACACGTTGGATCGCATCAAGCTGGCCCATACGTTCGCGCGTTTGGCCCAAGAGATGGGCGCGTGCCCTGACCTTTATATACAAGTGAACACTGGTGCTGAGCCGCAGAAGGCCGGCGTGCTGCCTGCCAGTGCAGATGCGTTTATTGCCGAATCCATCGCGCTAGACCTGCCAGTGGCTGGGTTGATGTGTATTCCGCCCGTCAATGAAGACCCGTCGCTGCATTTCAAATTGCTGGGCGACATCGCGGCGCGCAACGGGCTGAACGGCCTGTCGATGGGCATGTCAGGTGATTTTGAAACGGCTGTGGCGCATGGTGCGACGCATGTGCGGGTTGGATCGGCCATTTTTGGTGATCGCGTTCCCACCTGAGGCTTAACTTATCGTACGATCAAACGTGTCGAATACCGGATGCGCGGGGCGATCCATGCCAGATCAGCCGCGCGCAGGCCGATGCAGCCTTCTGTCGGATGCCCCGGTTTGCGCCAACGGTGAATAAAAATCGCTGATCCGCGGCCTTTGACAGGGTAGGGCCAGTTCCAATCCGTCAGAATGACAAGATCATAAAGCGGATCGGCGCGACGCAGTTTTTCGTGGCTGTACATATAGGGCGCGCGCACCATCAGATTATAGTCTTCATGGGTCGGGTCATCTGACCACAGATCGTTGCCATGGATCGGCAGCGCCCAATCGGTGGGTCGCTCCATCCGGTCGGGCCGATACAGCATCCCCACAAGGCAATGCGTGCCACGCGGCGTTGCGCCGTCGCCTTCGGTTTTGCGGCTGCTGATCCCGCCCTTGCCGATTGAGCACGGAAATTTGCGGTTCATGAATCGCAGATGGGACGGGGTGACGACAAGATCGGTGGCTTTCATGGGTCCAGCCTGACCAGAACTGTGCAGGTTGTTCAAGCGCCCCTGCTGGGCATAGGGTGCGCCAAAAGGAACGATTGATGCCAACAATTGTTATTGCGACGACATTATGTGCGGCTTTGCTCCATGCCTGTTGGAATGCGCTGGCAAAGGGTGCGGCTGATAAACACCTGAGCATGGCGGGGGTTATAATCGGCCATTTGCCGTATGCGATCATCGGCTTGATGTTTGTGCCGATGCCAGATTTGGCGTGCTGGCCGTATCTGTTGGGCAGTCTGGCGTTTCATTTTGGTTATCAGGTGTTCTTGCTGAATTCCTACCGCATTGGCGATTTGACGCAAGTTTACCCCGTCGCGCGGGGCATCGCGCCCCTGATCGTCGCTATGGTGTCGGTGTCATTTTTGAATGTCGTGTTGGGCTGGCAAGAAGTCGCGGCGATTGTGCTGATCGGGACGGGCCTTTTGTCGCTTGGTCTTGTGCGGGGACATGGCGGCGCACGCAATCCCAAGGCCGCGATGCTGGCGGCGATTACCGGCTGTTTTATTGCGGGTTATTCGCTGGTTGACGGATTGGGTGCGCGGGTCGCGGGAACGGCAGTCGGGTTTTATGGCTGGTCAGCCATTGGCAATGCGTTGGTCTTTGCCGCGTTCATGCGGGTGAGCAAACCCGGCACGCTGGGGCGATTATGGTCAGAAGGTCGGTTTGTGCTGATCGTCGGTGGTGCGGCGTCCTATTGCGCCTACGCGCTGGTCGTTTGGGGGTTCATGCAAGCGCCGATCGCGTTGGTGACGGCCTTGCGGGAGACATCAATCATCTTTGCGTTGTTTATCGGCGTCTTTTTTATGAAGGAACGGTTGGACCTGTTTAAGGTCGGATCGACGTTCCTGACACTGGTTGGCGCGATCCTGCTGCGGTTTGCCCGTTAGGCGCATTCGTCAAAGCAGATGGCCGGACTTTGAGGCTTTCGTCGCAAGGTAGGCGGCGTTATGGCGGTTTTCACCGACTTTCAGCGGCACCCTTTCCGTCACCGTCAGTCCGCTGCTTTTGAGCTTTGCGACCTTGGCGGGATTGTTTGTCAGCAGTCGGACCTGCGAGAATCCCAATTTGCGCAGGATTTCGGCACCAATGCGGAAATCACGTTCGTCGTCAGCAAATCCGAGACGATGATTCGCCTCAACGGTATCAAACCCCTGATCTTGCAAAGAATAGGCGCGCATTTTGTTGGCAAGACCAATGCCGCGACCTTCTTGATTGAGATACAGCAGGACGCCAGCGCCCTCGGCCCCCATTTGCGCCATAGCGCCGCGCAATTGTGGGCCGCAGTCACATTTTAGGCTGCCCAGAAGATCACCGGTGAAACACGCCGAATGAAGACGGGTCAGGACAGGTGCCGCGCGGTCGGGGGTGCCGATTTCAACTGCATAGTGTTCTTCGCCGCCGTCTTCGGGGCGAAAAATGTGCAGACGCCCGGCCTCGGAAACGTCAAGCGGCAGTTTAGCCGAAATGACGGGGTCCAATGGGGAAAGAGCCGTGGTCAGTGCAGTTTGCGCGTCTACGCGGGTCAGATCGTGCTGGGCCGCGAATGCAGGGCCATCCTTGAGCGCGACCACGACACAGGCAGGCAGAAGGCGTGACGCCTTTGTGAGCGCGATCCCCGCGCGATGCACCGTCGCCGAACCGTCACGGGCTGTTCTGAACGGACCCTTCATCGGGCTTCGCAGATCGTCCGCAGGGTCCGCCATGGCCTGAACCCACGCGATGCCAGCGTCTTTGGGTAGGATCACACGTGCCAGATCACCATCATAAGCGGCCACTTTCAATGTTGCGGCGCGGTGATTGGTGATCGCCAAGACTGGATCCATACCAGCGAGGTCGGCCAATCTTTCAGCGCTCAAGACCTCAGCCGCGCAGACGAGCCCTGCTGCGTCTGCGTCACACACAACGATTGGGACACCCATACGCAGGTCGGCGCGGGCGCGCGCGAGGCGTTCTGTAAGATCAGGTTTAAAAGATTCTGTGGCGAATGTCATAATCGGGCTCTCTTTGTCCCCTTCCGATACCTGTAAGTGTGAGAAATTGAAACATTTACCCTGCTGACGACACGACGGCGTGAGACGCTGCCATAAATGTTGCGCGATCACGTATCTAAACACATCTGTGATCTAACAAAGGAGATTGGTGTAATGGCACAACTCAAGAAAATTCTACTTGTTGATGACGACGAGGACCTGCGCGAGGCGCTGGGGGAACAATTGTTGATGACCGAAGACTTTGATGTCTTTGAGGCTGGCAATGGCGCGGAAGCCATGACCAAGGCCAAAGAAGGTTTATATGATCTGGTGATCCTTGATGTGGGTCTGCCCGACACCGATGGCCGTGAGCTGTGCCGTCTGATGCGCAAGCAGGGCGTGAAGTGCCCGATTGTGATGCTGACCGGCCATGACGGTGACAGCGATACGATTTTAGGGCTGGATGCGGGTGCGAACGATTACGTCACCAAGCCGTTCAAATTCCCAGTGCTTTTGGCGCGGATCCGTGCGCAGCTTCGCACCCATGAGCAATCCGAGGACGCGGTGTTCACACTTGGGCCGTATACGTTCCAGCCTGCACAAAAGATGCTTCTGACCGAAGACGACAAGAAAATTCGCCTGACCGAGAAAGAGACGAATATTCTGAAGTTCCTGTACCGTTCGACTGATGGTGTTGTCGCGCGCGATGTGCTGTTGCACGAGGTTTGGGGCTATAACGCAGGCGTAACGACCCACACGCTTGAGACCCATATTTACCGTCTGCGCCAGAAGATCGAGCCCGATCCCAGCAACGCGCGTTTGCTGGTGACCGAAAGCGGCGGCTACCGTTTGGTGGCCTAAATTATCCCTTGGTGATGGGGTTATATCACCACCTCCCTGTTGGACTTGCCCCGGCTTTTGGTCGGGGCATTTTTTTATGTCGAATTGGCAGCGCCAATCCGATCCAGTGGGGCGCTGCCCCCCCGTCGCTGTGCGACTCCCCCGGGATATTTTCGAGACAAAGGCAAAAATAAGGAACATGGGTCGTGGGGCTGGACGTGTTGGTATGGCGCTGGTCAAGTGGGACGCAACAAGGAGTCTGCCCGATGAAAATTGAACCGTTTGGCGTCGAGCAATGGATGAATGCTTGGGAAACCAAGTGTGAGTTGAATTTGGCAGAAACCTGCGTCGCGTCTTTGACCTTGGCTGAGTTGATGCAGATTGCCGGAACGACGCAACAGATGCCGGCCGATTTGGCCGCGATGCAGATGACCTACGGGGAAATCCGTGGGTCGACGCGTTTGCGTGGCTTGGTTGCAGGGATGTTTGAGGCGCAGAGCGCCGAGAATGTGCTGATCACCCATGGGACGATTGGCGCGAACCATATGGTTTATCAGACGCTTGTCGGCACTGGAGATCATGTGGTCGCCGTGACACCGACGTATCAGCAACATACCGCGATTCCGCGATCCCTTGGGGCTGAGGTGGCGGAAGTGGCGCTGTCAGAGGCGCAGAATTGGTTGCCGGATTGGGATGAGGTTGCAGCGGCCGTGACGCCAGCCACAAAGGTGATTGCGCTGACCAATCCGAACAATCCGACGGGGGCATTGATTGGCCGTGACGGGTTGGAACGGGTGGCGGACATTGCGCGCGGTGTTGATGCGTGGGTGTTGTGTGATGAGGTTTATCGCGGCACCGAACAGGGCGAACCAGTGCCGTCGATTGTGGACGTCTACGATAAAGGCATTTCCACAGGGTCCACATCCAAGGCATTTTCGCTGGCGGGGCTGCGGTTGGGATGGATCGTTGGGCCACAGGGATTGTTGGATGATTGTGAAGTACACCGTGATTACACGACCATAAGCGTTGGTATGGTCGATGATTACTTTGCTGCCATGGCGCTTGAGGCCAAGGCCGACGTGTTAGACAGGTCGCGCGACATCACGCGGGGCAATCTGGCGCTGCTGGATGCTTGGGTGCAGCAAGAACCAAAGGCGAGGTATGTAAAGCCGCAGGCGGGGACAACGGCGTTTGTTGCGTTGGATGTGGCGATGGCATCCTATGATCAATGTGTGGCGTTGCTGAAAGACACCGGCGTGATGTTCACACCGGGATCGGCGCTTGGCGTTGAAGGCTACGTTCGAATCGGATTTGCATGTTACCCTGATGTTCTTAAAGAAGGGTTAGCGCGGGTGTCGGTGTGGCTGGCAAAGCAGCCGTGACACCGCTAGGGTTGGCCCAAAATTAGGGGGAGTACGACATGTCATTTACGCTGGCCACTTGGAACATCAATTCGGTGCGTCTGCGCGAGGGACTGGTCGCGCGTTTGATGACTGAAGAAGCCCCTGATGTGTTGTGTTTGCAGGAATGTAAGAGCCCTGTGGACAAGATCCCGCTGGAGCAGTTTCAAGCGCTTGGATACCACCATATTGTGGCACGAGGCCAGAAAGGGTATAATGGCGTTGCGATCTTTTCAAAGATGCCGATCGAGGAAGTCGCGGCTGAGGATTTCGTATCGCTTGGCCATGCCCGCCACATCGCTGGAAGGCTTGAAAATGGCGTAACAGTTCATAATTTTTACGTGCCAGCTGGCGGCGACAAACCGAACCGTGAAGTGAATGAAAAGTTTGGTCAAAAGCTCGATTATCTTACGGAAATGCGGGATTATTTCGGGGCGAATGCACCAGAGAAATCGATCCTTGTGGGGGACTTGAATATTGCCCCGCGCGCCGATGATGTATGGGATCACAAGAAACTGTTGAAAGTCGTCAGTCACACCCCGATTGAGGTGGAACATTTGGCGGATGTGCAGGGGGCTGGCGATTGGGTTGACGTAACCCGCGCTGACATCCCAGACGGCAATTTATACAGCTGGTGGAGCTACCGCGCGCCCGATTGGGACACCGCCGACAAGGGCCGTCGTTTGGATCATGTTTGGGCCACACCGGACATTGCAAATTCGGCCCATTCGAGCCGGGTTATTCGTTCTGTTCGTGGGTGGGAACAACCCAGCGATCACGCACCAGTTTTTGCGACGTTTGATCTGTAAAATCGGGGTGGCATATCGTGTACACAACCTGTGCACATCCTGTATGCCAGCGGATGCACACGCGTAGAAAATCCCGACCCCCTTGGCCTTTGGTGCGGGCTTGCCCATATAGACATCAAATAGGATGCACCAATCGGAGGCTAAGATGCTTGAACTCGGTGGACAACAGCCCGCAGCGGCGGACGATTTGATAAAAGACAGTGGCGACGCGTCGTTCATGCAGGACGTGATTGAGGTGTCGAAGACGGTACCGGTGATTGTGGATTTCTGGGCGCCGTGGTGTGGCCCATGCAAGACGCTGGGGCCAGCGCTGGAAGAGGCCGTTAAGAAGGCCGGTGGTCGCGTAAAGATGGTGAAGATCGATGTGGATCAGAACCAAGGTATCGCAGGGCAGCTTAAGGTGCAGTCGATCCCGATGGTTTATGCGTTCTTTAACGGCCAGCCTGTTGACGGGTTTCAGGGCGCTTTGCCACCCAGCGAGATTGAAGCGTTTGTGACCAAGATTGCCGATCTGGCCGGTGAGCCTGACAACGGGCTGGACGACGCGTTGGAGGCGGCTGAGACCATGCTGGCTGATGGCGAATTTGCTGATGCAGCCGAAACGTTTGCGGCCATTCTGGAAGAAGACCCCAATCATGCCGGTGCGTTCGGCGGCTTGGCCCGCTGCCATCTGGCGCAAGGTCAAGTGGATGAGGCAGAGGCCGTGCTGAACGGCGCACCGGCCGAGATTTCTGACGCTGCACCGATTGAAGCGGCGCGTGCGGCAATTGAATTGGCGAGACAAGCGGCAAATGCGGGGCCGGTGGCAGAATTGCAGGCTGCGGTTGACGCTGATGAAAACAACCACCAAGCGCGACTTGATCTGGCCGTGGCGCTGCATGCGTCCGGCGACAGCGAAGGCGCGGTTGATCAATTGCTTGATTTGTTCCGGCGGGATCGGGAGTGGAACGACAGCGCTGCAAAAACCCAGTTGTTCACTGTCTTTGATGCAATGAAACCAACGGACCCTGTGGTCCTGAACGGCCGGCGCAGGCTTTCGTCGATGATATTTGCCTGATCGGGCGCGCGGGCTATTTGAACTCTCATGACAAAACAACCTGACCTCCCAGATGTGATCCCAATATTCCCGCTGCCTGGAGGGTTATTGTTGCCGCGCGCGCGATTGCCGCTGCATCTGTTTGAACCGCGCTATTTGGTGATGCTGGATGACGCGTTGAAATCAGATGGGCGATTGATTGGAATGGTGCAGCCTTACACAGCGGCCGACGGATCGAACAAGCTACATTCGATTGGCTGCGCGGGGCGCGTGACGGCGATGTCCGAGACAGAAGATGGTCGCTATATGATCACCCTGTCGGGCATGTCGCGGTTTCGCGTGCTGGACGAAATCGAAGGATTTACGCCCTATCGCCGTGCGCGGGTGAACTGGGATGGGTTTGGCGCAGATTTGGGCGGCGAGGAAACGGACCCCGGTTTGGATCGCGCCGCGCTGATGAACCTGCTTGAGCGGTTTTTTGAGGAACGCGGGCTGAACACAGACTGGGAGTCGATGACGGAAGCCGAACCAGAATTGTTAATCAATTCCCTGTCGATGCTGTGTCCGTTTGAACCAGAAGAACGCCAAGCACTTTTAGAAGCGCCATCCCTGGTGACCCGTCGGGAAACGCTTGTGACGCTGATCGAATACGCGCTTCATGGCGGTGATGATCCGCAGGTGATGCAATGACAGTGACAGATGAGCGTAAGTTTGATCCCAAAATGCTTGAGGCACTTGTCTGTCCGCAATGTCAGGGGCGACTGACCTATGATGCCGCGGCGCAAGAGTTGACCAGCAAGGCGGCGCATCTGGCCTATCCGATCAGGGGCGGCATTCCGGTGCTGTTGATTGACGAAGCCCGCGTGATCGACAAAGACTAGTATGTCCCGATCAGGCGCGCATCAAGCTAGGTAGGTCGCCTGTCAGCCCTGCGGCTTCGCGGATGAAGCGGCGGCGCAAGGTGGGCGCTGAATTGATCAGGCCCATGCCCGCATCGCGAACCGCACGCAGCAGGGAATTGTCGTTTGAGAACAGCTTATTAAAAGCATCTGTCGCGGCCGCAAGCGTTGCGGTGTCAAAGCGCCGCCATTGTTCATAGCGGGTCAGAACTGACGGGCTGCCGATGTCTTCGCCGCGCTTTTTCGCGTCTGACAGCACATCCACGAGGGCGGCAACATCGCGCAGGCCCGCGTTTAGGCCTTGGCCCGCAATGGGGTGAAGACCATGCGCTGCGTCCCCGATCAATGCAACACGATCTGCGATAAAGCGATTGGCGAGGGTCAGGCCAAGCGGGTAGCTGTAGCGTTTTCCTGTCAATGTAAGTTCACCCAAGAAATCCCCGAATGCGGGGCGCAGTGCGTTGAGGAAATCGGCATCATCCATTGCCATGATTTCGGCAGCGCGGGCATCGGTTTCTGACCAGACAATCGAACAGCGATTGTGTAGCAGCGGTAAAATAGCAAGCGGGCCGGAGGGCATAAAGAACTGGTGCGCGATTCCTCCGTGGGGTTTTTCGTGCCCCACCGCGCAAACGATTGCGGTTTGGCCGTAGCCCCAGCCGGTGCGTTTGATGCCAGCGCGGGTGGCGGTGCCGCTGGTGCGCCCGTCCGCGCCAATGATCAACTTCGCCTTGAGTGTTTGGCCTGAGGCCAGCGTCACCGACCCTACGTCTTGCGCCACGACGGTTTCGCCAGACAATTGGGTGATGCGATCATTGGCGTCCATCGCGGCCAGTAAGGCGCGGCGCAGATAGCGATCTTCGCACATGAACCCCATGGGGCCTTCTTCTATTTCAGCATGGTCAAAATGCAGCATCCATGGGGCTGGTCCCTCGCCTGCGCGCCCGTCGGTCACTTTGATTTCCAACATCGGTTGGGTGTGATCAGCGACATCGCCCCAAATTCCGATGTTGCGCAGCAGCCGCATGGAGGCGTGGGCCAAGGCGTATGAGCGGCCATCAAAATCACGCAAACCACGGGTCGGGGCCGCAAGCGTATCAATGACTATGGTGCGCAAGCCGATATTGGACAGCGCAAGGGCAAGGGTTGGGCCGTTCAGCCCGCCGCCAACAATAATCACGTCCGCTGCTGTTTTTGTATCAGTGTTCATGGGGCGGAATATGCGCCCTTTGTCGGGATTGTCCATGCGCGGGATGGTCGCTACCGTCGCCGCAAACAAGGAGAACGCGATGCAAGATTGGCTTTGGGCAACAGCGGCAGATTTGGGGCGCGGGATTGAGTCCGGTGAGATTGATCCCGTTGATCTGTGTGAGGTCTATCTGACGGCGATTGAACAGCATCCAATGCGGGATCGAATTTATGCACGGGTAACAGCGGACCGCGCGCGCAGTGAGGCCGCAGCCGCAAGCGTGCGGGCAAAGGCAGGGCAGCGATTGTCGTCTTTGGACGGAGTGCCGATCAGCTGGAAGGATTTGTTTGATACGGCAGGTGTCGCGACCGAAGCAGGGACCAAATTGATGGAAGGACGCGTGCCGACGACGGACGCAGAAGTACTGCGCGTGGCGACGGGTATGGGGCTCGTGTGTTTGGGAAAAACCCACATGACCGAGATCGCGTTTTCTGGGCTGGGATACAATCCGATGACCGCGACGCCGCCTTGTGTGAATGATCCGGACGCGGTTCCGGGAGGGTCATCATCTGGCGCGGCGGCGTCTGTCGCGTTTGGATTGGCGGCGGCGGCTGTCGGGTCGGACACGGGCGGATCGGTTCGGGTGCCATCGGTCTGGAATGATCTTGTGGGGCTGAAGACAACGTTTGGACGCTTGCCTGTCGCGGGATCTGTCGCGTTATGCACTGAGTTTGATACCGTGGGGCCTCTGTGTCGATCCGTTGAAGACGCGGCCTTGATGCTGGCGGCACTGGAAGGTGGTCGATCGGTGGATTTGAAGGGTGCATCGCTTAGGGGGATGCGATTTGCGGCGTTGCAGACAGTGGTTATGGACGATGTCGCGGATGCGTCGCTGGCGGGATATACTGCAGCATTGGAAAAACTGGCGGCAGCGGGTGCTGAAATTGTGCCGATAGACGTGCCCGCGTTGGAACGCGCCTTTGCGATGTCTTTGCCGCTTTATACGGCGGATGCCTATGCCAATTGGCGCGATTTGGTCGAAGCGGAACCAGATAAAATGTATCACCAGATTTTGCAGCGTGTGCGGGGGGGCAAGGATGTTCTGGCCCATGAATATCTGTCGCTTTGGTCCGAATTGCGCGACATTCGTGGTGTCTATGCTGATGCGACTGCGGGATATGATGCGGTTCTGTGCCCCGGCGTTGCGAATATGCCGCCGAACTTGGAACGGCTGGCGACTGACGCTGATTATTACTTGCAAGAAAACCTGCTGACGCTGCGCAATACGCGGGTCGCAAACCTGATGGGATTGGCATCGCTGGCGTTGCCCACGGGGGTTCCGTCTGTGGGGATTTTGCTGAATGTTGCGGCGGGCGACGATGAACGTCTTTTGCGGATTGGTGCTGCGGCTGAGGCCGCGTTGGCGTCAACCACGGCGTAAAAGCCACACAAGCCACCGCAACTGCATGCTTTTTCTGGACTTAGCAGGGTCGCCTAAGGTACTTTGAATGAAAGCGGCCCGTAAATGAGGCCGTAGTTTGAGGCAGTGATGACGTACCCCGAGCGGTTTTCGAACCTACCGGCCTATGCGTGGCCGCGCTTGCGCGCTTTACTCGACGTCCATGAAGGGGGCGGCGACCCTATAAACATGACGATTGGCGAACCGCAGCATCCGTTTCCTGCGTTTGTGCCAGAAATTTTGGCGAAATCAGTCGGTGAGTTCAGCAAATACCCAACGAACGAGGGCGCGCCCGAGTTGTTGGCCGCAATCTGTGGCTGGATCACGCGGCGCTATTCCGTTGATCTGACGCCGGATCGTGTGATGGTTTTGAACGGCACGCGTGAGGGTTTGTATAACGCTGCGATGGCGCTGTGCCCTGAGGTCAAAAACGGCAAACAGCCCGTCGTGTTGGTGCCGAACCCGTTTTATCAGGTCTATGCGATTGCGGCTTTGTCGGTGAATGCGCAACCTGTGATGGTTCCTGCGACCGCTGCAACGGGGCATTTGCCAGATTATGCGTCGCTGCCGGTGGATGTTTTGGACCGCACGACGATTGCCTATATCTGCTCGCCTGCCAATCCGCAGGGCGCTGTGGCGTCGCGCGAATATTGGGCAACGTTGATTGCCTTGGCCGAAAAGCACGATTTCAAAATTTTTGCGGATGAGTGTTATTCAGAGATTTACCGCGACACGCCGCCAATGGGCGCACTTGAGGCCGCGGTTGCGGCGGGCTGTGATCCTGAACGGGTCGTGGTGTTTCATTCGCTGTCAAAGCGCAGCAACTTGCCCGGATTGCGGTCTGGTTTCGTTGCTAGTGGGCCAAAAAACATTAAGGAAATTCGCCAGTTGCGGGCCTATGCGGGCGCGCCAGTGGCGATGCCAATTCAGCGGGTTTCCGAACGGGTCTGGTCGGATGAGGATCATGTCGTCGCGAACCGTGCCATGTATCAAGACAAGTTTGACGACGCCGATGCGATATTCGCAGGTGTGAACAGCTATACCTCACCTGAAGCGGGATTTTTCCTGTGGCTTCCGGTTGAGGATGGTGAACAGGCCGCATTGAAGCTGTGGCAAGAAACAGGCGTTCGGGTTCTACCGGGCGCCTTTCTGAGCCGCCCCGATCCTGCGGGCGATCCGGGCTTTGGATATATACGGGTCGCACTTGTGGCCCCAAAAGATGAAACGCAGCGTGGTCTGACCCTGATCCGCGACTGTTTGTACACGTGAGGAACGGCAAAATGGCGTCTTATCAATCCCGACAAAGAGATCCCCTGCTTGATAGCGGCACCCAAGCTGCGATTGAAAAACGTGGCCGTGAATTAGTGGGGATTGGCCTGTTTGTTGTCGGCGTGATGGTCGCGATGATGCTGTGGTCTTATGCGCCCGATGATCCGAATTTCATGTCCGCGACGGACGCGCCTGTTCAAAACTGGTTGGGTCGGCCAGGCGCGTCATTTGCCGCGGCGCTGTTTATGATCGTTGGCTATGCAAGCTGGATGGTTCCGCTGGTGCTGATGGCGTGGGGTTTGCGGTTTACGCTGCATCGTGGTCAGGAACGCGCGGTCGGGCGGGTGATTTTCGCCCCCATCGCGATTGCAGCGACGGCGATTTATGCCGCGACGTTGAACACAGGCGCTGGATGGGAACAGAGTTTTGGTCTCGGCGGGCATTTCGGCGACATGGTTTTGTCGATCCTGCTGACGGTCTTGCCGTTTGGCACGACGTTCAGCGTGAAACTGATGTCTTTCGTTATGGGGCTCGGTGTTGTGGCGCTGATGGCGTTCGCATTGGGGTTCACACTGTATGAGATCAGGCGTTTGGGCCGTTTCTTGTTGGTCGGCTTGATTGTCACCTATTCAGGGGTTCTCAAACTGCTCGGCCAGACTGCATCGGCGTCTTATAAGGGTGCGCAGGCGTTAAATTCCAGAGTTCAGGAACGCCGTGAGTTGTCGCGCCAAGAGAGGGCCGAAGTTGAGGCGGAGATGGCTGCGGTTCGGGCGATCCCGACGCCGTCAGTTTCGCAAGAAACTGCCCGCGTTGCAGCCGTGGTCCGCGCTAACCCGGCGATGCCAACCCGCTACGAAGATTTCGACCCGATTGAGGCACCTGCGCCCCGCACGGGTGCGCCGACGCCACTGTCAGCGCCCGTACGTGTTGCCGAGCCCGCGCAAAAACCGGGCCTATTTGCATCACTGCTGAAACGCACTGATCCGATGCCGGAACCAGAGTTGATCGAAAGACCCGCCCTACAAGGCGACGTGCCAGCCGCAGATACAGATCGTATTTCGGCACGCATTGCCAACGCCGTGCGCAGCCGCAGTGGTCAGCCACAAGACGTTCATGTGGCTACGAAACCGGGGGTGAACCCCGCGATCACCGCCGCCATTGCAAGCCGAATGGTGCCACAATCAGCCCGCGTTGAACCCACGATGGGACGCCAATCTGGGCCACAACCGTTGTTGTTGAACCCGCAACAAAAAGCGGCCTTGGATTTGGCTGCGCCCAATGCTGCGCCAATTGTTGGAAACGCCAAGGAATATACACCGTCTGCGATGGAGTATGCGTCTGTTGATGTGGCCCCGATGGCAACGCCAGCCGCTTCGTTTTCGTCTGCTTTGGTCCGTGTGCCGGAGGCCAAAGCGGTCGTTCAGCATCCGGCACGCAAATCCGTGCAGCCATCGCGCCAAGCCAAGGCGGAATCGCAGCCCGCGTTGAAGTTCGAGGACAAGCGTCCGGCATATGAAACGCCGCCGCTGAGTCTTTTGTCTTCGCCAGAAGAAATCACCCGCCATGTGTTGAGCGATGAAGCGCTGGAAGAAAACGCACGCATGTTGGAAAACGTGCTCGATGATTATGGTGTCAAAGGCGACATTGTGTCTGTGCGCCCCGGTCCCGTCGTCACGATGTACGAACTTGAACCCGCACCGGGTTTGAAAGCGTCGCGGGTTATTGGTTTGGCAGATGATATCGCCCGTTCCATGTCGGCCCTGTCGGCACGTGTGTCCACGGTTCCTGGTCGCACGGTGATCGGGATCGAATTGCCAAACGAAAACCGCGAAATGGTCGTACTGCGCGAGATGTTAAGCGCGCGTGATTTTGGTGACAGCAACATGAAGCTGCCATTGGCGCTGGGCAAGGACATTGGCGGTGAGCCAATCATCGCCAACCTTGCCAAGATGCCCCACTTGCTGATCGCAGGTACCACCGGTTCTGGTAAATCTGTGGCGATCAACACGATGATCCTGAGCTTGCTGTATAAGCTGAGCCCGGAAGAATGCCGGATGATCATGATTGATCCAAAAATGCTGGAACTGTCGGTTTATGACGGTATCCCGCATTTGCTGAGCCCTGTTGTGACTGACCCCAAGAAGGCGGTTGTCGCCCTGAAATGGGTCGTAGGCGAGATGGAAGAACGGTATCGCAAGATGTCCAAAATGGGCGTGCGCAATATTGATGGCTACAATGGCCGTGTGAAAGACGCGCTTGGCAAGGATGAGATGTTCAGCCGCACGGTGCAGACCGGATTTGACGACGACACGGGCGAACCCGTGTTTGAAACCGATGAGTTCAAGCCTGAAGTGCTGCCTTATATTGTGGTGATCGTGGATGAGATGGCGGACCTGATGATGGTTGCCGGTAAAGAGATCGAAGCCTGTATTCAGCGTTTGGCGCAGATGGCACGGGCGTCGGGTATCCATTTGATTATGGCCACGCAGCGTCCGTCGGTGGATGTCATCACGGGCACGATCAAGGCCAACTTCCCAACGCGCATTTCATTCCAAGTGACCAGCAAAATTGATTCGCGCACCATTCTGGGTGAACAAGGTGCCGAGCAGCTTTTGGGTATGGGTGATATGCTGTACATGGCGGGCGGATCAAAGATCATGCGTGTGCATGGGCCGTTCTGTTCTGACGAAGAAGTCGAAGAGATTGTCACCTATCTGAAGGCCTACGGTCCGCCAGAATACTTTAGTGGCGTGGTCGAAGGGCCAGCGGATGATAATGCCAGCAGCATCGACGAGGTCCTTGGTCTGGGCGGCAATACCGACGGCGAAGATGCGCTTTATGATACCGCAGTCGCAATCGTTGCCAGAGATCGCAAATGTTCGACCAGCTACATCCAGCGCAAATTGGCGATTGGGTATAACAAGGCCGCGCGATTGGTTGAGCAGATGGAAGACGAGAATATCGTCAGCGCTGCCAACCATGTTGGCAAACGCGAGATTTTGATCCCAGAACGGCAACAATGATCTGGCAACAGTAACTAATCGGGTGTCACGATTCTTTCGTGACACCCGATTTTGCATCCGATTGCGCGAGGATCGCTTTGATCTGGCTATCGAGATCAGCTTGCCATTCTTTCGACATGTCGCGAACTTTCGCCATGTACGCCTCGTTCTCGAAGGCTGGAATGTCAGGGTCGTAATGTTCAGCCGCTTCGATCATTGAACGGCGATCCATTGCGTTAAAAGCTTCGGTGACTTGCGCGGATGTTTCCGGCGAATGCCCCAAAGCCTCAAAAGCTGAATTACCCATCCGAAGGGAGCTGTCGTAGGTCTCACGGATGATGTCACGACAACCGGCGGCATACAGATCATAGACGTGGTTACGATCCACCGCGCGCGCAATGACGTGCACGTGTGGATGGGTGTGAAGCACGTATTTCACCAGTTCGGTGATCTGTTCTTTGCCATCAATTGCGACGACGAAGATCTTGGCGTCATCGATGCCAGCGGAATGCAATAGATCGGGCCGCGTGGCGTCGCCATAATAGGCGCGAAAGCCGAACTTTGCGATCATGTCGATTTGCTTGGATGAATAGTCGATCACAGTTGTCGCGTAGCCCGCACCTTCGAGCATGCGACGCACCAGCCCACCAACGCGGCCATGACCTGCGACGATAATATGATTTGCTTCGTCAATGGTATCGGTTTCACGGTCCTGATCGGTGTTGAAACGTGGTACGATCACGCGGTCATAAAGGATAAACAACAAAGGGGTCAGAAGCATAGATAGCGCCACGACCAGCAGCAGTTGATCCGCGATAGCGCTTGGAATGACGTTGCTGGCGACGGTGAACGACAACAGCACAAAGCCAAATTCACCAGCTTGCGCGAGGCCAAGGGCGAACAGCCACCGATCACTGCCCCTGATTTTGAAGATCACCGCAAGGATCAGGAGAACAGCTATTTTGAGCGCAATGAGGCCGAGGGTGAGGCCGATGATGAGCATCAGGTTTGCCCCGAGCAGGCCGAAATTGATCCCTGCGCCGACGGTCATAAAAAACAGGCCAAGTAGCAGGCCTTTAAACGGGTCGATGTCGGATTCCAGTTCGTGGCGGTATTCGGAGTTCGCAAGAACGACCCCCGCGATGAATGTGCCAAGGGCGGGCGATAACCCGACCAGCGACATCAATAGCGCGATGCCGATAACCATCATCAACGCCGTCGCAGTGAACAATTCGCGCAGGTTCGCGCCCGCGACAAACCGAAAGATCGGCGAGGTCAGGAAACTGCCACAAAACACAACGGCAGCCACCGCGCCGATGGTGACAAGTGCTGTTTGCCATGGGTTAAGGCCGTCAACGAGGCTCATGCTTTCGCTATGATCGCCATCTGGGCTGGCGTGATCGCCTGTGGTGACGGGGTCACCATGGCTATCCACAAGGACTTCAACATGGGCTGTTTCGCCGTGTGTCACCATGTCGCCAGCAACATCGCCGAGGCCAGAGAGCGCCAACAATGGAATGAATGCCAGCATTGGGATCACGGCGATGTCTTGGGTCAATAGCACCGAAAAGCTTGACTGGCCGCCGTCACTTTTCATCAGGCCCTTTTCGTTCAGGGTCTGCAAAACGATGGCGGTGGATGACAGTGCCATAACCAGACCAATCGCCAACGCGACGGTCCAAACCAATCCGAAAGCCAACGCCACGGCCATCACGGCCAGTGTGGTCAACACGACCTGCCCGCCGCCAAGACCTATCAGGCGGGCGCGCATCGCCCAAAGCATCTTTGGTTCAAGTTCAAGGCCAACAAGAAACAACATCATCACGACGCCGAATTCTGCAAAATGCTGGATCGCGATGACATCGACATTCAGCAACGCCAAAACCGGACTAATCAGGATACCGGCAATCAGGTAGCCCAACACCGACCCAAGGCCCAAACGCGATGCAATTGGAACGGAAATTACCCCCGCCACTAAAAATACGAACGCGAGCATCAAGAAACCGGTCATCATTTATCCCCAAATTTTTGAATGGTTAACTTAGGCGGGAACTTCGACGGGCGAAAGGTAGGAACCCATTTGCCTTGGCCGCATGAATATCTTGGGAGTCCGTCAGTTCGGTAGTCGGCCCCTTCACCCTGATGACGGCCACACGCTATCGGTTAACAAATGGCATGATATCGCTTAACGCGCACGGATCACCGATGTTTGTCCCATCGATTGGGTGCAAATCATGCGCCGCCAGATTAGGTATGAGATATGAATATGATTACACGCCGACTATGTCTTTTGGCCGTCCCCCTTGCGCTTGCAGGGTTCGCGGCTTCGCCATCATTTGCACAGCAATTGTCGTTGGGCCAAGTGTCCGGCTATCTCAATTCGTTCACCAGTGCCGAAGGTGCCTTTACGCAGATCAATGCGGACGGCACGATTTCGACAGGAACGATTTTTATCAAACGGCCGGGGCGTGTGCGGTTTGAATATAATCCGCCTGAGGAATCGCTGGTGGTCGCGGGTGGTGGGCAGGTCGCGATTTTCGATCCGCGATCCAACAATGGGCCGGATCGCTACCCGCTGAACCAGACACCACTGTCGATTATTCTGGAACGCAACATTGATTTTACCCGCACCAATATGGTCACAGGCCATACCAGTGATGGAACAACAACGACCGTAACAGCACAAGACCCCGATCATCCCGAATACGGCAGTATCCAGATGGTCTATACGTCCAGTCCTGTTGAGTTGCGCCAGTGGATCGTCACCGATGATACGGGGCAGCAGACGACAGTAATTTTGGGTGATTTGGCAAAGGACGGCCGCGTGCCTGATATCTTGTTCAACATCCAACGTGAAATGCGCAACTGGGGGAACTGACGTCGTCGCCGCGTTGGCTAAAGGAATAGAAACAACAAAGCGCGCCCCTAACTTGGGACGCGCTTTTTATTTGTATGACGTGTCGTTCAGCGGAACTGCCGGCAGTTTTGCAATTGCGCGTCGTACAAAACAGCGCGGTCCCGGACTTCGCCGGCGATGCGCACCAGCCAAGGTTTTGAGTGATACGTCCCGCGCCGCCACCCTGTCCGACCATCGTGATAGGCCAGATACTGGTTGTAAGTGTCGTTCAGAGGTATCGCATTTTCACGCACGGTCGCGGCCATATACCAGCCCATGAAATCGGTCGCATCGGCAATGTCGGTCCGGTTTGACCCGCGTCCACCCTGCTGATCGACGTATTCTTCCCATGTTCCGTCCAACGCTTGGCTGTAGCCAAGCGCGGATGATTGGCGGCCCGTCGGGATGATCCCCAACGCGTAGGTATGCGGTGGACGGTTGTCGGCAATAAATTTGCTTTCTTGGTAAATCATTGCCATCAAAACGTGGGTATCCACACCCCAGTTTCGTTCAGCCTGTTTGAAGGCACGCACATAGTGCGGGCGTTCGGTTAGAATGGAACAGGCGTTGTCCAGATTGCGCGGCGCTGAAGCGTCTCGGGCTGCACAGCTTCCCAAGATCATTAATAACAGGGCGGCGCGAAAGAGTTTGCTCATCTGCCTCTCGCTTTTTTTATTTTTTTATTGGGAGTAGTTTAACGGATGTGGGGCGGTCTGTGAACCGGTTTTGCGCATGGGTTAGATCACAACCACCGTGATGAGCGGTAAAGTGAACACCGACATGCACGTCGATGCACAATACGCCTTGCTGAAACCCTGCAACGGGCCCGCTACGCTGTCAGATTCCGCGCCGTAACTTTCAGCCAGCGAGAATGGAGGTGAAGGTAGCGGTGGTGCCGATTTGCACGATCAGTTTGGCACGCATGTCCGAGATTTTTATAACGACCTCAATATGTTATTCACTTTCCAGCTTCACACAAGCCATTCCAGCAGCCGTCAAAAGGGAGACCTGAGCGATGATTCTCAACACTTTCAGCGTTAGCAACACAGTTTGTTTCCTTTAATTTTACCCTGTTTGCATGGACTCATGCGGGCCTACCCGTCTAGTAACGGCCAAGGGGCTAAAAATATGCTGAAGACACGTGCGAAATATCATTTGGGCCAAGTGGTTCGCCACCGCAAACATCCGTTTCGCGGGGTTGTTTTTGATGTGGACGCCATGTTTACCAATACCGAAGAATGGTACGAGGCAATCCCTGAAGAGGCGCGCCCCCAAAAGGATCAGCCGTTTTACCATCTGCTGGCCGAAAACGATCAATCCTATTACGTGGCCTATGTGTCCGAACAAAACTTGGTCGCGGACTATTCGGGCCAGCCAGTGGATCACCCCGATCTAGATGATTTGTTTGGCCCGTTTGAAGACGGTCAGTATCCGCTGCATTTCCAACTGAACTAGCGCGTTAGTCTTGCGACCTTTTTGACCAAAAGAACAACATCCCCCCGAACGAAAACATCGCCGCGTAGATTGCTGCATACAGCGTCGCGTCCGGCACGCCGTTTAGGGCGTCGTTCACCGCCGTCCCGCACAGCAGGCCACCCGCCAGCATGAACGCCAGCCCGAATGTGCGCGCCAGCCGTTTTTTCAGTGCTTCAATATCCAAGTGCTATCCCATCTTTACGCGGATCGCTGGCCCCTTCGAGTACACCATCGTCGCGTAACACGATTGCTTGCGCCCCGCCAATCGGCTTTTGGGCGCGTTTGACGATATGGCCTTTGTCAGCCAAAGCCTGTGCGACGCTGTCGGCGTAGCCAGTTTCCACAGTCAGCCCACCGTGTTCGGCAAAGCTGCGCGGCGCGTCGATGGCGGTTTGGACGTCCATACCAAAATCTTGCATGTTGGTCAGCAAACGCGCGTGTCCGCAGGGCTGGTACGCACCGCCCATAACACCGAATGGCATTTTGATTTTGCCAGCACGTTTGACCATGCCCGGTATGATTGTGTGCAGCGGGCGTTTGTTGCCCATGGCCTCATTTGGATGACCCTGTTCAAGGGTGAAACTGGCGGCGCGGTTGTGGAACAGGATGCCGAACTTATCAGATGCGAGGCCTGATCCAAACGCTTCAAAGATGGAGTAAATCAGCGACACACACATGCGATCTTTGTCGACCACGGTGATATAAACCGTGTCCTTGTGGACCGCCTGTGCGCTGGGCAGGGATGGGGGCAGGGCCGTGTTCGGGTCGATAAGCCCTGCCAGTTTCGCCGCCGTATCGGCAGACAACATATGATCCAATCGCGTCGTGTGATCGGGGTCGGCAACAACGCGGTTGAGGGTGTCATAGGCAAGTTTCGCGGCTTCAGCTTCCAGATGTGCACGCTGTGTCCCCATCGGATCCAGCCCCGCAATATCGAAATGTTTCAGAATGTTGAGCATCAAAATCGCAGTCGCGCCTTGGCCGTTTGGCGGGTGTTCGACCAGTTCGATGTCTTTGTAGGCGCCCGATATCGGCGTGGTGTAATCGCAGCGCACATTGGCGAAATCATCCAAGCTGTGGGTGCCGCCTGCCGCATTCAGGGATGCGACCATGTCTTGTGCAACCTCGCCTTCATAAAATCCGGCGCGTCCGTCCATCGCGACACGTCGCAGAACGTCTGCCTGACCGGGCGCGCGGAATTTCTGACCGAGGCTCAGGGCTTTGTCCTGCACCATGAAATGCGTCCGACCAGCGCCGCGCAGCGTGCCGCCCGACCGCGCATAATCAAACGCAACCCGCGGGGCGACTGGCACGCCTGCGTCGGCGTAATGAATTGCAGGGGCAAGGATCGCCTTGAGCCCGATTTTGCCGTGGTCTTTGGCCAGCCGAATAAATCCGTCCATCGCGCCCGGCAGGCTGATGGCGTGTACCGATGAAATGGGCAGATGATCCAACCCGTCGGCCCGCAACTTTGCGGCGTCTAGTCCAGCTGGCGCGCGACCGGACGCGTTCAGTGCATGAACGTCATCGCTGCCCGCCAAATTGAACAGACAAAACGCATCACCACCGATACCGGCGGATTGCGGTTCACAGATGCCAAGCAAAACAGCCCCCGCGATGGCGGCATCCATGGCGTTGCCGCCCGCTTCGAGGATTTGCACCGCGACCTTTGCGGCCAGCGGGTGCGATGTGGCGCAGATGCCATTGTCAGCAAAAACGGCGGATCGGCCCGGTTGTTGGAAATCGCGCATGGTCTCTCCCTTGATAGGAGGGGACCATAGCGCCATAATGGCCAGGGGAAAGGCCGCAAGGCTTTATTTCTGTTAGGGAATCCACTTTGTGATATGAGCGGATCATAGGGTCCAACTTACACAGTGCGAGGATCAAAGATCCCAACTTAAACATTGCGAGGATCAAAGATCCTCGACGTCACGCACTGGGTGGGGGCAATTACACGTGACGCCGAGGTGAGCCTATGCAGCTACTAAGACTGTCCTGACATTGGATTCGGGTGAGGATGCGAAAATTTTGCGGCGGTTTTGTGGTTTTTCAAGCTTAACAGATTGAGGAGGCGGAGATGATCAAAGTGGTAATCGCAGGGGCGGCGCGCACGCCTATGGGTGGGTTTCAGGGCGCTTTGTCAGGACTGACGGCACCCGCATTGGGTGGCGCCGCAATGAAGGCGGCCTTGGCTGGGCACGGTTCCGTGGACGAGGTTCTGATGGGCTGCGTACTGCCTGCGGGGTTGGGCCAAGCGCCTGCGCGTCAAGCGGGGTTCATGGCGGGGCTTGGCGAAAATGTCCCCGCGACGACGCTGAACAAGATGTGTGGATCAGGGATGAAGGCGGCGATGATCGGGTTTGATCAAATCAAGCTGGGACAAACGCAGCGCATGCTGGTTGGCGGGATGGAAAGCATGAGCAATGCGCCGTACTTGCTGCCAAAGATGCGGGGCGGCGCACGTATCGGGCATGGTGCGGTGATTGATTCGATGTTTCTGGACGGGTTGGAAGACGCCTATGATGCTGGGCGTTTGATGGGGAGCTTCGCAGAGGACTGCGCGCAGAGTTATCAGTTTACCCGTGAGGCGCAGGATGACTATGCGCTGCGGTCCCTGAAGCGGGCGTTATCGGCGCAAACGTCGGGGGCATTTGATGCTGAGATCACGCCCGTAGAGGTGGCAGGCCGAACGGCGCAAACCACGGTGTCGGTCGACGAGCAGCCTGCAAACGCGCGTCCAGATAAGATACCGTTGTTAAAGCCTGCGTTTCGTGAGGGCGGCACGGTGACGGCGGCCAACAGTTCCAGCATTTCAGATGGGGCGGCGGCCCTACTTTTGACAACGGATAAAACTGATCTGCCAATCCGCGCCTACATTCGCGGCCACGCCAGTCACGCCCAAGCGCCAAACCTGTTTACAACTGCGCCCGTTCCGGCGGCGCAAAAACTGCTCGACCAACTTGGGTGGGACAAGAACAGTGTCGATTTGTGGGAGGTCAATGAGGCCTTCGCGGTTGTTCCAATGGCGTTCATGCGCGAGATGGATTTGCCGCCTGACATCGTCAATATCAATGGCGGCGCTTGCGCGCTCGGGCATCCGATTGGCGCGTCCGGAGCGAGGATCATTGTGACCTTGCTGCATGCTTTGGAAACCCACAATCTAAAACGTGGCATCGCCGCGATCTGCATTGGGGGTGGCGAAGGGACGGCGATTGCGATTGAACGCCCTTAGGTTTTTGCGCTTCTTTGGCTCTAAATACCTAAACCCAACCCATTTTTGCGGGAGGCATGATGCCCGATTACGACACCCTCACCAAGACAATCGCCAGCTTGACAGCGGGCGAGGATGACGCCGTTGCGTTGATGGCAACCGTTGCGTGTGAAGTGCATCACTTCGACGCGCGGTTTGATTGGACCGGGTTTTACCGCGTGACGGGGCCAGAGATGCTTAAGATCGGGCCGTATCAGGGTGGGCACGGGTGTTTGCAGATCCCGTTTTCGCGTGGGGTTTGTGGCGCGGCGGCGCGCACGGGCGAGGTGCAGTTGGTCGCGGATGTTGAGGCATTTGACGGGCATATTGCCTGCGCCAGTTCCACGCGGTCGGAACTGGTCTTGCCGGTGTTCAACGGGGCCGCAGGATTGATTGCGGTGTTTGATATCGACAGTGATCAGCCGGATGCCTTCACCGCTGAAGATGCCACACATATGGCTGCAATCTTGAAGAGTGTTTTCAGCGTCGTCACTAAATAAAATCTGATTGGTGAAAAAATCCTTTGAATTTTCACGAACTCGTGTCACGACTTTGGTCAGACAGGGAGTTTGCAGCAAGTGATTCACGCGCCACCGCCAGAAATCCACACGCTTGGGGCTGACATTCGTGCCTTGCGAAAGGCGCGCGGGCTGACGTTGTCGGGATTGGGTAAAACGCTGGGGCGGTCGGTTGGCTGGTTAAGCCAGGTTGAGCGTGACATGTCTGAACCGTCAATTTCCGATCTGCGCCATATTGCATCGGTCTTGGATGTATCGGTGTCCAGTCTGTTCCGGTCAGCGGCGCCGGAACACGAACGGGGCATGATTGTTAGGGCAGACGCGCGACGTCCTATCGGGTCACGCCCGGCGGGCTTGGTTGAGGAACTTTTGTCCCCCGATCTGACGGATGATTTTGAGATGGTCCATTCGACCTTTGAGGCCAATTCCGAGATCACCGAAGAAGTCATGCGCCCGACACAAGAAGTTGGATATATCGTGTCTGGACGCCTTGATTTGTGGATCGCAGGTAAGACCTTTTCACTGAACGCAGGTGACAGTTTTCGCATTCGTGGCGAAGCCTTTCGCTGGATGAACCCCTACGCCGCGCCCTGCGTTGCGATCTGGGTCATCGCGCCACCAATTTATTGAGGGTGGTGTTTTGAATGACGTTTGAAGCATGGACCATATTCGCGCTGTTCTGGGCGGTTTTTGTCACCACGCCGGGGCCGAATGCCGTGAATTGCATTTCAAATGGGATGAGTTTGGGATTCGTGCGCAGCTTGCCGGGTGTTGGTGCGATCTTGACACAGGCATCGTTGTTTTTGGCGTTGTCAGCGTTCGGCGTGACGGCGTTGCTTGCGGCGTCCGAGGCGGCGTTTTCAGTGGCAAAACTCATCGGGGCGGGATTCCTGATCTTTCTTGGAATTCGCGGCTGGATCATGGCGTCGCGACCTGTTCAGCCAACGTCAGCGCCCAAGGGGCGTGTCTATTGGCGGGCCTTGGCAATTGCGGTCATCAATCCCAAAAGTGTTGCCGGATACCTTGCCGCATTTAGCCAGTTCGTGCAGCCTGACGTGCCGATTGGACAACAGATGTGGGTGATTGTGCCCACGGCCCTAACGCTGACGGCGTGCAGTTACCTGACATTTACCGCACTTGGTGCTGGGCTTGGACGCGCGGCGCTGGGGGCTGTGTTCAACGTTTGGTTCCGGCGTGTGATGGCCGTGTGTTTCATTATTTACGGCGTTCTTTTGGGCGCAAGCCAACCGACGATAGGGAGAGCGTGATGCACCAAGGGCGTTGTGAATGTGGGGCCGTGGCCTTTGAGGTCGAAAACCTGCGAGCCGAAATTACCATGTGCCACTGCAGCCAATGTCGCCGGTTGAGCGGGCATCATTGGGCGGCGACGCGGGCGATATTCGACGAGGTTGTGTTCACCAACCAAGATGGGCTGACGTGGTTTGCATCATCCGATTGGGCCAAGCGCGGGTTTTGTAACCGCTGCGGGTCCAGCCTGTTTTATCGCATGAACGACGAAGACGGCATCGGCATTGCGGCTGGTGCGTTTGATAATCCGACAGGGTTTGTCGCAGGCAAACATATCTTCACTGCTGACAAAGGCGACTTTTACACAATCGCGGACGACGCACCGCATATCGCGAAATATTAGGGAACGAAGACCATGGCAGATTTTCCAACGACGGCCCGTGTGGTCATCATCGGCGGCGGCGTTATCGGCACGTCAACATTGTTCCA
This sequence comes from Octadecabacter sp., assembly GCA_017886375.1. GTDB lineage: Bacteria > Pseudomonadota > Alphaproteobacteria > Rhodobacterales > Rhodobacteraceae > Octadecabacter. The sequence goes on from JAGGNB010000081.1 coordinate 25,418, forward strand.
TCTGGCCCGTGCCGGATGGAAGGACTGTGTGCTGCTTGAAAAGAACGAATTGACCGCTGGTTCTACTTGGCATGCTGCGGGAAACTGTCCGAACTTTGCGCCCAATTGGGCCGTGATGAACATGCAGCGTTACGGTTTGGAGCTGTATCGCGGCTTGGCCGATGACGTGGATTATCCGATGAACTACCACGTCACCGGATCACTGCGTTTGGCGCATTCCAAAGAACGAATGCAGGAGTTTGCTAAAGTGTCCGGACAAGCCCGTTATCAGGGTCTTGAGATGGACATTTTGACCAATGCTGAAATCAAAGAACGCCATCCGTTTCTCGAAACCCATGATCTTGCGGGCGGCATGTGGGATGCACTGGACGGCGACATTGACCCAGCACAGCTGACGCAGGCCTTGGCCAAGGGTGCGCGCGCGGCGGGCGGTCATATCGAACGGTTCTGTCCGGTGACGGGCATAGATCGGGATGGTGATGAATGGATTGTGAAAACTGAAAAGGGTGACATCCGCGCCGAATTCGTCGTCAATTGTGCGGGCTATTATGCGCAGCGTGTCGGTGAGATGTTCAAGCCGTTTGGTGGGCGCACTGTGCCGATGGTCGTCATGTCGCACCAGTATTTCCTGACCGAACCCATCGCCGAGCTTGAGGCGTGGACCAAAGAGGTCGGGCACAAAGTCCCCCTCGTGCGCGATGTCGATATTTCCTATTATCTGCGGCAGGATAAGAACGGTCTGAACCTTGGCCCCTATGAGCGGAATTGTAAGGCCCATTGGGTGACGCCGGACGATCCAATGCCTGACGATTTCTCGTTTCAGCTGTATCCCGATGATCTGGATCGACTGGAATTCTACATCGAAGACGCGATGGCGCGTTTGCCGTTGTTGGGTGAGGCTGGCATTGGCCGCAATATCAACGGCCCGATCCCATATGCGCCCGATGGTCTGCCGATGGTCGGGCCGATGCCCGGTGTGAAGAACGCGTTTGAGGCGCATTCGTTTACCTTCGGGATCGCCCAAGGCGGTGGTGCGGGTAAGGTCATGGCGGAATGGATCATGCACGGCGAAACAGAGCTGGACATGTGGTCCGTCGATCCGCGCCGCTACACCGATTATGCCGATCACGACTATTGCCTGTCCAAGGCGCTTGAGACGTATGGCCATGAGTACGGAATGCATTTCCCGCATCACGAATGGCCAGCGGGCCGCGATAAGAAGCATTCGACGTTGCAGTCGCGGTTGCAGGACGCGGGCGCGCAATTCGGGGCGTATAACGGCTGGGAACGCGCAAACTGGTTTGCCAAAGACGGTGACGATACCACTGAGGACTCGACACAAACTTGGGACCGCGATGGGCCGTGGGAGACGCGTATTCGCGAGGAAGTCGAAGCGGTGCGCGATGGCTGCGGGATGCTGCCCATCACGGGGTTCAGCCGCATCAAGATTGAAGGGGTCGGCGCCAAGGATTTTGTTGACGGGCTAAGCGCGTCGCGTCTTCCTGCGCCGGGCCGTGTCAGCCTTGCCTATTTCCCCGACAGCCGTGGGCGCATCCTGACGGAAACCTCAATCATGGTGCACAGCGACACCGAAGTTGGTTTGATTACGGCTGCGACAGCGCAGTGGCACGACGCTGAGATATTTTCGCGCCAAGCGCCTGACGGGATCACGGTGACGGATCATACTAAGGCCGTGGAATGCCTGTTGGTCACTGGGCCAAAGGCACGCGACATTTTGGGGCCGCTGGTTGGCGGGCACGATCTGTCCAGACCGTGGTTGAGTGCGAGTTTTGACGGCACCGTCGCGCTGCAACCATGTGCGTTGATCCGCGTTTCGTTCGCGGGTGAATTGGGTTGGGAAATCCATGCCGCCCCCGACGCGATGCCTGCGATATGGGATGCATTATTGGATGCAGGGGTTGCACCGTTCGGCATGTATGCGCTGAATTCGATGCGGATCGAAAAGGGATACCGCGCGTGGAAGGGCGATCTGTCCACAGACTATTCGCTGATCGAAGGCGGGCTTGATCGCTTTATCAAGTTCGACAAACCGCAGGATTTTCCTGGGAAGGTGGCGTTGCTGGCGGAAAAACAGCAGGGTCGAAAGAAAGGGTTTGTCACGCTGGTCATGGACGCAGGTGACACCGACGCGCCCTATATGGCGCCGATTTGGCATGGCGATGAGATCGTCGGCGAAGTCACGTCTTGCGCCATGGGATATCGCACCAATAAATGCATCGCCTTGGGTATGGTTCGCGCTAATCTCTTGGCGGTTGGCACCGAATTGGAGGTCGATGTCTATGGCAAACGCCACAAGGCAATTGTGCAAGAAGATGCGCCGCTTTGGGACCCCAGCAACGAACGCATAAAGGCTTAAACGATGACGCAGATTACACTTTTGGACGGTGGCATGGGGCAGGAACTGGTGCACCGTGCCGGCGATCGGCCAACGCCGCTTTGGTCAACGCGGGTGATGCTGGATCACCCCGGCATGGTCGCTGGGGTGCACCGTGATTTTGCCGCCGCCGGTGCGACAATTGCCACGACCAACACGTATGCCATTCACCACGACAGGCTGACCGGTACGGGGCTTGAGGCGCAATTCGAAGCGCTGCATCGCATGGCGCTGGCTGAGGCAAAGGAATCGGGGGCCACGCGCATTGCAGGGTCCATCGGGCCGTTGGTCGCGTCCTATCGTGCGGATGTTATGCCACCATATGATTTTGCGGTGCCGAAGTTCGAAGAAGTCGCGCGGTTGATTGGCGCGGACGTTGATCTGATCCTGTGCGAAACGGTTGTTTCGATAGATCATGCGCGGTCTATTCTGGCGGGCGCCAAGGCGGCAGAAAAACCGATCTGGATCGCGTTTTCAGTCAGTGATCGCGATGGGACTTTGTTGCGATCTGGTGAACCTTTGGCGGATGCTTTGTCGGTTGTCGGGATCGCTGAGGCGGTATTGGTGAATTGTTCGGCACCCGAAGCAATTCCGGCGGCATTGGATATATTGGCGACGTGCGGCAAGCCTTATGGGGCCTATGCCAATGGTTTTGAGACAATTACCGAGGGTTTCCTCAAGGACAAATCAACCGTCGATGCCTTGGCGATGCGACTTGATTTTACGCCTGACCTTTACGCTGATCATGCGATGCGTTGGGTCGATCACGGGGCGACGATTATTGGCGGCTGTTGCGAAGTCAGCCCCGCACATATTGCAGAAATTGCCAGCCGCCTGACCGCTGCTGGGCACACGATCATTTAGCGCACCTTTGGTGCGACATCATTTAAGGAACGGGCAGATGGCGGATCTTCCAAGCAAGGCACGTGTGGTTATTATTGGGGGTGGCGTCATCGGGTGTTCGGTGGCGTATCACCTGAGCAAGCTGGGCTGGACGGATATTGTTTTGCTGGAACGCAAACAGCTGACGTCGGGCACAACGTGGCATGCGGCGGGCCTCATTGCGCAGCTTCGTGCGACGCAAAATATGACAAAATTGGCGAAATATAGCCAAGAACTTTATGGCACGCTTGAGGAAGAAACTGGCGTGGCCACGGGGTTCAAGCGGTGTGGGTCGATCACCGTCGCACTGACTGAAAGCCGCAAAGAAGAGATTTACCGACAGGCCGCCATGGCGCGCGCGTTCGGGGTTGAGGTCGAGGAGATTTCACCCAGCGAGGTGAAAGCGAAGTATGAGCATCTTAATATTGATGGCGTTGTCGGCGGGGTCTATCTGCCGCTGGACGGGCAGGGCGACCCTTCCAATATCGCACTGGCGCTGGCCAAAGGTGCGCGGCAACGTGGGGCCGTCATAAAAGAGCGGGTAAAGGCCACGGGTGTTGTCCGCGCCGGGCGGCGGATCACTGGTGTGAACTGGGAAGGTGCGGACGGGCAAGGCACGATTGATTGTGATCACGTCGTGAATTGTGCGGGCATGTGGGGCCGTGAGGTTGGCCAGATGCTGGGCACCAACGTCCCGCTGCAAGCCTGTGAACATTTCTATATTGTCACCGAGGCGATTGCGGGCCTGACCCAGATGCCTGTGCTTCGGGTTCCCGATGAATGTGCGTATTACAAAGAAGACGCAGGAAAGATGCTTTTGGGTGCGTTTGAGCCGGTGAGCAAGCCGTGGGGTCCGATCCCCGAAGGGTTTGAGTTTGACCAACTGCCCGAAGACTTTGACCATTTTGAGCCAATCCTAGAGAACGCGGTTGCGCGTATGCCGATGCTGGCAGAGGCAGGGATTCATACGTTCTTTAACGGGCCAGAAAGCTTTACGCCCGATGATGCCTACCACCTTGGCCTTGCGCCGGAGATGGACAATGTCTGGGTTGCGGCAGGGTTCAATTCCATCGGTATTCAGTCTGCTGGTGGGGCTGGCATGGCGTTGGCGCAATGGATGGATGCAGGCGCGAAACCGTTTGATCTGGGCGATGTGGATATCAGCCGGATGCAGCCATTTATGGGCAACAAAACGTTCCTAATGGAACGTTCAAAGGAAACATTGGGCCTGTTGTATGCAGACCATTTCCCGTTTCGACAAAAGGACACGGCACGCGGGATCAGGCGCACCCCGTTTCATCACCATTTGAAGCAACATGGTGCAGTAATGGGGGAATTGTCAGGGTGGGAGCGCGCCAACTGGTTCGCTAAGGATGGCCAGACGCCAGAGTATGAATACAGCTGGCAGCGACAGAATTTCTTTGACAACGTTGCGGCTGAACATAAGGCCGTGCGCGAGAATGTCGGCATGTATGATATGTCGTCCTTCGGTAAGATCAGGGTCGAGGGGCGCGATGCTGAAGCGTTTTTGAATTACGTCGGGGGCGGCGATTATTCCGTGCCTATTGGCAAGATTGTCTACACGCAGTTCCTGAACAATCGTGGCGGAATCGAAGCGGATGTGACTGTAACGCGCATGTCTGAAACGGCGTATTTGGTCGTCACCCCTGCGGCGACGCGGTTGGCTGATCAGGTTTGGATGGAACGCAATCGAGGCGATTTTAATGTGGTCATTACCGATGTGACCTCAGGCGAAGGTGTGCTGGCGGTGATGGGGCCAAATGCACGCAAGCTGCTGCAGGCCGTATCGCCAGCCGATTTCACCAATGACGTGAATCCGTTTGGCACAGCGCAAGACATTGAGATCGGGATGGGCATGGCCCGCGTTCACCGTGTGACCTATGTGGGGGAGCTTGGCTGGGAAGTGTATGTCAGTGCTGACCAAGCTGGCCATGTGTTTGAAACACTGCATGACGCGGGGAAAGATTTCGGCCTGACGATGTGTGGGATGCACATGATGGACACCTGCCGTATCGAAAAAGGTTTTCGCCATTTCGGGCATGACATCACCTGCGAAGACCATGTGATGGAGGCGGGGCTCGGCTTTGCCGTCAAGAAGGACAAGCCGGACTTCATTGGCCGTGAAGCGGTGTTGGAAAAGCAGGAAAAGGGGCTGAACATGCGCATGGTGCAGTTCAAACTTACGGACCCTGAGCCGCTTTTGTATCACAATGAGCCGATCCTACGGGACGGTGAATTGGTCGGCTATCTGTCGTCAGGCGCCTATGGGCACACATTGGGCGGGGCCATGGGCCTTGGCTATGTCCCGTGCAAAGGCGAGACAGCTGCGGACGTTTTGGCGTCGTCTTACGCGATTGATGTGATGGGCACCAATGTCCGCGCCGAGGCGTCATTGCGCCCAATGTATGATCCCAAGTCCGAACGCGTGAAAGTCTAAAGAGCCTTCATCCCTACCCTTGCGAGCGGTCTTCGGAGCGGTCATGAGGGGGTCATGGAAAACCCAAAAAATCAAGACACCTTGCGCGGCTTTGGCTTTGCGTTGAGCGCCTATGTATTGTGGGGGTTTTTGCCACTTTACTTGAAGGCGGTAAGCCACATTCCGGCGATCGAAGTCGTAGCGCACCGTGTGCTGTGGTCGGTGCCTGTTGCGGGTCTGATACTGGTCGTTTTGGGTCGCACAAGTGATTTGGGCCGTATTCTTCGCGACCCCAAGGCGTTGGCCATGGGATGCATCACCGCGACATTGGTGTCGATCAATTGGGGCGTTTATGTCTGGGCGATTGCGGCGGAACGTACGTTGGACGGCGCGCTGGGCTACTACATAAACCCGATCTTCAGCGTGTTTCTTGGGGCGATGTTGCTGGGTGAAAAGCTTAACAAACTGCAATGGGCGGCGGTCGGATTGGCCGCGGCCGCTGTGGGCGTTTTGACCTATGCGAACGGGTCGCTGCCGTGGCCCGCGCTGGTGTTGACACTTTCGTGGGGTTTTTACGCATACTTCAAACGTTCGCTGCCGATTGGACCCAACCAGGGTTTCCTACTTGAGGTGTTGATCCTGTCCCCCGTCGCGCTTGGCTATCTGATCTGGCTGGGCGGTCAGGGAGGCGGCCATTTCGTGCCGCTAACGATAGATATGTGGTTGTTGATGGGCTGCGGGATCGTCACGGCGGTGCCGTTGATGCTGTATGCGAATGGCGCAAAGGGTCTGCGCTTGGCAACCATCGGGATCATGCAATATATCGCCCCAACGATGATTATGTTGATTGCAGTGTTCGTGTTCGAAGAACCGTTTGGCAGTGCCCGCGCGATTGCGTTTCCAATGATCTGGGCAGCGCTGGGCCTGTATACGTTTGCGATGTTTCGGGGCCGTAAGGCATGAGCAGTGATTACGCACCGCCCGATGACCCGCTCGACGTGATCCATGCCGATCATGAAATTCTGATTGTTAACAAACCAAGCGGGTTATTATCAGTTCCGGGTAAGGGACCGCATCTGGCAGATTGCCTGATCGGGCGTGTGCAGGTGGCGTTTCCGCAAGCATTGCTGATCCACCGTTTGGATCGCGACACGTCTGGTGTGATGGTGTTTGCCCTGACGCGACATGCGCAACGCCACATCGGGTTGCAGTTTGAAAAGCGCATGACGAAAAAGACTTATGTGGCCCGCGTTTGGGGCACGTTAGAGCCGAAAAAGGGAACGGTGGACCTGCCGTTAATCGTCGATTGGGAGAACCGCCCGCTGCAAAAGGTGTGCCATGAGACTGGCAAGTCGGCGCAGACGGACTGGCGGGTTATGCGCAGTGACGCGCGCGAATCGCGGGTGCGGTTGATGCCCAAAACAGGCCGCAGTCATCAGTTGCGGGTGCATATGCTTAGCCTTGGACATCCAATCCTTGGCGATCCGTTTTATGCACAGGGTGAGGCGCGCCAGTATGAACGGTTAATGCTGCATTCCGAAGAACTGCGTTTGCGCCATCCTGACGGCGGCGAAGGTGTGAAGTTTCGCGCGAAGGCACCGTTCTAAGCGCCTCCCATGCACAATTCGACGCCTTCAGGTGACCTGCCGCAATCGCAGGTTGGGCTGCCAATATCCGTAGGTGTCTGGCAAAATGTGATCTAAGTAGAATTGGGCCGGATGAATGCCTATATAAGCTATGAACGTAATACAAAAGGAGAGCCAACATGGGCCTACGCATCAACGACACGATCCCGAATTTGACTGTGGAAACTGATCAGGGCACGTTCGCTTTGCACGACTGGATCGGCGACAGCTGGGCGATTTTGTTTAGCCATCCGAAAGATTTTACGCCCGTTTGCACGACGGAATTCGGGGCTGTGGCGCAACTGGCCGATGAATGGGACGCGCGCGGTACAAAGGTCATGGGGATTTCCATCGACGGTGTTGAAGAACACAAGAAATGGAAGACTGACATTGAAGGTTTTGCCGGGGCAAAGGCGGGTTTCCCGATTGTAGCTGACTCCGACCTCACGATGGCCAAGGCGTTCGATATGCTCCCAGCCGAAGCCTACATGCCCGACGGACGCACGCCAGCGGACAGTGCGACGGTGCGGGCTGTGTTCATCATCGGGCCGGACAAGAAGCTGAAACTGTCGATGACCTACCCGATGAACGTCGGCCGCAACTTCGCCGAAGTATTGCGTGCGTTGGATGGATTGCAAACCGCGGCGCGTGAAAATGTTGCGACACCAGCCAACTGGGTTCCGGGTGGCGATGTTGTGGTTCCTGTCGCCGTGTCTGACGAAGATGCGATTGCGAAGTACGGATCGATTGATACCAAGCTGCCGTATCTGCGTATGGCAAAATTGCCAAAATAAATAGGCGATCAGAATCCAAAAAGGCCCCGCCAATTGGCGGGGCCTTTGTTGTTTGGTGTTGTCAGTAAATTAGTGCAGAACGGCGCGCGTGTTCAGCGGTACGCGGTTGTAAAGATCGGAGATGTGGCTGTTGACCAGTCGCACGCAGCCATTGGACACCGCACTGCCGATGGTATTTGGCGCGTTGGTGCCGTGGATCCGTAGGTACGTGTCGCGGTTGCCACTAAAGAGATACAGCGCGCGTGCGCCCAGCGGGTTATCGATGCCGCCTTCCATGCCATCCGCGAATTGCGCGTAAGACTGTGGGCTGCGTTCAATCATGTCTGGTGTCGGGGTCCAGCTGGGCCATTCTTTCTTCACTTGGATCATGAAATCGCCGCTTTCATACAGACCAGCGCGGCCAATCCCGACGGAATATTCCATCGCAAGGCCTGGGCCGAGCACCCAGTAAAGCTTGAAATTGTTAGGTTCGACGTGGATTTCGCCGGTCGCGTAGTCGCGGTCAATGCGCACGATGCGGGGCAATTGCTGTTCGGGAATAAGAAACCCTTGGGCATTTGCAGAAGTTGCTGCAACGCCAGCAGTGGCTGCGGCGGCGGTGTTCAAAAAATGGCGGCGCGTAATCATTGGAATCCCCAGTCTGCGTCTGTTGGTTGTGTGTATGCCCTGTAATGTGCCCTCTGGGCAAGGTTTCGCGCATCACGATGAGGTCAGGGTTCCCATACCTGTGATATCGATCCCGCAAATGCAAAAGGGCCCCGATGTTTCCATCGGGGCCCAATACTAAAGAATAGATAAGGCAATCAGACCTTAGTCTTCTTTGGCTTCTTCTTTAACTTCTTCGCCTGTGACCTGATCGACAACTTTCATCGACAGGCGAACCTTGCCGCGATCGTCAAAGCCCAGAAGTTTGACTTTCACTTCTTGGCCTTCTTTCAGGACGTCGGACGGGTGGTTCAAGCGACGGTTTTCGATCTGAGAGACATGCACGAGGCCGTCTTTCTTACCGAAGAAGTTCACGAATGCACCAAAGTCGACGATCTTGACGACTGTACCGGTGTAAACCATGCCTTCTTCAGGTTCGGCCACGATGGACCAGATCATGTCATAGGCTTTCTTGATCGCTTCGGCATTTGATGATGCGATCTTGATGATGCCTTCGTCGTTGATGTCGACCTTTGCGCCGGACACTTCGACGATCTCGCGGATAACTTTACCGCCAGAGCCGATGACTTCGCGGATTTTATCCACTGGCACCTGCATCGTTTCGATCTTCGGTGCATGTTCGGAGAATTCACCAGCCGAGGACATGGCTTTGTTCATCTCACCAAGGATATGGATACGACCCACTTTGGCCTGCGCCAAAGCTTCTTTCATGATGGCGGGCGTGATGCCTGCGATCTTGATGTCCATCTGCAAGGACGTGATGCCGTTTTCGGTACCCGCAACCTTGAAGTCCATGTCGCCGAGGTGGTCTTCGTCACCCAAGATGTCGGACAGGATGGCATATTCGCCGCTGTCTTCCATGATCAGACCCATAGCAACACCAGCAACTGGTGCTTTCAAAGGCACACCAGCGTCCATCATCGACAAGGAACCACCGCAAACGGATGCCATCGAAGATGAGCCGTTGGATTCAGTGATCTCTGATACAACGCGGATTGTGTAAGGGAAATCCGTCGCCGCTGGCAGAACTGCCTGAAGCGCGCGCCATGCAAGTTTACCGTGGCCGATTTCACGACGGCCTGGAGGGCCGAAACGACCAACTTCACCAACCGAGTATGGGGGGAAGTTATAGTGTAGCAGGAAGTTCGACTTATACATGCCCTGCAGGCTGTCGATCATCTGCTCGTCGTCGCCGGTACCCAGAGTGGTCACAACCAAACCTTGGGTTTCGCCACGTGTAAACAAAGCAGAACCGTGGGTCCGCGGCAGAATGCCGGTTTCCGATACGATCTCACGGATTTCGTCAGTCTTGCGACCGTCGATCCGCTTGCCTGTCTTAACAACATCGCCGCGCAGGATTGAGGCTTCGAGTTTCTTGAGTGCGGAACCGAGGTTCTCATCGCCAAGTTGCTCTTCGCTCAATGCGGCTTTGATCGCGGTGCGGGCGTCGGAAACGGCCGTTGTGCGTTCTTGCTTGTCAGAGATCGCGAAGGCTGCGCGCATCTGCTTTTCACCAGCCGCGGCAACCGCCTTGGACAAAGCAGAATAGTCAGGTGCTTGGAAATCAAACGGAGCCTTGGCTGCGTCTTCTGCCAGATCGACAATCATGTCGATGACGGGCTGAATCTGTGCGTGGGCGAATTCGACCGCGCCGAGCATTTCTTCTTCAGTAAGCTCATAGGCTTCCGATTCAACCATCATCACGGCGTCTTTGGTGCCAGCAACAACAAGGTCCAAACGCTGATCAGGATTTTCACGCAGCTTGTGCATGTCGTCCATTTCAGGGTTCAGGATGTAATCGCCATCTTCAAAACCAACGCGGCAAGCAGCGATTGGGCCCATGAACGGCGCGCCGGAAATCGTCAGCGCAGCGGAGGCCGCAATCATCGCGACCATGTCGGGATCGTTGACCAGATCGTGGGACAGAACGGTACAGATCACCAGGACCTCGTTCTTGAAGCCATCAACGAACAGCGGGCGGATTGGACGGTCGATAAGACGGCTTGTAAGCGTCTCTTTCTCGGTCGGGCGCGCTTCGCGTTTGAAGAAGCCACCTGGGACTTTACCGGCGGCGTAATACTTTTCGTTGTAGTGCACGGTCAACGGGAAGAAATCCTGCCCCGGCTTTTGCTTTTTGGCGAACGTGACGTTGGCCATGACAGTTGTCTCGCCGTAGGTGGCGATGACGGTGCCGTCTGCCTGACGTGCGACCTTACCTGTTTCCAGTGTCAGCGTCTCTTCGCCCCACTGGATGGATTTTTTAACTTCTTTAAACATCTATGTTTCCTGTGTCGGGGCAATCTTGGGCATATCCCAAGTCCCCGTTGCATTGGTGGCCCCATTGCCACCGACCCCATATCCATATGCGAACGCCGGGGTCATAAGCGTCACGTCTCAGATAGCGCGCGTTTACACAGGTTTTATGCGTTTGGGAAGGCTTGTATCATTGTCGCCGTTGCGAACGTCAGTGCAACGGGTCCGTTTGCCAAAGCCTGATCTTAATACCACCGTGGTTGACCACTGGGCCAACGGGTTTGAACGGTAGGCCAGTTGCCTTTGCAAGGCTCTGTTCGGACGTGATAATGCCCACACGCCAGCCTTTAAATTCCTTTTTCAGACGTTCGCCAAGTGACGCGTACAGTCCGTAAAGTGGTTTTTTGTTGCCGATGCGCCCGCCATAGGGCGGGTTGGCAATGATCAAGCCTTTGCCAGTGCACGGCGGGGTGATGTCGCTGATCGGTTTCATCTGGAAATCGGTCTGTTCGGTCACGCCTGCGCGTTGCGCATTGGCTTGGCACATCCGGATGGCGCCTGCGTCGCGGTCGGTCCCGTAAAATCGAAGCGCGGTTTCTTTTGGCGGGCTGCGCAATGCATCAAAGGCAGTGGCGTCATAGCTGGCGAGGTCTTGAAACGCGAACCCGCGACTGCGCCCTGCATCCATCGCCATTGCAATTTCAGCGGCTTCAATCGGAAACGTTCCCGATCCGCACATCGGGTCATAGACAGGTTCATTGCCATCATAACCGCAGCCACGCAGGAACAACGACGCCAATGTTTCGCGCATCGGGGCTTTGTTCACAGCTTCTTTGTGGCCTCGCTTGTGCAAAGATTCACCCGAGGTATCGAGGGAGAATGTCACAAGGTCGTCTTCGATTCGCACGCGCACGCTGAATTCTGCGGTCTTGGAAATGGTCGCGCCGTGATGTTTGAGCGCGTCTTCAACCCGCTGTTGCGCGGCCCCTGCGTGATAGATTTTAGATTTGCGACAGGTCGCTTCGACTTTGACAGTCGCGCCTTGCGGGATCACGTCGCCCCAAGGAAATTTCTTTGACCGTTTGTCGAGCTGCGCGAGGTGCATCGCGCGAAATTCGCCAATGCGTGCCAGCACACGGGTTGCGCCGCGCAACGTCAGGTTTGCGCGCCAGACGTCTGGCCAATCACCTGTGACAGTCACGCCACCGGGAATGGTTTCGATTACCGAGAAGCCACGCTCACGGGCTTCGTCGGCAAGAAGACCTTCAAGGCCGGGTGCGGTGATCAGAAAAATATCCATATCGAGGGGGTTACACCGCCGGCGCGCAAACCGAAACCTCTTGAAATGGGAACGTGGCGCTACTGAGCTGGACAGTCGAACACGGCAATCGTGCTTGCGTCGGGCAAGGTGGGTGCGAAGGCCTGTAGGGCGCTGCGCATCAGGTCTTCTTTGTCAGGGTCGATCAGAAAGAATTCTACTGTGCCAAATGACGCGGTGACTTGGGACGTGCTGAGTTGGGCGATGCGGCACCATTCTTGTGGCAGGCCCTCGTCGAACACCTCCTCGTAGAGCATGGCATAGGTTACGCCAGCGTCTGTTGTCATGCGGCGGATAGGCCCCGGTGTGCGGCCTTCGGCGTTGAACAACTGGCGCGCGGTTTCAGAGCCAAGCCCCCACAGATCGAGCACATATTCATCATTGCGGTAGGTCACCCACCCAAGGTCAATGACGGCAACCGGTTCCGAATACTCAACCGCGAAGCGGTGCATTTGATATTGTTGTTCATAAAGATTACGCGCGGCGCGTGGTGTGACCACCGTATCGAGCAGATAGGTATAGCCGACGAACGGCAACACGAAGATCAGCAGACCGGGCGTTGTGATGCGGCGCGACGGCGTTCCAATGATGGGTGCCCATACAATCAAAAGACCCGCAAATGCGGTGGCCATGATGTAGATTTCGTAGCGCGAAAACCAATCCCAACGGCCCACGAGTAAATGCGCAATGCTGGCTGTCGCCACGACGCATGCGACGGTGCGCGCCTGTGGGCGGTCGCGTGCAATGATTGCACCGCAGATGAGGGCGACGATGGCGACGGCAAGAATGCGGCCTTGGCGATCGGCAAGGCTGGCCTGAAGCGAGGCTAGCAATTCGCCAAAGATAATACCGTACTGCGAAGAGACTGCAGCGGCCGTTGTTGCTGATTTCACCATAACGGAACTGGGAACCAGCGGTAGGCCGAGTGATGCCATGAGCGCTGCGTAGCCGCCGACAAGTGTCAGAATGACCGCGCCGGTGATGATTGCGCGGGTCCAATGACCCCAAATTGCCACTGCGATAAGGGCCGCACCCGCAAGCGCAAAGCCTTCGAATCGTAATAATGGAGCTGCGACGATAGCGACGAAAAACAGTAGCCTTGGCGGGTGGTTGCGCGACAGGCGCGACAGGCCAAGGATGATTGCAAGACTGGCGAAAACGTGGAGCGTGTGTTCCATACCCGTGAACGCCAATGCGAACCCGTTAATCGCGAGGAGCAGTGCAGGGCCAGCGACATAGCCCAAAAGCGATACGCGTCCCGACGCTGATTTTCCCAAGGCATCCCAAAAGAAACCCGACATCAGCCAAGCCGCGCCGAGCGCGCCAATTACGTTCAGAACCAACGGGGCAAGATCGCCAAGGCCGAGGCCAAGCGCGCCAGCCAAAAGGAATGGGTACAGGATAGAGGACGAGGGGGACGCGACTTCATCCAAATTCACACCGTAATGGCCGCGCAGCAGGTTTTCGGCCAGCGACAGGTGAATGTAGGGATCGTCGAGGGTGTACATCAATTGTCCTCCGGCGAACCGGAGGACAAAGAAAAGCAAGGTCGCGATGCCGATGAGACAGATCAGAACGGAATACGCTTGAAAGCGAGTCCTGAGCGGAGACATCGGCAGGACTTGCATAGGTTTAGCGGCGGATGCCCAAACGCTTTATGAGGTCCTGGTAACGGGCCTCATCTTTGCCTTTTGTGTAATCCAGCAATTTGCGACGCAGAGCGACCATTTTAAGAAGGCCACGGCGACCGTGGTTGTCCTTCTTGTGGATCTTAAAGTGCTCAGTCAGGGTCATGATGCGCGACGTAAGGACAGCAACCTGAACTTCGGGCGAACCAGTGTCGCCTTCTTTGATCGCAAATTCCTTCATCAGCCGTGTTTTGTCTTCTACAGTAATCGACATCGGGGTCTCCTTATTAAAAGGGTGGATGGCGCAAGCCGGGATGTCGTCCAGCAGGGCCCATGGAGGGTGAACCAGCCTGATGAACAAGCCGGATGGGCGCGTATAGGAAGATTCCCCCCCAAACGCAAAGAAAAAGAGTTGATCGGAACTGTCTGGAACGTTGGATTATGTTTGGACCAATTGGACCGTACCAACGTCAAAGGCCGTCACACCATACAGGGATGCAACAGGTGCGCCGTTAGCAAGCAAGATGGTGCCATCAGCCGTTGATTGAGTTGTCAGTTCGGGCACGTTGCCTTCGTAGTTTAGAACCAAAAGGTCGTCGTCGGCGTAATCCATGATGGAAACAGTTCCGCCAGTGATTTCAAACCTGTCGGCGTCTGCGCCCCCTGACATGACGTCCCCATCGTTCCCGATAAGCGTGTCTTGTCCGTCGCTGCCATTTAGATAGTCCTTCTCGGCGATGTCTTCGCCGGTCACACCGTCAAGCACATCATTGCCTTCGCTGCCTTGCATATTGTCGGTCCCAGCGCCACCAATCAGGGTGTCATCGCCGTGCCCGCCCAGAAGCTCATCGTTGCCAGATCCGCCATTGATGACATCGTCGCCATCGCCCGCATGAAGTTTATCATCACCGGTTCCACCAGACATGTCGTCGTCGCCAATGTAGCCGTACACGAGGTCGTCCCCACCATCGCCAGACACAGTGTCGTCGCCAGCACCGCCGTGAACATGGTCATCACCGTCGCCACCCCAAAGGGTATCATCCCCGCCGCGACCGTCTAGGTAGTCATGGCTGGATTGACCAGCCGCGATGTCGTCGCCGTCATTCCCGAAGAATTCGTTATAGAGATCAACTGTTTCCGCACGGACAAGATCGGCGAAGGCTTCTTGATCGGTCGTGTTGTCTGCTATGTCGGTGACAGCCAGATCATCAATCAGGCCGCGTTCAGCATCCTCATCAATGTCGAGAAAGCCGCCAATGTCCGTTGTTTCAGGGTCATTTGTTTGCGGCGCTGCATCGTCTGTGGCACCTAACGGATCGGTGTCAGAGCCACCTGATAAAGTCGGGAACCCGACGAATGCGGTTCCTGCGACGGCGAGGCCTAGAAGCCCAATAATGGCAAGCATATCGTGTCACCTTTGATCATAAACAAGCAGCGAGCGCCGAAGATTCGCCCATGCGCCGCACACCAATTAGTTGCGCCATCATACGTCCGAGCACCCATAAAGCCGCAAAATAGTGTGTAAATGGTTAACCAACGTCACCCTGAGCGGGATCATACGGGGGTAACCAAAGGTCTGGTTGTTGGGTGTAGGATATATAGAGGGGGTGTTTGGGATGGCCTGCTTTGGTCAGGCCAAGATGCAGAAGGTTTGCACCACTGGCACGCAAAAGGCGTTCGACATCTGCGCCACGATCGCGATGTTCACCGTGGGTCCCCCAGCCACAAATCGTGACGTCGGCCCAAGCAGCACCAGCACAAATCGCGCTGTCGTTTTCGTCGCCAATCGGGTCTTTGGCCGCGCGCATCTTTCGCGGATCAGTGTCGCGCCACGCAAAAATATTGGTCACGCGAAAGCCGCCGTGCCCCAATGCGCGTGCGCGCCGTTCGCAGCGTTCCACAGTTGGATCATTTTGGATTTCGGTGGCTGTCGACGGGTTGAGCATGACAAACTGAACCAAACTGCCCGTCGCGTCCCACACCCGCGTCAGCGAATAGCGATAGCGTTCGCAATCGGAATAAACGGCCGTTGAGGGCGCATCGCCTTTGGTATGCGTTCGAGTGATCATGACTGGCTTATGACCTCGCCGCGCGAAATGTGCTAGAGTTGGCCTTCAAATGAAAGGATATCACATGAAACTTGGCGCATTTTCCATCAGTTTGACGGTCAAAGACCTTGCAAAATCAGTTGCGTTTTACGGCGATCTTGGGTTTACGAGGTTCGGCGGAGCAGATGAGCACAATTACGCAATCATGAAAAATGGCGACACTTTGGTTGGCCTGTATCAGGGCATGTTTGAACGTAATATGCTGACGTTTAATCCTGGTTGGGACCAGTCCGCACAAGAGGTGAATCCGTTTGAAGATGTCCGCGATATCAAGGCGAAAGTGAAGGTCGCAGGGCATGAGGTGTCACAAGAAGCCGGTGAAGATACGGGGATTGGATCGTTCGTCGTGATCGACCCCGACGGCAACCCGATCCTGATTGATCAGCACCGTTGAGCGGGCCTTCGGGGATTATTTTAGGTCACGAGAAAGCGATTAGGCGCGCACGAATACCCGCGTTGGGTGAAGCTCGCCTGATTTGAACGTGCCGACGGCAATGGCTTGGCCCGCGTGGTCAGCCCAACATTCCTCGCCGTATTCGACGTCGCCCATGACGAGGGCGGGATTGCCGTTGCGCAGTTTGGCGACACTCGATTCAGGACAATGCACGCGCGGCAAGTCGATGAGACCTGCCTCGAGCGGCAGGATCAGATGGTCGAGAGCGTCGGTTTTCGCGTGCGTATCCAACTGGTCCAGCGTGACGCCGTCTTTGGCATCAAACGGGCCAGACCAGACACGGCGCAATTCGCGCACGTGGCCAAAGCAACCCAAGGCATCGCCCAGATCACGGGCAATGGCGCGCACGTAACCGCCTTTGCCGCAGGTCATTTCAAGTTTGACGTGATCTGCATCAGGGCGATCTGTCAGCAACAGTTCTTCGACCCAAAGAGGGCGCGCTGCAATTTCGAATTCTTCACCATCTCGGGCGCGTTTGTACGCCCGTTCACCATCGATTTTGACGGCAGAAAAGAGAGGCGGTGTCTGCATGATATCGCCGACAAACTGGGCGAGCTGGGCTTTGATTTCGTCGTCTGTCGGGCGCTTGTCGCTTTCGGCAGTCACCTCGCCCTCGGCATCGTCGGTGTTGGTTTTCTGACCAAGACGCACGGTAAAGGTATAGGCCTTGAGCGCGTCGGTGATGTAGGGAACAGTTTTTGTCGCTTCGCCTAAAGCCACCGCCAAAACGCCAGTCGCGTCAGGGTCCAAGGTGCCCGCATGACCGGCCTTTTTCGCATCCAGTGCCCATTTCACTTTGTTGACAACAGATGTCGACGTGATGCCCGCTGGTTTGTCCACGACAAGCCACCCGTGTAGGTCGCGTCCTTTGCGTTTGCGTGCCATGAAAACTCCGGTGTTTGATCAAGCTGGCGGGGTAGTCTGCTGGACGTGTCGCGTCAAGCGCAGGTCAGTTAAGCACGCCAACAATCGGGCCAAGTTGCCAGCCGAAATCCGAGCGGTTGAGGGCGGGAGCGTATAATCTGCTTACCTTACCGTCAAAATACAGCGCGTTGGGCAGAGCAAGGTGGTCACGAAACAGCGTGCCGAAATCGTGAAAGTTCACGGCCTCATTTGAGATCGCAAATACCGCGCGGGTGCCGTCGCTGGACGTGCCAACACCGTTGCGAATGAATTTGGAGGTGCCATTCGTGAGGAAACGCGGATGTAGTGCGCCGTCAATCACAAGCATTGGACCGGATTGAACAGCGTAAGTGCAGTCAGGTTGGCGATCCAAGTAATCGAAGGTCTCAAACACCTGCAAGGTATCTGCGATGCAAAATATACCGTTTGGCAGCAGCCCGAAATTTCCCGGCCCATCTGACGAAATAACGCGGGATTCTTGCACGCCGTCTTCGACGTAGTGCCCGACTGGATCACGGTCCTCATGGTACATGCCGGCATTCATCGCAAACGCGAGCGTGCGGCCCGTGTTATTTTCAACAGCTGAAAAACTGCCCAGTATGCCGCCATCACCATCGCGCAAGAAGAGTTGCAGGTCTTCGTCCGCTCTCACTTCACAAATCGTGTAGGACGCGCCCAAATATTCTATATTCTGACAGGTTACTGCAGCAGCAGGAGACGCCAGCAGGAAAAGACCCGCCAGCCAGCGCATCAGTCGGTGCCTTCGGAGTCGGGGCTCTCGGGCTCAGCGGCCACATCCTTGGCGACGCGGTCTTCAGCGAACATCACGCGGGTCGCATCCATGCGGTCATACATATCGTCAATGCGAAACCGCAGGTCCGGTGTGACCTTCAATTTCATGCCGCGCGATATAAGATGCCTGAGTTCGCCTTTGTTGCGCGCTAAGGCCGCAATCGCCACATCTGCGTCTTTGCCGCCGAGTGGCAGCACAAAGCAGGTCGCGATGCTCAGGTCGGGTGTCATGCGCACTTCGCCAACGGTGATGGACATGCGTTGCAAGTCGGGGTCATGGACCTCTCCGCGCTGCAATAATTCGGACATTGTCCGGCGGATCAATTCGCCCACGCGCAATTGTCGCGTTGTTGGGCCGTCCTTGCCTTGAAATCTGTTCTTTGCCATGACGTCCATGTAAGGGGAATGCGTGGCATTGCCAAGCAGGTCCACGCGGATGTGACGGTCAAAATACAAAAGGATACCAACATGACGGATTTGCCGGGAATCGTGGTGACAGGTGGGTCTGGCCGAATGGGGCAGATGTTGATCAATGCGGTGCAGGCATCCGATGCCTGCGCGCTGGTCGGTGTGTTGGAACGAACGGGTCATGATTGGGTTGGTCAGGACGTTGGTATTGCCATGGGCGGTGCAGCGATCGGCGTGACTGTCAGTGATGACGCCGTCACGACATTTGCAAAGGCGCAAGCGGTTATTGATTTTACGGCGCCAGACGCGACGATTGGCTTTGCCGAACTGGCTGCGCAAGCCCGCGCTGTGCATGTGATTGGCACGACGGGTTTGACGGACGGTGATATTGCAAAGCTGGACGCCGCGGCGCGCCATGCGGTGATTGTGCGTGCGGGGAATATGTCGCTCGGTGTGAATCTATTGGTGCAGTTGACCAAAAAGGTCGCTGCGGCCCTAGACGAAGATTTCGATATTGAGATCATCGAGGCACATCATCACCACAAGATCGACGCGCCGTCTGGGACCGCGTTGATGCTGGGCGAAGCGGCTGCACAGGGGCGTGGGGTGGCGCTGAAAGACGTTACCGATTCCGGGCGCGACGGCATCACAGGTGCGCGCAAGCGGGGCGATATCGGTTTTTCCGCGATCCGCGGTGGCGATATCGTGGGTGAACATGACGTTTTGTTTGCTGCAGCGGGAGAGCGGATCAAGCTGACGCATATTGCGACGGATCGCGCAATTTTTGCCCGTGGCGCGCTGAAGGCCGCGCTTTGGGGACAGACCCAAAAACCTGGGTCTTACAGCATGCTCGATGTTCTTGGCCTCAGCGATGAGTGAACTAATTTAAGGGTTCACACGTAACTGTAAGAAATGCAGTTACGGAGATCTGCCATGTTTCGCACTTTTGCTTTGTCCATTGCCCTATGTGCGACCCTGCCAGTCAGCGTCCAAGCGTTTGAGCGCATCAGTGATCGCGAAATGTTTGTGAATACTGTCGATGGCAGAGAGCTTAAAATCACACTTTATGCGCTGACACTGAATGTGCGCGCGGATGGCACCATCGTTGGTCGTGCTGCAGGTTGGGGCATCACAGGATCATGGATCTGGGAAGACGGGTATTTCTGTCGCGACATGGATTGGTCGGGCACGGAAATTGATTATAATTGCCAACTGGTTGAGGTGAGCGGCAATCGTATCCGGTTCACGACCGATCAAGGTGCGGGTGACGACGCGGTGCTGCGCATTCGCTAACGTACAACGCCGCTAGAAATCAACGGCGATGCCTTTTCTTTCCCAATCGCCAAAACGAACGGGTTCAGGTCCGTCGCGACCACCAAGTTCTTCGGGAAGTTCCATTGCCTTTGCCTTTTCGCGACGATCGCTCGCCTCGGCAAGGGCGCGTTTGGCGGCATCGCTGATGTCTTTGGGTGCTTGGGTCATGTCGGCTCCTTGCGGTGGTTGTGTGTGTGATATACGCCGCCTAGACCAATAGCCAAGGGGTAAGAAATGTCGCAGCAACAAGGTCTAGGGCCACGCAGGGCCGCATTGTACATGCTGGATCAGGTTACAGGCGAGGGCAAATTGCTGCCGGAACTCATTGGGGAAGGCGCGTTGCAGCATCTTTCGCCCGAAGACCGTGCCCGCGCCCAGCGCCTCACGACTGAGACTTTGCGGGGACTGGCGCGTGCAGATCGCATGTTGGCGCGGTTCTTGGCCAAGACCCCGCCATTGTCGGTGCGAAATGTTTTGCGGCTTTGCACGGTTGAACTGGCAGGCGGTGAAGCGGCGCACGGTGTGGTGAACGCTGGCGTTGAAATGGTTGCCCGCAGTCAGCGCACGTCATCCATGAAGGGTCTTGTGAACGCAGTGCTGCGCAAAGTCGCTGCAGAAGGTCCCGAAGGATGGGCGCAATTGGCCACGCCGCGCATGCCCGGTTGGTTGCGCAGCCCGCTAAAAGACGCCTACGGGCCAGACGTTGTGGCCGCGATTGAAGTCGCGCAATTTGCTGGTGCGCCGCTGGACATCACCGCCAAGGGCGATCCGAACGCTGCAAACGAGACGCTGAAGGGCGAAATATTGCCGACGGGGACCATTCGACTGCGCGATGCGGGGCAGGTGTCCACCTTACCTGGGTTTGAGACAGGCGATTGGTGGGTACAAGACGCTGCCGCTGCGATTCCTGTGCAAATTTTGGCGCCTCAACGCGGTGAAAAGATACTTGACCTGTGTGCGGCGCCCGGTGGCAAAACGATGCAGCTCGCCGCATCTGGTGCGGATGTAACAGCAGTGGATTCGTCCGAAGGGCGTATGATCCGGGTGGGCGAGAATTTGAAACGCACAGGGCTGAGTGCGACGACGATTACCGCAGACGCATTCGCGTTTACCGATGGCGGGTTTGACGCGGTTTTGTTGGATGCACCGTGTTCTGCCACAGGCACAATCCGCCGCCACCCAGATTTGCCTTATGCCAAAGACGGGTCCGAATTTGGGATCCTGATCCAGCAGCAAGCGCGCATGATTGACCACGCGCTGAGCCTTCTGAAACCCGGTGGGCGGTTGGTCTTCTGCACCTGTTCACTGTTACCCGACGAGGGTGAAGTTCAAGTCGAAGAGGCGTTGGCACGTCACGCTGGTTTGACGGTCGACGCATCGGCGATTGATCGCGCGGGTATCGACCCCGCATGGCGCACCGAGGACGGCGGCCTGCGCCTGCGTCCCGACTACTGGGCGGAAAAGGGTGGCATGGACGGGTTTTATATTGCGCAATTGCGAAAGCCCGCGTGACTTAAAACGTGACCCCGGCTGAAAAATGAAGGTATAAGTCGTTAACGCAAAGATGCTGAATAGCACGGGCGACAGACGAGGCGACGCAGTGGACACACCCGATACATATTCAAGACGCGAACGTCTGATGAACCGGCTGCATGCGCGGTGGGCGGTGCGGACACGTCCTGCGACGGGGTTTCAATCCAACCCTGAACCAAAAATGATCGGGCACTACGCACGTGGTAGGCAACTTCTTGCGGGAAATTTCCTGTTTTCCGGCCATCTGATCGAAGCGCCCGGCGTTAGCCTATGGGATGCTGCGGAACGGGTGACGACATCGACAAATTCTGTTCACGGGTTTGCGTGGCTTGATGATCTGGCGGCAGTCGGGGACACAAAAGCGCGGGTTGCCGCGCAAAGTTGGGTGAGCGATTGGATTGTGCGTTACGGCCACGGTCGCGGGGCGGGATGGACACCGGACATAACCGGACGGCGATTGATCCGATGGATCGCGCATGGGTTCTTTTTGTTGCGCGGGGCCGACAAGGATGCATCGCACGCCTATTTTAGATCCGCAGCCCAGCAAGCAATTTTTCTATCACGTCGCTGGCACGTCGCGCGCGCTGGCCTGCCCCGATTCGAGGCATTGGCAGGAATGATTTACGCGGGGCTTTCGCTGCAAGGCATGGAAGACCGCGTTGATCCCGCGATTGCGGTTCTGGCCCGCGATTGCAAAATCCAGATTGGGCCGGACGGCGGTATTGCGTCGCGCAACCCGGAAGAATTGCTGGAAATCCTGACACTGCTCACGTGGGTTGAAACTGCGCTCAGCGGTTCGGGACGTGAAGTCCCTGAAGCGATGCTCTCGGCGATGGCCCGAATGGCGCCTGCACTGCGGGCTATGCGTCATTCTGACGGTGGGTTGGCACGGTTTCATGGTGGTGGTCGCGGGCTTGATGGCTGGCTTGATCAGGCATTGGCGGCTGTGGGCACGATGGAACAACCCGATCAGGGTTTGCACATGGGTTACGGCAGACTTGCGGCAGGTCGCACGAGTCTGATTGCCGACACAGCAGCGCCGCCCATAGGTGTCGCAGCGGCCGAGGCACATGCATCGACCCTCGCGATGGAACTGACGTCTGGCCGCCGTCCGTTGATTGTGAATTGTGGCTCGGGCAGCAGTTTTGGCCCCGAATGGCGCCGTGCCGGACGCGCCACGCCGAGCCATTCGACGCTGTGCATCGATGGCGTGTCATCAGCCCACATTGCAGTGCGCAAAGACGGTGCGGAATTGCTCTGTGACGGGCCGAAAAAGGTGCAATCCGAATTCACCGCGTTGGGGGACGGCAACCGTCTTGAAATGGCCCATGATGGTTACCGTGCTTCTCACGGACTGACCCACGTGCGCACACTTGATCTAAGCAAAGACGGCCGGGCGCTGGCAGGTGAAGACTTGCTGACAATCCTTGAGTCGTTTGACGAGCCACTTTTTGACAAAGCGCTCGACACCGAAAAGCTGCAAGGCATTCCGTGGTCTGTGCGGTTTCATTTGCACCCAGAAGTGGACGCGATTGTCGATTTGGGGGGGGCAGCCGTGTCCCTGACCCAGAAGTCCGGTGAGATTTGGGTGTTTCGTCACGATGGCGCCGGTGAATTGCGCCTTGAGCCTTCGGTTTACCTCGAAAATGGGCGCCTGCGTCCGCGTGCAACGCAACAGGTGGTTTTATCCGGACGCGCAATGTCATATGCGACGCGCATCCGCTGGTCTTTATCCAAGGCGCAAGACACACCAACTGCCTTGCGCGATGTGAAAGAGAACCAGCCGGAGTTTGACGTTTGACTTGCCTGAGGGGCCCCACATGACCGACCTTCACCCAATTTCCCGCGCTTTGCTGTCTGTGTCTGACAAGACAGGATTGATCGACCTTGGGCGGGCACTGTCCGCGCGCGGTGTCGAATTGTTGTCCACGGGCGGGTCGGCAAAGACGCTACGTGACGCCGGCCTTATCGTGCGGGATGTCGCGGATGTGACTGGATTTCCCGAGATGATGGACGGTCGCGTGAAGACACTTCATCCAGCCGTGCACGGTGGATTGTTGGCGTTGCGCGACAACGACGCACATTTGGCTGCGATGGAAGAACACAAGATCGACGCAATCGATCTATTGGTCGTGAACCTCTATCCGTTTGAAGAAACCGTCGCGGCGGGTGCTGGATATGATGACTGCATCGAAAATATCGACATCGGTGGTCCTGCGATGATTCGCGCGGCGGCCAAGAACCATGCGTTTGTGAATGTTGTTGTGGATGTGCTGGACTACGATGCGCTGTTGGCTGAATTGGATGCCAATGACGGCGCGACGACACTGGCGTTCCGCCAAACACTGGCCCAGACAGCTTATGCGCGCACGGCAGCTTATGATGCCGCAGTTAGCACATGGATGGCAGACGCAATTGGCAACACTGCACCGCGCCGCAAGGCGGTCGCAGGAACGCTGGCGCAAACTTTGCGCTACGGTGAGAACCCGCATCAATCCGCAACGTTTTATGTGGATGGGTCCAGCCGACCCGGGGTGGCAACGGCGACCCAGCATCAGGGCAAAGAACTGTCCTACAACAACATCAACGACACGGACGCGGCGTTTGAATTGGTCAGTGAATTTGCGCCTGCCGATGGCCCTGCTGTCGCAATTATCAAACACGCCAACCCGTGCGGTGTGGCGATAGGTGCGACGTTGGCACAGGCGTACCAAAAGGCGTTTCAATGCGACCAGACCAGCGCGTTCGGCGGCATTATTGCCCTGAACGGTGAACTGGACGCCGAAACGGCCGAAGCGATCACAGGGATTTTCACAGAAGTCGTCATCGCGCCTTCTGCAACTGACGAGGCTAAGGCAATCTTCGCCGCCAAAAAGAACCTACGTCTTTTGACGACGGGTGCCTTGGCCGATCCAATGGCTGTGGCACAGACAATCCGACAGGTGTCGGGTGGCTATCTTATGCAGGATAAGGACAACGGGCGTGTCGCGGCGTCCGATCTGAGGGTCGTGACCAAGGTCAAACCAACCGTTGCGCAAATGGCTGATCTGCTGTTTGCGTGGAAGGTCGCAAAACACGTCAAATCCAACGCGATTGTTTATGTCAAAGACGGCGCGACAGTGGGTGTTGGCGCTGGCCAGATGAGCCGGATCGACAGCGCATTGATTGCAGCCAAGAAGGCGGAACGCATGGCCGAAGCGCTTGGACTTTCCGAACCGCTGACAAATGGGTCCGCAGTCGCATCTGACGCGTTTTTTCCATTTGCTGATGGTTTGCTTGAGGCTGCCGCGGCGGGCGCGTCTTGCGTGATCCAGCCGGGCGGTTCTATGAGAGATGACGAAGTGATTGCGGCGGCAGATGATGCTGGCCTCGCGATGGTTTTCACCGGTATGCGCCATTTTCGGCACTAATAACGATGCGAAAGGGCAACGCGGATGCGGCTGACTTACTGGACCGGCTTTTGGATTTTCTTGGTTGATCAGGTCACTAAATATATCGTGCTTTATCAGGTGAATTTGCCTGCACAGCCAAACCAAACCTATGAGGTTTTTGCGCCACTGCTGACATTGCGCATGGCGTGGAACCGCGGTGTCAATTTCGGATTGTTTGCAGATTTTGATATGCGCTGGGCGCTGATTACTGTTGCGTTGATCATTTCGGCATTTGTTCTCTGGTGGATACGGCGTGAAAATGCAGGGCGCTGGGCGCATATTAGCGCCGGTTTGCTGGTTGGCGGTGCGATGGGGAATGTCGTGGACCGTGTTTTGCACGGCGCTGTCGCGGATTTTCTGAATGTGTCATGCTGTGGGATCAACAACCCATATGCGTTCAACGTCGCGGATATTTCGATATTTGCTGGCGCGATCGGACTTGTGTTGTTCACGGATGGCGGCAACAAAAAGAAGACTGCGTGACGCGAGCAAAGGTTTGCGCTAGAACGCAATAGGGAAGACGTGAGGGTACGATGAAACTAATCTTTTGTTTCGGTGTGATTGTGATGCTGACCGCCTGTGCGGGCGGTGATCGCGGATTGCGTGACTTACGCTCAAACGGGGGCGGGCCAGACGAATTCAGGGTAATGCCTGTTGGTGAACTTGTTCTGCCAAGTGATGTTACGAACCTGCCAGCGCCGACGCCGGGCCAGTCCAATCGTACCGATCCAACGCCAAGTGCAGATGCGGTCGCGGCATTAGGCGGCAATCCGAACGCGTTGATCCCCAATGGAATTCCCGCAAGCGACGGCGCATTGGTGACTGCAGCCAGCCGCAACGGTGTTGATCCCGCAATCCGACAGACACTTGCGTCCGAGGATGCAGCGTTCCGTACACGTCAGTCGCGTTTTGGGTTCATTCGCGGGCGGGATCGCTATTTCAGTGCCTATGCCCGCCAAGCGCTCGATGCATATTCCGAACTTCAGCGTTTCCGCAATGCAGGTGTTGCTACGCCATCGGCGCCCCCCCAATAACGGGTCAGGCTGTCGGGCTAATTTTCTAACGCCACCTCACATCCGCGTATGGCCCCTTGAAGCGCACTGCGCGTGGCGTAAGTACACTGTAGATCATTAGCGGAGTTATCAAATGCGTCTTCTCGCTGCGGCCCTTGCCGTGCTCGCCACCTCTGCCCCCGTTCTGACGCAGGCTGAGGAAGTTACGACCTACCAGCTCGACAACGGGATGGATGTGGTGGTCATCGAAGATCACCGAGCGCCGGTCGTGGTGCATATGTTGTGGTATCGCGCTGGATCAGCTGATGAACCCGTCGGGTCGTCAGGTGTGGCGCATTATCTGGAACACTTGCTGTTTAAGGCGACCGACACGGTTGAAAGCGGTGAATTCCAGCGCATCGTGGCGGAAAACGGCGGGTCAGACAACGCGTTCACCAGCTATGATTACACCGGATATTTCCAACGCGTCGCCGCAGACCGTCTGCCACTGATGATGCAATATGAAGCCGACCGGATGAACAATCTGGTGCTGACCGAAGATGATATCGTGTCCGAACGTGGTGTGATTTTGGAAGAACGCAATCAGCGCACCGAAAACTCTCCCAATGCTTTGGCACGCGAACAGATGCGTGCGTCACAATTTCTGAATCACCGATACGGCGTGCCGATCATCGGTTGGAAGCATGAGATGGAGACGCTTGATATGGACGACGCGCTGTCGTTCTACGATCTGTATTATTCCCCCAACAATGCGATCCTTGTGGTTGCAGGCGATGTTCAACCTGATGAGGTGTTGGCATTGGCGCAAGAACACTACGGTCCGATCCCGATGGAACCTGATTTGCCAGAACGGTTCCGCACACAAGAACCGCCACAAACAGCAGAACGTCGTCTGATCTTTGAAGACCCGCGCGTGGCACAACCCTATGTAACCCGAAGCTACCTTGCGCCTGAACGCGACGCTGGTGCGCAAGAAGACGCTGCGGCTCTGACTTATCTGGCGGACCTTCTGGGCGGATCGCCGTTCACATCCGCGCTGGGTATTGCGCTGCAATTTGAAACCAGCACCGCCGTTTATGTGGGTGCGTATTATGACGGTTTGAATCTCGATGATGGCACGTTTGGTTTTACGGTTGTTCCATCCGAAGGCGTAAGCCTGCAAGAGGCTGAAGACGCCATGGACGCCGCGATTGTGGACTTCCTTGCGGCTGGGATTGATCCTGAACGCATGGAAGCATTGCGCACGCAACTTAAGGCGGGCGAAATCTATGCCCGCGATAACGTTGGCGGATTGGCGCGCCGTTACGGCGCAGCACTGACGTCTGGATTGACGGTCCAAGACGTTCAAGCGTGGCCGGATATTCTGCAAGCGGTTACCGCCGAAGACGTGCTCGCGGTCGCTGAACGTGTTCTTGATCGCAATCAATCCGTCACGGGCTGGGTTATCCCCAGCCGGGAGGTTCTCCAATGATCCGTCTATTCCTCGCCCTCGCGCTGTCGCTGAGCGCTGTTTCAGCCCATGCACAAATGGAAATCCAAGAAGTCACATCGCCGGGCGGAATCAACGCGTGGTTGGTACAAGAAGACTCG
This sequence comes from Octadecabacter sp., assembly GCA_017886375.1. Taxonomy (GTDB): domain Bacteria; phylum Pseudomonadota; class Alphaproteobacteria; order Rhodobacterales; family Rhodobacteraceae; genus Octadecabacter. Next base: position 52,962 of record JAGGNB010000081.1, read on the forward strand.
ATCCCCTTTGTTGCGATCGAAATTGTGATTGATGGCGGTGCTTCGCTTGAGGACCCTGCAAAGCGCGGGGCCACAAATTTGATGATGGCACTGCTTGAAGAAGGATCAGGCGATCTGGGCGCGCGCGAATTTCAAGAAGCCCGCGAAGGTATTGCGGCGTCGTTCGGGTTTAATGCCTATGACGACTCGATCTCAATCTCTGCCGTATTCCTGACCGAAAATCGCGATGAAGCGATGGCGTTGCTGCGCGATGCGTTGACCAAGCCGCGGTTTGACGATGCCGCGATTGAACGGGTCCGCGCGCAGGTGCTGTCAATCATCCGATCCGACGCCCAAGACCCCAACAGCATCGCTGGCGCGACTTTTGATGCAGCAGCGTTTGGCGATCATCCTTACGGGACATCGATTGACGGCACGGCCGAAACCGTTGCCGCCCTGACGCAGGATGACCTGTTTCAGGCACACCGCAATTCGCTGGTGCAAAGCCGCGTTTATGTTGGCGCATCCGGTGATATTTCAGCGGATGAGCTCGGGACATTGATAGACGATTTGCTGGGCGATTTGCCAATGGATGGCCCCGCCTTTCCACCGCGCGTCGAATTTGGATTGGGCGGTGGAACGACCATCGTACCATTTGAAACGCCGCAATCTGTTGCATTGTTTGGACAGGCGGGTATCGAACGCGACGACGATGATTTCTTTGCCGCCTACCTGCTGAATGAAATCCTTGGCGGGCGCGGCGTTGAAAGCCGGCTGATGCGCGAAGTGCGTGAAGAGCGCGGGCTGACCTATGGCGTCTATTCCTACCTTGTCCCAAAAAACTTGTCGGAAGTTTACCTCGGCTCTGTCGCGTCTGCCAATGGCACGATTGCCGAAGCGATCGGTGTGATCCGCGATGAATGGGCTTTGATGGCAAAAGACGGCGTCAGCGCGGTGGAATTGGATCAGGCCAAAACCTATCTGACGGGTGCTTATCCGCTGCGGTTTGACGGCAATGCTGAAATCGCAGGGATCCTTGCGTCGATGCAATGGACTGGTCTGACGCCGGACTACATCGTCAATCGCAATGATTTTGTGAACGCAGTGACGCTGGATGACATCAACCGCGTTGCCGCAGAACTGCTTGACCCTGACGGGCTGCATTTTGTGGTCGTCGGCCAACCTGAGGGGCTTGAGGCGAGCGATTAAGCACCAATTGCCCTATCAGAATCGCCTGTCGGCATGCTATCCATAGCGTCATGTCTGCACCTGACCCCAACATAGGCGACCCGGTTTCCGATTTAGGCGACCCGGTTTCCAGCATAGGCGGCCCCCGCCCCGTTATTCGCCAGCTCGACGATGCTGCGATCAACCGCATCGCGGCGGGTGAGGTCGTGGAACGTCCGGCGTCGGTGGTCAAAGAACTCATTGAAAATGCTTTGGATGCGCGTGCGTCGCGGGTTGAAGTCTTCGTCGCCGATGGTGGAAAAACGTTGATCCGTGTCACTGACAACGGCGTCGGGATGACTGCGCAGGATTTGCCGCTGGCCCTGTCACGCCATGCCACGTCAAAGATCGATGGGTCCGATTTGCTGAACATCCACAGTTTTGGCTTTCGCGGAGAGGCGTTGCCGTCCCTTGGCGCAGTTGGCCGATTGACGATCCGAAGCCGCGTCAATGGTGGTGAGGGTTGCGAAATTTCTGTTTCTGGTGGTGCCCACACCGCCGTGCGCCCAGCGGCCTTGACTGCGGGGACAATCGTTGAACTGCGCGATTTGTTCTATGCCACACCCGCACGTCTGAAGTTCCTGCGCACGGATCGCGCAGAGATGCAGGCGATCAGCGAGGTCGTCAAACGCCTTGCCATGGCGGAGCCTTTTGTGACGTTCGTTTTGACGGATGTATCAGGTGGTAAATCCCGTGTGACGTTTCGCGCCGACGGTGAAACGGGCGATATGTTTGACGCGCTCCATGCCCGTCTGCGTGGCGTTCTCGGTAAAGATTTTGCCGAGAATGCGCTGGCGATCGATGCGCAACGCGACGGCGTGCATCTAACGGGATTTGCTGCGTTGCCGACTTATTCGCGCGGATCGGCGGTGCAGCAATTTCTGTATGTGAATGGTCGTCCTGTGCGTGACAAAGTCCTGATCGGGGCGCTGCGCGGGGCCTATATGGACACGCTGAGCCGTGATCGGCATCCGGCGGCATGTCTGTTTATTGATGTTGAACCGACCCGTGTCGACGTCAATGTGCATCCCGCAAAGTCGGAAGTTCGGTTTCGCGATCCCGCTATCGTGCGCGGGCTGATTGTCAGCGCGTTGCGCGCGGCCTTAGCGCAAGCGGGACATCGCGCGTCGAGTACGGTTGCGCATGAAACTCTGGGTGCGATGCATCCCGAACAGACAGAGCCGCGGGTCTACCAGATGGATCGTCCCACAGGTGGTATTGGCCCCGCGTATCGCCCGAGCGGATTCGCGGACATGGCACCGGAAATGTCGGGCCGTGTTGAAATGATTGAGCCGAACGACGGCTCCCGCGCCGAAGAACGCCCGCTTGGCGCGGCGCGCGCGCAGGTCCATGAGAATTACATCATCGCACAGACTGAAACTGGCATTGTCATTGTCGATGGACACGCCGCCCATGAACGGCTGGTTTATGAAAAGTTGAAAACCCAGATGGCGGAAAACGGGGTTGCGGCGCAGGCGTTGTTGATCCCCGAGATTATCGAAATGTCTGACGGCGATGCGGCGCAATTGTTGGCTGTGGCCGATGATCTGTCGCGGTTCGGTCTGACCATCGAACCCTTTGGTGGCGGTGCCATTGCGGTGCGCGAAACGCCCGCCATTCTGGGCGAGGTCAACGCCGAGGCCATGTTGCGCGATATTCTGGATGAACTCAGCGACCTAGGGACAAGCACGCTGGTACAAGAAAAACTTGAGGCGATCCTGAGCCGTATTGCCTGCCATGGGTCCATCCGCACAGGTCGTTCGATGCGTGGTGAAGAAATGAATGCCCTCTTGCGCGAAATGGAACGCACGCCACGTTCGGGGCAATGCAACCATGGGCGGCCAACCTATGTAGAGCTCAAACTAAGCGATATTGAGCGATTGTTCGGACGCACCTGATCGAAAATGCGCCCTTGAGGCGGCGGGTAACGCCCGATAGCTTAGTCCAAACGAAGGGGACAGCAGATGCGGATTGCAATGGCTATGGCAGGCCTGACACTCATGGTTGCGTGCACAAATTTCGAAAGTGGTCGTTTTACGGACATGCGGATCGAAAAAGACCCCAGCAACCTGTTTGTCATGTTGGATAGCGCGTTGGGCGAAAGCCACCGCGACCTTCCCTTTGATACGGGCACAGTTTACGTCGTGGCGAATGAACATGGTGATCTGCACACATATTCGCTAATGCCGTGTCGTGGCGGAACACAGATTTGCGGTGGCTCTGGTCATGTTGGCACTGTGCAGCGAACACTGGATTATTATGTTGTGACGGGTGCTTACAGCGACCGCACATTCTTTTTGTCGCCCGGTGGCGACGGTTATTTGACTTGGCGGGGAATGGATCTTGATCTTGCGTGGAATTAAACAAACGGTGCTAATGGCGTTAATAGGGACAGCTTTGTCCGGTTGTCTCGCCGAATTGCCCGGCGGTGAAACGGGGCCATTTGCACCTGGAAACACACTGACGTTCTATTATCAGACTGTGCTGACAGACCCGCCCGATCAAGCCAGAATCGTATTATGCGAAGAACAGATTATCGCGCGGTCGTGTGTGCGGATGTCAAATGGTGCAACCTTCCCATTGGAAGCGACCGACACCGGCGTCGCTTACGGCAACGAGGAATTACGGATTGTTCTGCAGCTTGATGCAGGCGGCGTTCCATCGGGAGTTGGTCAGTTAAACAACGTCACGAGCGGTGAAGCTACAGGCATGCGTTGGGTATCGTTGCCGTCCTAAATCGGTTCAATATCAAAAAGGCGCGCCTTTTTGTCGTCTTCCATGGAATTAAATCTGCAAAAAAGGCTGCAAAATACGCGGGATCAGGCTGTTAAAGCGCAGTGGTGCGTCGGTCGCGGCCAGACAGATACAATCCTCGCCCATTTCCGCAATCGGCTGATGATTGAGGTCTTGCGTCGCCACTTCTATGTCACCTTTGCCAAAGCGGTCAGTTTTATCGCTAAACGCGCCTTGCAAAACCAATGTTAGCTCTGTGCCACGGTGCCCGTGGTCCGGCACGGAGACACCTGCGGGGATATGCAGCAAACGCACGCTCGCGGATTTGTCGACCTTCAGGATGGCCTGACGCACGCCGCCGCCAACCTTGCGCCATTGGACTGCATCCAAATCACCACCGACATATTCTTGCAGTGGGGTTGGGAAATGCCCCGATGAGATGCGTCTTGCCGGAGCAGCGATATCGCCATTTTCGATGAGGTCCAGCACAGCTGCAAAGCTGTCATCGGACATGGTTACAGGGGCTTCTTCGTCCATTATCGCGCCACCGACGGCGTCGTATTCATGCATCTGTGCACGGCATTCGTCGCACAGTGAAATATGCGTCGCGACCACAAGGTTGAAACCTTCGGGTAATGTGCCAGCAGAATATGCGATAAGCAGGGCGTCGGTCAGGTGATGTTTAATTTCTGTCATAGGTGCTGTCATTTCATTTGGTGGCGTAAACGATTTAGCGCCAACCGGATTCTTGATTTGATGGTACCGAGTGGTAGCCCGGTCGCCTCGGCGATTTCGCTGTGTGTGAGTTCGCCATAATAAGCGCGCACAATCAGGTCTCTTTGTTTGTCTGGCAGGGTGGCCAAAGCGTCAGTCAGTTTTGCACTGTCTTGTTGAAGTGCCAAAATATCGGCTTGATCGGGTTCCGCCTCAGGCCCCCACGTCAGGTCCTCTGGTTCGGGGCGGCGCTGTTTGCGCAGCATGTCGATCCGGCGGTTTCGGGCGATTGTGAAAATCCATGTCGAAACGCTTGCTTTGGCGGGATCAAACAAATGTGCTTTGCGCCAGAGCGTCGCCATGACGTCCTGTGCGACTTCTTCTGCCATATCGGGACTTGCGCCGGATTTCATCAAGAACGCCTTCACGCGTGGAGCGAAGTGGGTAAACACCTCAGCGAAGGCCGATCGGTCTTTTTGATCGCGGATCGACGAAAGGTGACCCACCCATGCCATTCGATCTGGTTTCTTGCGTGTCTCCACGGATACCTCTTTCACATCAAAGCTTTTTGGTCGCATCGCGCCAAGTGCCTTTACTGCACCATAGGCGCCATAAGCCACGGGCGCATCCGATATTCTCAGCAAAGATGTGTTTGTTATCATAAACAGAATACGGGGTCAGGTCCGCTCTGGATCACATAATAAGTTGATGGAATTGAAACCAAACGCGCACCCACAGCGTAAACAACATAACACGGTAAAAGCTGCGATGCGCAGGCCGAGCAGAGAGTCTGAGGGGACGACGCGTAAATGTCATTTGACCAAAGTAAAGGTGCGCGCAAGCGCATCGCAGTTATCGGTGCGGGAATTTCAGGCATGGCGGCGGCGCATGAACTCGCCAAAGACCATAGTGTTGTGCTGTTTGAGGCGGAACGCAGACTTGGCGGCCATGCCCGAACGCGCTTGGCAGGGAAAAACGGCGATCAGGCAGTCGACACAGGTTTTATTGTGTTCAACTACGCCAATTACCCTCATCTTGCGGCGCTTTTTGCCGAATTGAAGGTTCCTGTCACTGAATCTGATATGTCGTTTGGTGCGTCCATTGATGGTGGGCGATTTGAATACGGGCTCGCGTCGCTTCAGGCATTATTCGCGCAGCCCAAAAACATGGCGAACCCAAGGTTTCTGCGGATGATCCGCGACGTTCTGAAATTTAATAGGGACGGCGTGCGGTTGTCAAAAGAAGAGGGGCTGACGGTTGGTGGCTTGATCGAACGCCTTGGCGCGGGATCGTATTTTCGGGATTACTATTTGCTGCCGCTGTCCGGTGCGATCTGGTCGACCCCGACCGAAAAGATCATGGATTTTCCCGCCCGCGCGATGATGACGTTTTTTGAAAACCATGCATTGCTGGGTATTAGTGGTCAGCATCAATGGTTCACTGTTGATGGTGGCAGTCAAGAATACGTGTCTCGCCTTGGCATATCTATGGTTGAGCGCGGCGTCGTGATCCGGCTTGGCGCGCCCGTGGACGCGGTGCGTCGTGCGAACAATGGCGTGACGATCAAAGCCAGCGGTTCGGAGTTGGAGGCATTTGATGAGGTCATATTCGCGACCCATTCCGACGATAGTCTGGCGATGCTTGATGATCCGACAAACTTTGAGAAAAGCATGCTTGGGGCGGTCAAATACCAGCCGAACAAAATTGTGCTACATTCGGACGTGTCGATCATGCCCAAACGCAAGTCGGTTTGGTCGTCTTGGGTGTATAGCGAAGATGCCAACAAACAATCGGACCGTATTGATTTAACCTATTGGATGAATAAGTTGCAGCCGTGGCTTCGGGATGATCCACTGTTTGTCACGTTAAACACCACGCGCGAAATTGATCCGGACCTCATATGGGATGAGGTAACGCTGCGCCATCCGGTCTATGATCTGCAAGCATTGGCAGCGCAAAAATCCGTTGTGACGGTGAACGGGTCAAACCGGACGTGGTTTTGTGGCGCATGGATGAAGAACGGGTTTCACGAAGACGGGATCGGGTCGGCGATGGACGTCGTGTCCGCAATCCGGACCCGTAATGCAATGAAATTGGCGGCAGAATAACCAATGGCACAGGCCCATCACATAGCTGGACAGACCTACCACGGTCGGCGGGGCGGCACGAAAAATGCCTTTCGCTATTCCATCGACTATGTGTTGATCGACGCCGAAAACACGCCTGACGTGCCAGCGCTGTTTGCGCGAAACGGGCGGGGCGTGATGTCGCTGCATGACAGTGATCATGGCGGTGTGCCAAAGTGCGGAACCGGCGCGGCGTGGGTGCGAACGCTTTTGGCGGATCGCGGGCTTGATGTGGCAGGGCGTATCGATCTGTTGGCCCAGCCGCGGATGCTTGGGCATGTGTTCAATCCGGTGTCGTTCTGGCTTTGCTATGATCGCGACGACGTGCTGCGCGTGGTCATTGCCGAAGTGTCCAACACATTTGGCGATCGACATTCCTATTTGTGTCATCACGACGACCTGCGCGAAATCACCAAGGCTGACACGATTACGGCGCAGAAGGTTTTTCACGTTTCACCGTTCCAAGATATCGCTGGCAGCTACACGTTTCGTTTTGATATCCAGCCTGAAAGTATTGGCATCTGGATCGATTTTTCGGACGGTCCAACGGGTTTGATCGCAACACTGACTGGCGCGCGCGAACCGTTGACGAACGCAAGTATCTTAAGAGCCATCGTGCGCCGCCCGCTTGGGTCGCGACGCGTGTTGGCCTTGATCCATTGGCAAGCGGTCAAACTGTGGTGGAAGAATGTGCGGTATCGCGCCAGACCCAAGCCGCCGGTGGATGATGTGTCGCGATGACATCGCTAGGTTATGCGGTGTCCCAACGATTTCCAGCCTTCACAGGTTTCGCAGCCGTCCTGTCTGGCGCTGGCCTGCCGATCTATATTTACGCACCGAAATATTACGCGGACACCTTTGGCGTCAGTCTTACGGCGCTTGGTGCGATTCTGTTTGGCCTGCGTCTGTTTGATGTGGTGCAGGACCCTGTTTTGGGGTGGATCGCTGAACGCTTGCGCAATGGCAAAGCGTTTGCTGTCACCGCAGCCGCGGTTTTGCTGGCCGCATCGATGATCGGGTTGTTTGCGGTGACGCCGCCAATTGATCCGCTTTGGTGGTTTGGCCTGATGATCACGGGGTTGTTCAGCGCGTTCAGTTTCCTCACCATCTGTTTTTACGCCCAAGGTATCGCCAAGGTCGGTGATCGGGACGGTGGGCATGTGCAACTCGCGGCATGGCGCGAATCGGGTGCGTTATCGGGGATTTGTCTGGCCGCCATCGCGCCAACAGCGTTGATAGGTTTTACCGATGCGCCCTTTGCAGCCTTTGCATGGGGATTTGCCGCCGCGACGCTTTTGGCGGCGATTTTCATGTGGCGCGAATGGACGCCTGCATCGGTGGCACAGGCCCCGACGCCAATTCGTGCGATCCTGTCAGACCGCATTACGCGGCGGTTGCTGTTGCTGGCATTGGTCAACGCCACGCCACTTGCCGTGTCATCAACGCTGTTCCTGTTTTATGTCGAATCGCGGCTCGATGCGCCGGGGTGGGAAGGGCCGCTTCTGGTGCTGTTTTTCCTAGCGGCGGCTATATCATCGCCAGTGTGGTCGGCGCTGGCGCGCAGGTTCGGCGAAAAACCTGTACTGCTTTGCGCGATGGTTCTGGCGGTCGCGGCATTTGGCTGGACGCTGACGCTCGGTGCGGGGGATGTGACCGCGTTTGCGGTGATTTGCGTCCTGTCTGGTGCAACGATTGGCGCTGATCTGACCCTTCTGCCGGCGATGTTTGCCAAACGCATGGCAAAGATTGCCCCCAATGGGGGGCAGGGGTTTGGGCTGTGGTCACTGGTGAGCAAATTCACCCTCGCGTTTGCGGCGGTGCTTTTGCTGCCGCTGCTGGAAGGCGCCGGTTTTCAGGCTGGACCAGATAATCCGCAGGCTGCGCTGACGATGCTAACCGGGCTTTATGCGCTGGTCCCATCTGTTTTGAAGATCGTAGCGATCATATTATTAACACTAACGACGTTGGAGGATTAAGACATGCGCGACTGGCAGGGAAAACGCTACTGGCTTATAGGCGCAAGCGAAGGCTTGGGCAAAGCGCTGGCCGAAAAGCTGAGCCGCATGGGGGCAGAGGTGATCGTGTCGTCGCGATCCGAAGATGCGCTCTCCAAGGTTGTCGATGGATTGCATGGTAAGGCGTCCTATCAAGTGATCGATATTTCTGACGACGTCAGCGTCAAAGAGGCTGCCAAGGCTGTGGGTGAAATCGACGGTGTCGTTCTTCTGGCAGGGGTCTATTGGCCGTTTGGCGCGCAGGATTGGGACGCGGACAAGGCCGTTGCGATGGCGAATATCAACTTTACCGGTTACATGCGTGTGCTGGGTCAAGTGGTGCCAGCAATGGTGGCGCGCGACGCGGGTCATATCGTTATCACGTCGTCGCTGACGGGCTTTCGCGGTTTGCCAGGATCGATTGGCTACACCGCGTCAAAAGCCGCCAATATGTCGCTGGCCGAATGTATGTATGCCGATTTGCGCAAAACCGGTGTTGATGTTCAGGTCGCCAACCCCGGCTTTATCAAGACGCGCCTGACGGACAAAAATGATTTCAAAATGCCGTTCATCATGGAACCCGAAGCCGCGGCGGTGGCGATGTTCGATCATATGAACACCACCAACTTTAAGACGAGCTTTCCAACGGTCTTTTCGTGGGTCTTCCGCGTTTCGCAGTTCCTACCGGATTGGGCCTACTTCCGCATTTTCGGTAAATAAAGCGGCGGCTATAGATGCGCCGCAAAAACTTTTTGTGCCCGTCCCCAAACGCCTGTGTCGGGGTGATCAAGCGTCAGCAGGTACGGCAGAATTTGGGATGCGAAATCTTCGGTGCTTTCGACGGGCAAAAGCGACGGTAGATTATCAATCGCCATCACGTCCAATGGCGGCGCATTGTGAACGCGCAGTGTCGGTACATCCCACGTGGTCGCGGTATTATAGACCTTTATGGGTGAAAAATCGCTGTCGGGATCACAAGCGATATCGCCGATCACTGACAGTTTGCGGGCGGCGGTTCGCGCATCGGCGGTCACAAAAACCGGCGCGCCTTTGTGGGCCAAGATGCAGTTTAGCAGGATGTTGTGGGTCAAAACCTCGGGGAATGGACCGCCGTGCGCGGTTTCTGCCATGTCCCACCCTGTTGGGGCGATGCCAGCTGCGACGCACAAATCCGTCGCGCCGCTTCCGACACGGCCCAAGGCCCCGATGATCAGTGCGGTAGGAATTGTGTCGATTGACGCGCGAACATTGCGCGCCATTTCGGTTGCGGATGCAAATGCGCGCACCGTCCCAAGCGTTTTTCCACGTTGTTGCTGGCCCCACGCCATCACCGAAAGCGCGGCCCCGGCGTATCCGGCCCAATAGCCAAACGCGGCGACGCGTCGCCCCGTTTCATCCACCAGATATTCCAGATCAAGCAACGTACCACCGCCCGCCTTGAACCGATCCAGCAGAATTCGTCCTGATGCCTGCCCCTTAAACGCATGGCCGAACATGATGTGGCGATGACGCAGCGGCGTGCCATCTTCGGGCAATTCTTTTAGCCCAAGGATGATTGCATCGTCCGGCGCATCGACCCAAGATCCGTTTTCCACGATCTCGCATCCGACGTCGCGATAGCTTGCAGTTGGAATGCAGCGATCAGCAGCGTCCTCAACCACCACGCGCCAGCCTTTGGCGACCATGTCAGCGGCTCCATTTGGTGTCATGGGCGCGCGCGCTTCGTTCTCGCGCGGCTCACCGCGCATCCAAATCAACATGGGATAGCTCCTGTTGCCAATCGCCCCTCCGTCAGGCTTCATAGAGATGACACAGGCCGAGCCCTAAAGGCAAACGGACACAAAGGGTTTCCGCGACTGAGTTTTTCGTGATCGCAAAGGCAATTTGCGGCAGTGATATTGAATAGCCGAACAAAACGGGCGTTAGATGCTGTAAAAGACACCTGAAAGGACGATCCATGTTCCATATTTCCATGCGCCGATTGTTAATGACGACCGCGCTTGTGCTGCCGCTGCCTGTGCTGGCGCAAGACGCCGCACTTGTTTTAGGCAATGAAAGGTATGAGCAGCTTGATCGTGTAAACCGCGCCGATGATGTGCTGCGTGCTGTTGATCGCCTTGAAGCACTGGGTTTCGATGTTTTCAGCCGCGCCAACGGGCGGGTTGATGCGCTCAAAGATCTGGCTGCGGCGTTTCAGGTGCAGTCGGATGATGCGGATCGTTTGGTCGTCGCGCTGTCGGGACATTTCGTAACCGACGGGACCCGCACATGGCTGCTATCGGCAGAATCCACCGAACCTGATTTGTTCACCGTAGACGATTCTGGCCTGTCGCTGGATAGCGTGTTGCAAATTCTAGCGCTGCGCCCCGGCAAGGCTGTGCTGCTGCTTGGCGCAGCCGATCCCGATGATTTGGACATGGACGACAGTGGCCTGCGCGCAGGCATTGGCACCATGGAGATTCCGCAAGGCGTCACGTTGATCCGCACATCACCGTCCGTGGCGGCCAGTGTTCTGTCTGGCATTCTCACGGAACCCGAGGCTGAGATTGGTCGCAATCTGGCGTCAAATTCGGCGTTATTGTTGGATGGATACGTTCCGGTTGATTGGCAGTTGATGCCCAACGTCGTGATTGTCGAACCTACTGTTGCCCCCACAGGGCCGACCGAATCTGATCTGAACGCCGAGGCTGCATTGTGGGATCGCACCACGGACGCTGACACCGTTGAAGCATACCGTATTTATGTCGCGCGCTACCCAGCTGGTCGGTTTGTCAACGATGCCGAGGCCCAAATCGCCGCGATCTTGGCTGAGCCCAACCGATCAGCGCGTCTCGCGGAAGAGGCGTTGAGCCTAAGCCGCAGCGCACGACGTGAAATTCAATCCAATCTGACGCTGTTGAACTACAACACGCGCGGTGTTGACGGTATTTTTGGCAGCGGTTCGCGCGGTGCAATCCTGAACTGGCAGCAGTCTAACGGCTTTCCGCAATCATCCTACCTAACGCGCGACCAGATCAATCTGCTTGACGCGCAAGCGGCCCGCAATCGGGCGGAACTTGAAGCCGAACAAGCCCGTGCAAGCGCACAAGCCGAAGCACGTGATCGCAGCTATTGGACTGAGACGGGTGGCGTCGGTGACGAGGCGGGTTATCGCGCTTATCTTGCACGCTTCCCGGAAGGTCTGTTTGCCAATATCGCCAGCGCGAGACTTTCAGAAATTGAGGATCGCCGTCGGTCGGCAACCGAATCGCAAGATCGTAACGCGTGGTCGGGTGCACAAGACAGGGATACAGTGGCGGGGTATCAAGAATACCTCGCGGTTTATCCGTCAGGTGTGTTTGCGGCTGAAGCCCGCGCACGGATTGACGATTTGACGGCACCAAGCACCACGGACGCAGAGATCGCCCAATCCCGCGCCGAAGAAGATGCATTGCGCCTTTCGGGTGTGCGCGCCCAGCTTTTGGAATTGCGACTGCGCGATATTGGCCATGATCCAGGTCGTTTGGACGGTGTGATTGACGATGACACCCGAAATGCGATCGCGGCTTATCAAGACTCACAAGGCATCACTGCGACGGGCTATGTGGATCGGGCAACGGCGGTTGGTCTGATGACAGGCGCGCTTAGCATCACAATACCAAGGCCCTAGGTTACAACGCAAAACCCCACCCCAGCAGTCAGCTGGGGTGGGGTCATTTTTGAAATTCAGATCGTTTAGGGGCGCGCAGGAACGTAGCGTTCGAACACCATGCGAATAAGGCCCTGCGTCTGACCGTCCAACTGACGCACAGCGACCAGATAGGTCCCGGGCTGCACGCGAACTGTCAGAAGTGAATCCAGTGATCCGTCGTTGTCATCGTTGTAACCGACCTGACGGCCCAGATCATCATACATCAGTAACACGGGGTCGCCTTGACCTTGGGCGATCGCTTCGACCAGCACCAGACCGCCAGCGTATATGTCGAACGAATACCAAGTGGCGTCACCACCAACGTTCACATCTTTGCGCAGTCGCGTTTGCAACTCGCCGAGGGCCTCAACAGGATAGCTGCCATCAAGCGGAGGGCTTGCATCGCCACGCGCGTACAAGTTCAACTGAACTTCCATCGCATCATATGCCTTGGCCGTCACGGTGATTGGCAGGCTTTCATCGCCGTACAAATCAACTGCGACACAATATTGGCCTGCTGGAAGCATATCGGCCATGTCGATACGGCTGTTGAGTCCGTCGAAATCGTCGTTCTCTGCCAGCCAATTCCCTGACGCGTCAAACAGCGTCAGGATTGGATCGGCGGCCTCATTTTCTGCGGTGATTGTTACGGCCGCGGGCGCATCAAGCTGGAAGGAATACACATTCTGCGCCGCCCATGCGTTGGCAACTGGTTGGCCGAGTGTCAGCGACTGCGCAGCGCTGAGATCGCATTCGCCAAAGCCACCTTCGTCAGACGGAGCCGCAAATCCAGCAGTCAAAGGTTCCTGATCCATCCGCCCTGCACGTACAAAGCCGGTGATTGGTGACCCGTCAAAGCTGCGCATGGACACGCAATAGGTGCCGACCGGAAGGAAACTTTCGGCGCGGCTGGCGGCATCGCCGCCGCTGTCATCATCGGACGCCACGATTTCACCGCTCGCATTGCGCACGTCAAGAACGGTATCGCCGCCCCCGCGCCCTTCGGCTTCGATGCGGTATTCGCCATCTTGAGACACTGAAAAGAGGCCAACAAATTCGTTGCGCATCAAAACCAATGCCATTTGTTCGATATGCGCTGGCGATGTTGCGATATCAGACGAGGCTTCGTCACCGCCCAACCACTGGCCATTTAGGCCGACGCCGCCGCAAAGGTTTGCATCTTGCGCGAGGGCAGGAAGAGCCGCCAGCGCGAATAGGCTGGTAGCAAGGGCTGTTGAAATTGGTCGGATCATTGGAATTCCTCTCAGTTAATAATTAGCGCAGCGTAAGCGGGCAAACGCGCTGGCGCTAGAGGGGAGTTTGGTATGGCGGTGCAGGGTCAGGGTAACCTTACCTTCGCATCCCCAATCATGACGGGTCGCGTAGCGGTGCAAGTGCGCGACCTTCAACACCGATGCGGACCCAGAGCATTGCGGCATTTAACACCGTGAAAACCACAGCGACCCAGACAAGATTCAGAACCATTGGGGCGACAATGATTTCGGCCACCACCAAGGTATAGTTGGGATGTTTGAGAAACCGGAACGGCCCCCGCACGACCAAGGGTTCTGGCAATATGATAATCCGTGTCGTCCATCGCGCGCCGAGCGTGCCTAAAATCCAGATGCGCAGCACCTGTAACAAAGCGAAAATGGCAAGCCAGCCATATGACACAGCTTCGCCATACCCGAAAAACAACAGACAACCGATCCAGATGCTGTGCATCGAAACCATGACGGGGTAATGCCGCGCCCCGACCTCGTAGGCGCCCCGCGCCAGTAGGCGTTTGGTGTTTACTTTGGCAATGACCAGCTCACTCAGCCGCTGAACAATTATAAACGCGAGAAAAAGGAACGTGGCAGTTTGCATTAATTTGACCCCGTTTTGACGTGAAATGGTAAGTAGGATGCCGTGAACCCTGGTCCAAGTGCGCAGGCCATCATTTGGCCAGTCGCGCCTGCATTCAGGACAGATTTCATCACGAACATTACTGTTGGGGCTGACATATTTCCAGCGTCACGCAGCACAGCGCGTTCCGCGTCTAGGCAACCTGACCTCAGATGCAGTGCACCTTCGATTGCCTCTACGACCTTGGCCCCACCTGGGTGACATACAAATCTGTCGATTTGAGACACCGATAAATCAGATGCCAACAACGCCGCGCGCGTCGCTGCGGCAAATTCGTCTGTCACGAACGTCGGAATTGAACGGTCGAACACCACGCCAAGACCGGTTTCGTCCACGTCCCAACCCATTATGTCCAAGGTGTCAGGCCAGATTTTCTGGAATCCGTGGCCAAATGAAATCTGCGTTTCGCTGCCCGACGGTTCGCTAGACAGACATGCTGCCGCCGCCCCGTCGCCAAACAAAACCGCTGCGATGATATCCGCTTTTTGAAACCGATCGGCGCGAAACGAAAGCGAGCAGGCCTCAACCACGACCAATAGAACCTTGGCACCGGGTCGACCCCGCGCCAAAGTTGCCGCGATAGATAGCCCTGATACACCACCCGCACAGCCCAGCCCAAACACCGGGACGCGGATAATGTCGCTGCGAAACCCCATATCGGTGAACACTTGGGCTTCCAATGTCGGTGTGGCGATGCCGGTTGATGTTACGGTGACGACGAAATCGACGTCCCGTGCCTGCCATCCGGCATCCGTCAACGCACCGTGCGCAGCGGAAATGAACATCGCCTTAGCGCCGTCCAAATATGCGCGCGTTCGATCAACCCAACCATGGCTTTCTGAAAACCAGTCTATCGGAACCACGCTGTAACGCTTGTCGATACCAGCGGTGTCAAACGTCTTCGCGAGCCGATCAAATTGCGGATACTTGCCACGGAAAATCAGCGCCGCGCGATCGCGAACTTCTGTTTGGGTCAAACAAAAAGGCGGTAGAGTGGTCGAAAGGCCTTGAAGATAAGCTGTCATTTTCTGTCCTTACGGCAGGGGGTACCCGCCAGCTTGTCAAAAACAGCTTCAACATTCTGTCGAGTCGCCCGAGCAACGTAGCGCGACCGCAAATAGTTCCAAACGACAACAATCCGTCGCACAAAAGAAAAGGCCGCGTCCAATTGCTGGTCGCGGCCTTTAAAATAACATGTAGTCGGTTGATCAGCCCTGACGGGCTTTGAACCGTGGGTTAGTTTTGTTGATAACGTAAACTCGGCCTTTACGGCGCACAACGCGGCAATCGCGGTGGCGCGACTTGAGCGAACGGAGGGAGTTGCGAACTTTCATGTGTTCTGTCCTTTGTCTCGCGGCGCGGCGATTGCGCCTTTGTTACTGTCGTGCGCTACATTTGCAGCGCGGTGAAATTCATGCCCGCACCAGATGGTGCAAGATTTTGCCCGCTCCGCAAGGAGCAAAGTTATGGTGGACGATACTGGGATCGAACCAGTGACCCCTTCGATGTCAACGAAGTGCTCTACCGCTGAGCTAATCATCCATACCCTTAACACACTCACGTCCTAAAAATAAATAGGACGCGCAAGCGCGCGTCGGTTGCGCGGTCTATATAAAGAGTCGTGATAGGGTTCAAGGGCTTTTGGCAAATGGTATACATGCGCTACAGTCGTTTCAAGAAATGCGGGCGTGAAAGGGTCACGATGACAGATTCTGCGACCAATCTATCCTACCTTTTGCGCCGCCCATCGGCGCGCACAACATCTGTGGTCTTTGCGTCCCCGCATTCGGGGCGCAAGTATCCAGCGTCCTTTTTGCGCAAGATCGTGTTGGACGAAATGCAAGTTCGCTCGTCCGAGGATGCGTTCGTCGATGATTTGTTTGGATCCGCCGTCGATCATGGTGCACCGTTGCTTTTGGCGCAGTCGCCACGGGCGTATCTGGATCTGAACCGTGGTCCTGACGAACTGGATCCAGCGGTCATCCAAGGAGTGAGGCGGATTGCACATAATCCGCGTATTGCCAGTGGGCTGGGCGTTATTCCACGTGTCGTGTCCAATGGTCGCGCGATTTATAGCGGAAAACTGACGTTGTCAGAAGCGCATGAGCGTATCAGTTCGGTTTGGCGGCCTTACCACGACACCCTGCAAACCCTGATGGATGAGGCACACGCAGATTTTGGCGAAGCGATACTCGTGGATTGCCATTCCATGCCGCACGAAGCATTGGAATATGTCGGTCCCCCAGGTGCCACCCGCCCTGATGTTGTCCTTGGAGATCGGTTTGGGGCTGCGGCAGCGTCTTCTGTGGTTGAACGGATTGAGGCTGCATTTGCTTCTGCAGGTTTCAAAGTTGCGCGCAACATGCCGTTCGCGGGGGCCTACATCTGCCAGCACTATGGCCGCCCGTCACGGCGCCATCATGCAGTGCAGATCGAAATCGACAGATCCATCTACATGAACGAAAGCCAGATCAAACCAAATGCCAATTTCAAGGCATTCAAAGCGGCCCTTGACGGTGTGATTGCCGAAATCGCTGAAATTGGTCGCCCCACGGAGTTGCGCGTCGCGGCAGAATAGTCACCGCAACGCACGCCCCTTGAGAATCGCGTCTTTGCCAAATTTCTCACGGATTGCATCGGTCGCACGTTCGGCTTCGGCGCGTCTGGTGGCGTTGGGGTCTAGCAGATCACCTATGCGGTCTGCGTCCCCCGCTGGCACCAGTTCAGAAATTCCCACACCCAAAAGGCGGTAGGGTCCCTGATCGCCCACTTGGTCAAATAGCCCCCGTGCTGTGCGATAGATCGTATCGGCCAATTGCGTTGGTTGATGCAAGCTGAGCCGTTTGCTCAGAAGTTTGTGGTCGCCGCGTTTGAGCTTTAACGTCACAACGCGCCCTGCCTTGTCTTGTGCCTTGGCGCGGGCCGACACCTTTTCCGCCATCCGCCAAATGTGACCGTCAAGGATATCAGGGTCTTTGGTATCTTCATTGAATGTGGTTTCGTTGCTCAGCCCTTTCACCGGTGTGCTCGTTGAAATTCTGCGCGCATCTTCGCCCCGCGCGAGGGAATAGAGCCTGTCGCCCATGCCGCCGAAACGATCATGCAAGTCGCGCCTGTCCCACCGCAGCAGATCATCGAAGGTGCGAATCCCAGCAGCGTCGAGGTTTTCGCGTGCAACGGGGCCAATGCCCCAAATCAGTTTCACGGGCTTGGGACGAAGGAATTCCGTCGTTTCTGCCGCACCGATCACCGAAAACCCGCGCGGCTTGTCCAAATCAGACGCGACCTTCGCTAGGAACTTGTTATGGCTCAACCCGATGGACCCCGTGATCCCGATTTCATCGGCCATGCGTTTGGTCAGTCGCGCCAACATGACTGCAGGCGGTGCGCCATGCAAATTTTCGGTGCCCGACAAGTCCATGAACGCTTCGTCCAGTGACAAAGGTTCAACTGTTGGCGTCAGTTCGTCCATCAGCGCGCGCACTTGGCGCGACACTTCGACGTACCGATCCATCCGGCCCCGCACGATGATGGCTTCGGGACATAGCTTTAGCGCCTGAAACATTGGCATCGCGGATCGCACGCCTTTGATGCGCGCGATGTAACAACACGTCGACACCACGCCACGGTGCCCGCCACCGATGATAACGGGTTTTCCGTCAAGTTCTGGATTGTCGCGCTTTTCCACGGACGCGTAAAACGCATCGCAATCCATATGCGCAATGGTGAGGTCGAACAATTCATCGTGCGACGTCACACGCGGTGAGCGGCACGCGGGGCAGCGGGTGCCGGTTTCAAAGGTGTGCAGACAGGCGCGACAAAGTGCGGGCATAGGGTGTAAATACGCAGAGCGTGGGAGAGGTGGCAAGCCGACCCTGCGGCGCATAGGTATTTTTAGACCAAAGAAGCGGGTAGGGTTGCGTTATGGAGACCGAATTTCATGGCGCAAAGGCAGCAGTGTTCATCGGGAGGCAGCTGTTGATGTATCAACGTGATCGCGGTGTGGTCTGGCCCGGATACTGGGATTTTCCCGGTGGTGGACGCGAAATGGGCGAAACGCCGCGTGCGTGTTTGCGCCGAGAGGTGTTTGAGGAATTCGGCCTTGATGTACCTGATGCGGCGATCACATGGGGCAGGGCGATCCCGTCAATGATAAAGCCCACTGAAACCGCGTGGTTCTTTATCGTTCATTTGCCACATGGAATCGAGAGAAGTGTCCGTTTCGGTGATGAAGGCCAGTGCTGGGCGCTAATGGACGTTGGCGATGTGATGAATATGCCAAATTTGGTGCCAGCTTTGCGCGCGCGGCTTAGGCTGTGGTTGCAGGACGCGGATGCTGAAACTATCTAACACGTTAACTGACAGTCCTATTTTAAAGCCGTAAGGGAACATCATGGACATTGAGAACATCTTAACCAACCTGATTGGGGGCAATATTGTCCTGATCCTGCTAGCTGCGTTTATTATCATTTGTATTCTGGTCGGTGTTCGCATCGTGCCGCAGTCCGAAAAGTTTGTTGTTGAACGGTTTGGCCGCCTGCGTGCGGTGCTTGGGCCTGGCATCAACTTTATTATCCCGTTCCTCGACCGCGTCGCGCACAAGATTTCGATCCTTGAACGCCAACTGCCGGTGATGGGCCAAGACGCGATTACATCTGACAACGTATTGGTTCAGGTCGAAACGTCGGTGTTCTACCGCATTACAGAGCCTGAAAAGACCGTGTATCGTATCCGCGACGTTGATGGTGCGATCTCTACCACGGTCGCGGGTATCGTGCGTTCTGAAATCGGTAAGATGGAGCTTGACCAGGTGCAGGCGAACCGCACTGGCCTGATCCTTGCGATCCAAGACCAGTTGGCCGCGCAGGTGGACGATTGGGGTATCGAAGTGACGCGGGCTGAAATCCTCGACGTGAACCTCGATGCTGCGACCCGCGCCGCGATGCTTCAGCAACTCAACGCCGAACGTGCGCGCCGCGCGCAAGTGACCGAGGCTGAGGGCAAAAAGCGGTCTGTTGAACTTCAGGCTGACGCTGAACTTTACGCTGCCGAACAAGCCGCAAAAGCGCGCCGCGTGTCCGCAGACGCCGAAGCCTATGCAACGCAAGTTGTGGCCGTTGCGATTGCCGAAAACGGGCTTGAGGCGGCGCAGTATCAAGTTGCGCTAAAGCAGGTTGAAGCGCTCAATGCGCTGGGCGCATCTGCTGGCAGCAGCACGATCCTTGTGCCTGCTAACGCGCTCGAGGCGTTTGGCGATGCGTTCAAGATGCTTAAGGGCCGCGGATAATGTCGTGGTACAATGAATGGTGGGTTTGGATGGTGGCGGCACTTGTGTTGGCCATCGCTGAAATCCTCATCCCGGCTTGGATCTTCTTTGGCTTTGCGCTTGGTGCGCTTTTCCTTGGGGCAATGATTTGGACGGGCATTGGTGCTGGCATGTCGCTGGCATGGTCGCTGGTTATCTTTGCTGTATTTTCGTTGATTGCCTACGTTATTTTGCGCCAGATTTTTGGCGTGCGTCGCGGGCAAGTCAAAATCTGGGATCGCGATATCAACGACTGATCGGGTCATAAAAAAGGGCCCCGCACAAAAGGCGGGGCCAGTCTATCTGTTCACGAGGATAGTTCCTGTCCGAGGGGCAATTCGGACAGAGGCAGTGACAGACGTTCAGGACACTTGGCGCCGCGTTGCCGAACGGCATGGCCGAGCAGGGCACGCGTCACGCGGGACGGATCAAGCGACGCAGGCCCATCGGCGCGGCAATTGAAATTGAGAGGCCCGTTGTGAGTTGGCAAAATGACAGCAGCTTCAAAGCTGCGTCCGGTGTATCGAATGTTTTTCAGTTCAATCATCGCGCTACCCCTTCTGGTAAGCATTGTGCCTGGCTACGTGGCCTACACAACATCTGGGGATCAGCATGAATTTATTACAGGGGAAGAAAACTCACGTTTTTATCCGCCACCGTGATTAGATGCAATAATCTGCTTTAAAGGTGGCAATCACCATTGTTTTCAAGCGTTTGGGGTCTTTGCCTGTGGTGAGCGGAGTTCTGCCATAATAGCTTCAGCTGCCGCTTTGGGGTCTGCGTGCTGCCAGATCGGGCGCCCGACAACCACGTGATCCGCGCCGTTTGCAATGGCTTGGGCGGGGGTCGTGACCCGTTTTTGATCCCCGAGATCGGCCCCGGCCGGGCGTACGCCGGGGGTGACAATCAACTTTCCCTCGGCTTCGGGCATCGCGCGGATCAAGGCGGCTTCTTGCGGTGACGCGATCACGCCATCAGCACCATTGGACAGCGCCAGCCCTGCGCGTTCTTGTACCAGATCGGTAATATCGCCGGCCTTTATGCAGGATGCATCCAGATCGCCGCGGTCCAGCGATGTCAGGATTGTTACGGCAAGGATTTTCATATCGGACCCGCCTTTGCCTTCCGCTGCGGCGCGCACCACGTGGGGGTCACCGTGCACGGTCAGAAAATCATGCCCGAACCGCGACAGGCCACGCACCGCAGCCTCAACCGTTGCGCCGATATCGAACAGTTTCATATCCAGGAAAATGCGCTTGCCGTGTTCATCGGCAAGCTCATTGGCCAAGGCCAACCCACCGCCTGTCAGCATGCCCAACCCGATCTTATAGAACGACACCGCATCGCCGATCTTTTCCGCCATCGCCATTCCTGACAAAGCGTCGGGCATATCCAAGGCAACGATCAGGCGGTCATCGGCGGTTGTAAGATCAGACATGGCGGTCTCCTTTGATTTTCGCCGTTCTATGCCTGTGGCCCACAATCATCAACCGACCTTGAACGGTCGCGCGCCGCGCCCCATATAGAAATTGAGGCCCCAGACAGCCTGCGCCGCATAAGCGGGCAGCATCCGAAACGGGGCGCTTATACAAAGGAGAAGACCATGAACTTAGAAAAGTTCACAGAACGGTCGCGCGGTTTTATTCAAGCCGCCCAGACGATCGCAATGCGTGAAAGCCATCAACGGCTTGCCCCTGAACATTTGCTCAAAGCCCTGCTTGATGATGATCAAGGCTTGGCCGCGAACCTGATTAACGCGTCCGGTGGCGATGCCGCAGGGGTCTTGCAAAACGTCGATATTGCACTGGCCAAAATGCCCACCGTGACGGGTGACGCGGCGCAAACATTCATG
This sequence comes from Octadecabacter sp., assembly GCA_017886375.1. Lineage (GTDB taxonomy): Bacteria > Pseudomonadota > Alphaproteobacteria > Rhodobacterales > Rhodobacteraceae > Octadecabacter. The sequence continues at coordinate 74,470 of JAGGNB010000081.1, forward strand.
GATGGAACAACAGGTAAAGTACTGGCCGAGGCCGAAAAGCTCGCCAAGAAGGCTGGCGATAGCTTTGTGCCTGTGGAACGTATCCTGATGGCGCTGACGATGGTTAAATCCAAAGCCAAGGATGCATTAGACGCTGGCAAGGTGACTGCACAATCGCTCAATTCCGCGATCAACGACATTCGCAAAGGCCGCACAGCTGATACGGCGTCGGCCGAAGAAGGCTATGACGCGTTGAAAAAATACGCGATGGACCTGACGGCGCGTGCCCGTGAAGGCAAGATTGACCCGATCATTGGTCGTGACGAAGAGATCCGTCGCGCGATGCAGGTTTTGTCGCGCCGCACAAAAAATAACCCTGTTTTGATCGGTGAACCTGGCGTGGGTAAGACCGCGATTGCCGAAGGTTTGGCACTGCGCATTGTCAACGGGGACGTGCCGGAATCATTGCGCAACAAATCGCTGCTCTCCCTCGACATGGGCGCGTTAATCGCTGGCGCGAAATATCGTGGCGAATTCGAAGAACGCCTCAAGGCCGTGCTGAACGAAGTCACCGAAGCAGCGGGTGAGGTCATTCTTTTCATCGATGAAATGCATACGCTTGTCGGTGCAGGCAAAGGTGACGGCGCGATGGACGCCGCAAACCTGATCAAGCCAGCTTTGGCACGGGGCGAATTGCACTGTATCGGCGCTACGACGCTGGATGAATACCGCAAGTACGTCGAAAAAGACGCAGCCCTTGCGCGGCGTTTCCAGCCAATTGTTGTGCAGGAACCAACCGTTGAAGACACAATCAGCATCCTGCGTGGCATCAAAGAAAAGTATGAATTGCACCACGGGGTTCGGATTTCTGACAGCGCGCTGGTCGCGGCGGCGACCCTAAGCCATCGTTACATCACTGACCGTTTCTTGCCGGACAAAGCCATTGACCTTATGGACGAAGCTGCGTCGCGGTTGCGCATGGAAGTGGACAGCAAACCTGAAGAACTCGACCAGCTTGACCGCCAAGTCATGCAATTGCAGATCGAAGCCGAAGCATTGCGCATGGAGGACGATCAGGCGTCAAAAGATCGCCTCAAAAAGCTTGAGGGTGAGTTGTCGAAGGTGCAGGAGCAATCCGTCAGCATGACAGCGAAGTGGCAAGCGGAGCGCGATACGCTCGAAGGGGCGCGTGGTTTGAAGGAAGAACTTGATCATGCCCGCGCCGAACTGGATATCGCGAAACGTGAAGGCAACCTCGCCAAGGCGGGGGAGCTGTCTTACGGCGTCATCCCGCAGCTTGAAAAGCAGTTGGGCGAAGCGGAAGATAGCGATCTTATGGTTGAAGAGGCCGTCCGCCCTGAACAGATTGCCAGCGTAGTTGAACGCTGGACGGGTATCCCGGTTGCCAGAATGCTCGAAGGGGAACGTGAAAAGCTGCTGCGCATGGAAGATGGTTTGCATAAGCGCGTCATTGGGCAGGACACCGCGGTACGGTCTGTCGCCAATGCAGTGCGTCGTGCGCGGGCTGGCCTTAACGATGAAGGGCGGCCTTTGGGCTCGTTCCTATTCCTCGGGCCAACGGGCGTCGGTAAGACCGAATTGACCAAAGCTGTCGCGGAATTTTTGTTTGATGATGATAACGCGATGGTGCGGCTCGATATGTCGGAGTTTATGGAAAAACATTCGGTGTCGCGTCTTATCGGTGCGCCTCCGGGTTATGTCGGGTACGACGAAGGCGGTGTTTTGACCGAAGCTGTGCGGCGGCGTCCGTATCAGGTGATCCTGTTTGACGAGGTTGAAAAGGCGCATCCAGACGTGTTCAACGTGCTGTTACAGGTATTGGATGACGGCGTGTTGACGGATGGCCAAGGCCGGACGGTCGATTTCAAACAAACGTTGATCATCCTGACATCCAACCTTGGGTCACAAGCGCTCAGTCAATTGCCCGAAGGATCGGATATGGTGGACGCCAAGCGCAATGTCATGGATGCGGTGCGGGCACACTTCCGGCCAGAGTTCCTCAATCGTCTCGATGAAACGGTGATCTTTGATCGGTTGGCACGTGACGATATGGACGGCATTGTCACGATCCAGATGTCGCGGCTTTTGAAACGGTTGGCGTCGCGCAAGATCAATCTGGCGTTGGACGACAGTGCGCGCAAATGGCTGGCTGACGAAGGCTATGATCCGGTGTTCGGTGCACGGCCACTAAAGCGCGTCATCCAGCGTGCATTGCAAGATCCGCTCGCAGAAATGCTGCTCGCGGGGGACGTGAAAGACGGTGACACCGTGCCGGTGTCTGCCGGTGCTGACGGGCTGTTAGTGGGGGATCGGATCAGTGTATCGAACCGCCCGAAGCCTGACGAAGCAGTCGTTCATTAAAATACTGAACAGGATCGGGTTCATCTGTTAAGCTCAGCAAATGGATCCGATCACACTCACTTTTTACGCTGTCGTCTGCGGCTGCCTCAGCGCCGTCGCCCCGAAGTTCCCTGGCCTTCCAATGCGGTTCGGGATTGGGGCTGGTGTGGGTATCTTCGCGGCGATCGTTCTACCGATCATAAAAGACATGATGCACACCTATTAAGGGGGGACTAGTAGGCGATTTTGGCCACGCGCAGCGGTAGCGCCCGATGTAGGACATCAATGGAAATTGGATCGGTGGCGTGCAGCAGTGCAGCCATATCCAATTTGGACTGAAAAAATGGCCGACGCACAGCAGTGGCTGTTTCAGCGCTCTTAGTCGCAGGTTTGCGAACGTGTTGATGTTCAGCGCGGGACAGGCTTTCAAGCAGATCTATGCCGCGATCCACCTCGGCCACGGGGGCGTGGCGCACATGCATACGCTTGAATCGCGTCAGTTTCTTGTGCGCGTCTTTGTCCAAACTGGTTTTGTACGCCTTGAAAAGAAGTCCCATGATCGTCTCCCGTGGGTTCAGGCTTTCATTTCTAAACACAAATGGGGCGAAAATACGCCGTAGAGTGGGTGGATTTCTGTCCACGCGCCGCAGCGAATGCAGCCCGGATCTCACAGAAAGACGCACAAGATGGTGGCTTCGTCGGCAATGCTAGCCGCGCGATTCAGCAAAAATGGCCCCGGCGCGAGGGAACGCGCCGGGGCCAATCGTTGTCGTGAGTGCCGATTTACATCGGTGGCAGCAAAACAGTGTCGATGACGTGGATAACACCGTTAGACGCTTCGATATCCGCAGCAGTAACGTTTGCGCCGTTCACCATCACACCGCCTTCGGTCATGATTGTGACATCTGCACCGTTTACAGTTGTTGCGGTCATGCCATCAGACAGGTCTGTGGACATCACTTTACCGGCGACGACGTGGTACGTCAGGATCGCGGCGAGTGCTTCTGGATCAGCCAGTAGGCCCTCGACGGTGCCTTCGGGCAGGGCAGCGAACGCCTCATCTGTTGGGGCGAAAACCGTGAACGGGCCTTCACTTTTCAGCGTGTCGACCAAGCCGGCAGCCGCAACAGCAGCGACGAGTGTTGTGAACGTGCCCGCCTCAATGGCCGTGTCCACGATGTCCATAGAATGACCGTCTGCAAATGCGCTAGTTGCGGTCAGGGCGATTGTGGCCGTAGCGGCCATGAAAGTACGACGAAGCATTAGTTAGTCCTCCAATAAAGCAAAATACCGAACTGGTATCCATAGGTTTACGGGGCATCACGGTCTTGGTTCATAGGGGATTTCCGCCACCGTGATTTGACTGCAAGTCAACGCGCGCTAAGCCCGCGCTTGTTGCGCTTTCAAGTCACAAGAGGTTGATTGAATACGTCCAGACTGAAACAAATTACTGTTGAAAAATCGCGACATGTTGCTGTCTTGGGGCCAACCCCGCGTTGGTATGTTGGTGGTCGCTAAGTTAGCGATGCCGCCGTATGCGCCCTGCCGAAACGAGTGCCGTCGATGCCTGTCTTGACCCCAAGGTTGGCAGGCTATCTTGTGATCGGTAACTTCAATCACAGTCAGGGATGGTCGTAGATGTTCTCCAGCTTTAGCATGTCGGTATTTGAGGGCCTCGCGGTCGCGCTTATCATTGCGGTCGGACTTGTACTTTTGGTCATTGTTGTGCTGGGAATCATTGATCGCACCCAGACGCAGGATGCGATCCGGCGCAACTATCCAGTGGTCGGGCGGTTTCGGTCTTTGTTTTCGGCGTTGGGCGAATTTTTTCGGCAGTATTTCTTTGCGATGGACCGTGAAGAACTGCCGTTCAACCGCGCGCAACGCGAATGGGTGAAACACGCCGCCGACAAAGGCAGCAGCACAGTCGCATTCGGATCAACCCGAAACCTGAATGTGCCAGGCACGCCGATCTTTGTGAATGCGGCCTTTCCGCCGCTCGATAACCAATTCGCCAGCACCGACCCGATGGTGATCGGGGAGGGTGCGCGGTCGCCTTTTACTGCGAAATCCATCTTCAACTTGTCGGGTATGTCCTACGGCGCAATTTCCAAACCTGCCGTGCAGGCCTTGTCGCGCGGCTGTGCATCGGCTGGCATCTGGATGAACACTGGCGAAGGCGGGCTGTCGCCATACCATTTGCAAGGCAATTGCGATATTGTCTTCCAGATCGGCACGGCGAAATTTGGCGTCCGGGATGATGACGGCAATCTGGACGATGCCAAATTGCGTAAAGTGGCTGCACACGACCAAGTCAAAATGATTGAAATCAAACTAGCCCAAGGTGCAAAGCCCGGCAAAGGCGGCATCCTACCAGCCGCCAAGATCAGTGCCGAGATTGCCGAGATCAGGGGCATCCCCGAAGGCCGCGACGGTATCAGTCCAAACCGGCATGCCGAAGTTAATGACTGGAACGACCTGCTCGATTTCATCGCACATGTGCGCGATGTTTCGGGTCTCCCCACCGGTATCAAGACGGTGATGGGCTCGGAATCCGCCTTTGCAGAGTTTTTTGACACGATAGTAGAAAGAGGCATCGAAAGTGCCCCCGATTTCATCACGCTGGACGGCGGCGAGGGCGGAACGGGTGCTGCGCCCATGCCATTGATTGATCTGGTTGGTGTCTCAATCCGCGAAGCCTTGCCGCGTGTCTCGGCCATGCGCAATGAATGCGGCCTCAGGGATCGCATCCGCATTGTTGCATCCGGCAAACTGGTGAACCCCGGCGACATTGCCTGGGCGCTGTGCGCGGGCGCGGATTTCATCACCTCGGCCCGTGGATTTATGTTCTCGCTTGGCTGTATCCAAGCCCTGAAATGTAACAAAAACACCTGCCCGACGGGGATCACTACCCATGATCCACGGTTTCAAAAGGGCCTCGTTCCGGATGAAAAATGGGAGAAAGTTGCAGCCTACGCCAAGGGCATCATCAAAGAAGTTGAAACCATTGCCCATTCGGTCGGTGTATCAGAACCCCGAAAGATGCGCCGCGACCACGTCCGGATCGTACAGCCCGACACCACCAGCATCCTGCTTTCAACACTCTATCCTTCTTAACACTGCCTTTGTCTTGTAAATATCCCGGAGGGCGCGCAGCGGCGGGGGCAGAGCCCCCTGCACGCCCGCGGCAGGCGCAAACGTTACAGTCCCCCCGCGCAGATGTGACACTTGTTTTAGTGACGTGGGAAAGGTGCCCACTGTAGACTATGTCAAAATCAATTATCGGAGAGACCCATGGCCAACCGCTGGAACAACACATTCACCCGAGCAGATATCACGCCGGAACCACTTTGGCTGAATCGCCGTGCGGTCCTCGCGGGGATGGCAGGCGCGGGTGCTTTGGGCGGGGCCGTTGCTGCACAAGAAGCGCTTGTGCCGAACACATGGGAAGAAATCACCACCTACAATAACTTCTACGAATTCGGCACGGGTAAAACTGATCCGTCCGACAATGCTGGTGATATGGTCACCGATCCGTGGGAAATTACAATTGACGGTTTGGTGGACAATCCGGGCACCTTTGCGCTGTCCGATCTCATCGCAGACATGACGATGGAGGAACGCCTGTATCGTTTCCGCTGCGTCGAAGCATGGTCCATGGTCATTCCTTGGAATGGGTTTGAACTGGCCGATTTACTGGAAAAGGCAGGTGTGCAATCTGGCGCCACACACGTGGCGTTCGAAACGGCCGTGTTGCCCGATGTCATGCCCGGCGTGCGCCGCAACGTGATCGACTTCCCTTATGTCGAAGGCCTGCGTCTGGACGAAGCGATGCATCCGCTGACCATTATGGCGACTGGCATTTATGATCGCCCGCTCGCCAACCAAAGCGGCGCACCGATCCGTTTGGTCGTGCCATGGAAATATGGCTTCAAGTCGATCAAATCTATCGTGCGCATCACGCTGACTGATGAACAGCCCGCGACCACTTGGAACAAGATCAGTGACCGCGAATATGGCTTCTATAGTAATGTGAACCCCGAAGTGGATCACCCCCGCTGGAGCCAAGCATCCGAACGCATGATCGGTGGCGGTTTGTTCTCGTCGCGCCAGGACACGCTGATGTTCAACGGTTATCCCGAAGTCGCCAGTCTTTACGACGGCATGGATTTGACGACAAATTACTGATGGGACGGTTTTTTGCGTTCTTGGGTGGTTTGGGGGCCAGCGTCGGTTTGCTCTGTTGCTTTACGGGGTTACTGCCGTTTGTTTTAACGTCGGTTGGCGCAGGCAGTCTGATTGCGACTCTCTATCGTGACAGTGTCCTATTCCCTTTCGTTGGTGCGTCTCTCATCCTTATGGGGATTGGTCTCTGGATGATGCGGCGGAATAGATCATGAACGACGTTATCTTGCAGTCCACTTTGACATGCCCCAGCTGCGCGGCGTCGCACGTAGAAACGATGCCGACTGACGCCTGCCAATACTTTTACAAATGCACGGGGTGCGGGACAGTGCTGCGCCCCAAGACAGGGGATTGTTGTGTCTATTGTTCCTACGGAACGGTTGCCTGTCCGCCAATCCAGCTAGGGAATGAGTGCTGCTGATGATCGACACCATCAACACCGTTGCACGCAAAATCCCGACTTGGTTGGTCTATCTCCTTTATGTTCTGCCAATCCCCTATTTCTTCTATTCCGCCCAAACTGGCGGCATGGGGGTCGAACCGATCAACGCCCTTGAACGTGAAATGGGTCAGATCACATTGCAGCTCATCATTATCGGTCTCGCGATTACGCCGCTGCGCAAATACCTTGGGCTCAACCTGCTGAAATTCCGCCGCGCAATTGGCGTGCTGGCTTTTAGCTATGTGGTGGTACACCTCGGCATCTGGGTTCTACTGGATATGAATCTGCGGTGGGGGCAAATGTGGGCCGACATCTGGAAACGCCCCTATATTACCATCGGTATGGTGGCGTTCCTCATGATGATCCCCTTGGCAATCACATCCAACAACCTGTCCGTGCGAAAACTAGGCGGGGCGACGTGGCGCAAACTGCACAAACTTATGTACTTGATCGCCCCTCTTGGGGCCGTTCACTTTATAATGGTGCAAAAAGTGTGGGAGGTTGAACCGATGCTGTACCTTGTGGTCATCCTCGCGCTGCTGGCGACACGCTACAAGCCGTCACGAAAAACCGCTGGCGCGCGCGCGGGCGGCTGATAACGTTTACACATGACTGTTTATAATCCGCGCAAAGCAACACTTCTTATCATGGCGCTGTTTATGCTTCAGCCGATGGCCTTTGGTGCATGGCTGGCGATGATCCCCTATATCAAAGTAAGTTTGGGGCTGAATAAAGCAGATCTCGCCCTTGCGCTGCTTGGATTGCCCATCGCGCTGATCCCCACATTACAATTGGCCAGCCGTGTGGTGGCCAAGATAGGGCCGCGCAAAACCTTCGCGATTCTACTGCCTATTCAAACCGGTGTTGTGCTGCTGCCTTTCCTGACCAGTGGTATCGTCGGCTTGTTTATGACGCTGGCTCTGTTTGGTGCTGTGGTCGCGTTCCTTGAAGTTGCGCTCAATACCTATGCGGGACGATTGGAAAAATCTGCGGATCTGACAATCATGTCGCGTTGCCACGGATTCTGGGCGTTGGGCGTGATGATCGGGTCGCTTCTTGCAACG